>NZ_JBFAXL010000054.1:0-59839 GCF_040680795.1 Streptomyces sp. NPDC051976
CACCCTCGGACGGAGGGTGCGGCCGCCGCTGTCAGTCCCGCGCGGTTCCGGTGGGGATCGGCGTCAGTGGAACGAGTCGCCGCAGGCGCAGGAGCCCGTGGCGTTCGGGTTGTCGATCGTGAAGCCCTGCTTCTCGATCGTGTCCACGAAGTCGATGGAGGCGCCGCCCAGGTACGGGGCGCTCATCCGGTCGGTGACGACCTTGACGCCGCCGAAGTCCTTGACGACGTCGCCGTCGAGCGAGCGCTCGTCGAAGAAGAGCTGGTAGCGCAGGCCCGAGCAGCCGCCGGGCTGGACGGCGACACGCAGAGCGAGGTCCTCGCGGCCTTCCTGCTCCAGCAGGTTCTTCACCTTCTCGGCGGCGGCGTCCGACAGGAGGATGCCGTCGCTCGTGGTGGTCTCGTCCTGAACCGTCATGTGCTTCTCTCCCGGGTTGTACGGACTGCTGGCTACCGACTGCTAACCGGTGGCCGCTCGGATTCATTCCGGGTCCGCTGCGGCTTGTTCCCTCACCATGCTCGCACACCGCTGCTCGCTCAAGGGAATGCGTCACATTGACATGACGGCCATCGTCAATCTGACACGAAGGAGCTATGATAGATAGTGTCAAGTAGACGAAAAGGTCTGCTCTGCAAAGAAAGGGCTACGGGCCCGTGACCACCACGCCAACGCTGGACGTTCAGCCCACGCCGCTCGCACTGCTTCTGCTCGGCCGCGAGTCCGACCCGCGCAGCGAGCGCGGGGTCGACTGTCCGGGCGACCTTCCCGCGCCGTCCGACCCGGATCTGGTGGAGCGCGCCCGCGCCGCCAAGGCCCGCCTCGGCGACCGGGTCTTCATCCTCGGCCACCACTACCAGCGCGACGAGGTCATCGAGTTCGCGGACGTGACCGGTGACTCCTTCAAGCTGGCGCGGGACGCCGCGGCCCGGCCCGAGGCCGAGTACATCGTCTTCTGCGGTGTGCACTTCATGGCCGAGTCGGCCGACATCCTCACCTCCGAGCGGCAGCAGGTGATCCTGCCCGACCTGGCCGCCGGCTGCTCGATGGCCGACATGGCCACCGCCGAGCAGGTCGCCGAGTGCTGGGACGTGCTCACCGAGGCGGGCGTGGCGGATGTCACCGTCCCCGTCTCGTACATGAACTCCTCGGCGGACATCAAGGCGTTCACCGGCCGGCACGGCGGGACCATCTGCACCTCCTCCAACGCGGAGCGCGCGCTGGAGTGGGCGTTCGACAAGGGCGAGAAGGTGCTCTTCCTGCCCGACCAGCACCTCGGGCGCAACACCGCGGTGCGGGACATGGGCATGTCCCTGGAGGACTGCGTCCTGTACAACCCGCACAAGCCCAACGGCGGACTGACCGTCGAGGAGCTGCGCGCCGCCAAGATGATCCTGTGGCGCGGCCACTGCTCGGTGCACGGCCGCTTCTCGCTGGACTCGGTCGAGGACGTCCGCGCCCGGATACCGGGGGTGAACGTACTGGTGCACCCCGAGTGCCGCCACGAGGTGGTCAGCGCCGCCGACTACGTGGGCTCCACCGAGCACATCATCAAGATGCTGGACGCGGCCCCGGCCGGATCCGCGTGGGCGCTGGGCACCGAGCTGAACCTGGTACGCCGGCTGGCCAAGGCCCACCCGGACAAGCAGGTGGTCTTCCTCGACAAGACCGTCTGCTTCTGCTCGACCATGAACCGGATCGACCTGCCGCACCTGGTGTGGACGCTGGAGTCGCTGGCCGACGGCAAGCTGGTCAACCGGATCCAGGTGGACGCGGAGACCGAGCACTTCGCCAAGCTGGCGCTGGAGCAGATGCTCGCCCTGCCGTGACCGCCGGGGCGAAAATGGGGGCGTGATCCTTCGACCGGTACGTGACGACGACGAGGACGCCGAGGTCGTGCGGGTGGTGGCGGCCGCCGCCTTCGGCGCCTCCCGCACCCTCGGGGGCGAGCCCGCGGACACCGACTGGCCGCCGGAGCGGACCGCCCGCCACCACGGCACCACCCGGCACCTGACCCGTACCGACCCCGGCGGCTGCTGGGTCGTCGAGGACGAGACGGCGGGCCCCATGGGGGTCGTGCTGTCCTCGCGGCGCGAGGGCACCTGGGGGCTCTCGCTGCTCGCGGTGGTGCCGGGCGCCCAGGGAAAGGGCGTCGGCAAGGCGCTGCTGGCGCGGGCGCTGGTGCACGGGCGGGCCTGCCTGCGCGGCATCATCGGCTGCCCGCCCGACCCGGTGGCGGCCCGTACGTACCGCAGGGCGGGCTTCACGCTGCACCCGGCGATGCGGCTGACCGGGCCGGTGGACGCCGGCGGGCTGAAGCCGCTGGACGGCGCCGTGCACGAGGGCACCGAGCGGCACCGCGACATGATGGACTCCGTCGACCGCAGGACCCGCGGCGGGGCGCACGGCGCCGACCACGAGGAACTGCTCCGCCACCACCGGCTGTTCGTGGTCGACGACCTGGCGGGCAGCGGCTACTGCTACACCCGCGGCGGCACCGTCGAGATGCTCGCCGCCACCTCACGCCGGCTGGCCACCCGGCTGCTGACCGCCGCGCTGCTGAGCGTGCCGGAGGGCGAGACCGCGCGGGTCCACGGGCTGACCGCCGAGCAGGACTGGGCGCTGGACGTGGGGATCGCCGCCGGGCTGGACATCGCCAACGCCGGGTTCGTCTGCCTGCGCGGCATGCGCCCGCCGGCGCCGTACATCCCCTCCGGCACCTTCCCCTGATCCCGCGGCTCAGCGGGTCTGCGGCCGGACCAGGCCCGACTCGTAGGCGGCGACGACCAGTTGGGCCCGGTCGCGGGCGGCGAGCTTGGCCATGGTGTGGTTGATGTGGGTCTTGACGGTGAGCGGGCTGACCCCGAGGCGTACGGCGATGGCGTCGTTGGACAGTCCGCCCGCCACCTCGACCAGCACCTCGCGCTCCCGGACGGTGAGCGTGTCCAGTCCGGCGACCGTGGCGACGCCGCCACCGCTGTGCTGGGAGACGAAGCGGGCGATCAGGCTCTTGGTGGCGGACGGCGAGAGCAGCGCGTCACCCGCGGCCACCGTCCTGATGCCGCCCAGGAGTTCGTCGGGCTCGGCGCCCTTGCCGAGGAAGCCCGCGGCCCCGGCGAGGATCGCCCCCACCACGTACTCGTCGGCCTCGAAGGTGGTCAGCACCAGCACCGCGGTCCCCGACAGATCCGGGTCCCCGGTGATCTCGCGGGTCGCGGCGAGCCCGTCGGTGCCCGGCATCCGGATGTCCATCAGCACCACGTCGGGCCGTGCCGCGCGGGCGAGCTGCACCGCCACCGCCCCGTCGGCCGCCTCCCCCACCACCTCCATGTCCGGCTCGGACTCCACCAGCACCCGCAGCGCGCCGCGCAGCAGCGCCTGGTCGTCGGCGAGCAGCACCCTCAGCGGCCGGGCCGGAGCCCGGTCCTGGGCGGTCATCCGGCGCTGCCCTGGGCGGTCGGCGGCGCGGTCGCGGGCCGCGGGGTGGGCGGGGCGGTGAGCGGCAGCCGGACCCAGACCCGGAACCCGCCGCCGGGGCGGGCACCGGCCCGGCACATGCCGCCGAGGGCGCCCGCGCGTTCGTGCATGCCGAGCAGGCCGTGGCCGCCGGTGCTGCCGTCCGGCGGGTCGGCCGGGCAGGGGATGCCCGGCGGCACCGGGCCGTCGGCGCTCCGGCCCGGCCTCGGCAGGGTTCCGGCCGGGAGCAGCGAGGCGGCCGTGCCGGGCGCGCCGTCGTCGTCCACGACCACCTCCAGCACACCGGGCTCGCGGCGGATCCTGACGACGGCGTCCGCGCCGGGGCCCGCGTGCTTCTGGACGTTGGTGAGCGACTCCTGGATCACCCGGTACGCGGTGAGGTCGACGCTGGCGGGCAGCGGCGCGTCCGGGTCGCCGTCCGCGCCCGCGCCGTCGTCGTCCTCGACGGTGACGTGCAGCCCGGCGCGCTGGAAGCCGTCGAGGAGCTGGTCGAGCAGCGCCAGCCCGGGGGCGGGCTCCCTGGGCGCCTCGGGCTCGCCGTACTGGCGCAGCAGGCCGACGGTGGCGCGCAGCTCGTGGAGCGCGGAGCGGCTGGCCTCCCGGACATGGGCGAGAGCCTGTTTGGCCTGGTCGGGGCGGTTGTCCATGACATGCGCCGCGACCCCGGCCTGGACGTTGACCAGCGCGATGTGGTGGGCGACGACGTCGTGCAGCTCGCGGGCGATCCGCATTCGCTCCTCGGCGACCCGCCGCTTGGCCTCCTCCTCGCGGGTCTGCTCGGCGCGCAGCGCCCGCTCCTCCACCGCGGTCACGTACGCCCGGCGGCTGCGGACCGCGTCACCGGCCGCGGCGGCCATGCCGGTCCAGGCGAAGACGGCGAGGTTGGCCTGCCCGTACCAGGGGCCGCAGCCGAAGACCATCGCGAGCGCGGTCAGGCCGACGCAGGCCAGCAGGCCGGTGGTCCAGGTGGTGGAGCGGTCGGTACGGGCCGCGACGGTGTAGAGCGCGACCGCGGCGGCCAGGATCACCGGGACCCGGCCGTCGGCCGGGCGCAGGGTGATGAAGACGGCGGACAGCGCGCAGGTGAAGACCAGCACGGCCCACGGGAAGCGGCGGCGCAGCGCCAGTGACGCGCACGAGAAGGCGGCCAGGGCGATACCGGCCGTCCCCAGCTCGTAGCTGTGGACGCCGCTGGTGCCGCCGAGCAGGATCACCCCGAGGACGGCGGCGGCCAGCCCGGCGTCGGCTGTGCCCTGGTGGGCGCGCAACCAGCACCTGGGGCCGGTGAGGGCTTTCCTGAGCGGATACTGCACAGTCGCCCACGGTACTGGTCCGCTCGCCCCGTGGAGCCGATCGTGGCCCGGCTCACCTCGGGACGCGCGCCTCAACCCGGGATGAGCCCGTCGTCGTTGAGCATCTTCCTGACCTCGTCCAGGCTGGCGTCCGGGGACGGCAGGATCAGCCCGGACGGTTCCAGGGCGTCGTCGGGCAGCGGCTCGCCCAGCCTGCGGACCGCGTCGAGCAGGGCGCCCAGCGTGCGCCGGAAGCCCTCCTCGTCGCCGCGCTGGATCTCGGCGAGCAGCTCGTCGTCCAGCCGGTTCAGCTCGGTGACATGGCTGTCGTCGAGTCCGAGCTGGCCCTCCCCCATGATCCGTACGATCATGACGGCCTCCTCCGTAGGTCACTGCCCGAGCTGCCGCCTGTCACCGACAGGCCGCCGTCGACGGGCTGCCGCCGCGTGCTACTGCTTGTCGAACCTGGGCGTGTCCTGCGGCTCCTGCCGGCCCGCCTGGCCGCCGTTGCCACCCTCGATGGCCTGCGGGGCGCTGCCACCGGCCAGCTCGGCCTTCATCCGCTGCAGCTCCAGCTCGACGTCGCTGCCACCGGAGAGCCGGTCCAGCTCGGCCTGGATGTCGTCCTTGGCCAGACCGCTCGGGTCGTCCAGGGCCCCGGAGGCCAGCAGCTCGTCGAGCGCGCCGGCACGGGCGCGGAGCTGCTCGGTCTTGTCCTCGGCACGCTGGATCGCCATGCCGACGTCGCCCATCTCCTCGGAGATGCCGGAGAACGCCTCGCCGATCTGGGTCTGGGCCTGGGCCGCGGTGTACGTGGCCTTGATGGTCTCCTTCTTCGTACGGAAGGCGTCGACCTTGGCCTGCAGCCGCTGGGAGGCGAGCGTGAGCTTCTCCTCCTCGCCCTGCAGGGTGGTGTGCTGCGTCTCCAGGTCGGTCACCTGCTGCTGGAGCGCGGCCCGGCGCGACAGCGCCTCGCGGGCCAGGTCCTCACGACCCAGCGCGAGGGCCTTGCGGCCCTGGTCCTCATAGGTCGCCGACTTCTTCTGCAGCTCGGTGAGCTGCAGTTCGAGGCGCTTGCGGGAGGTGGCGACGTCGGCCACACCCCTGCGTACCTTCTGCAGCAGCTCGAGCTGCTTCTGGTACGAGTAGTCAAGCGTCTCGCGCGGGTCCTCGGCCCTGTCCAGGGCCTTGTTGGCCTTCGCGCGGAAGATCAATCCCATCCGCTTCATGACACCGCTCATGGGCCTCGCGCGCCCCCTTCTCCGGCAACTGCTCCAGGATGCCTCAGCACCTCTTCAGACCCCAAGCCTACGGGGCCTGGTTCCATTACCGCACTGTTCGGACGCGGATGCGGTCATCCGTAGGGACGATCACGGTTCGGTGACCTCCGGCCCAAGGAGTAGGTGAGGGGCTGGGGGACGGCGCCGCGACCACGTAACCTGGGAGTGTGTTCCGACGTCGTTCCCAAGATGAGCAGGTCTCGACCACCGCGGTGCTCGACGACCAGGCCCGCGACCCCCAGGCTCCCAAGGGTCGCCCCACGCCCAAGCGCAGCGAGGCGCAGAACCAGCGCCGCAAGGCTGTGACGGCCCCCACCGACCGCAAGGCCGCCACCCGGCAGGCCCGCGACACGCGCCGGACGGAGCTGGCCAAGCAGCGCGAGGCGCTGGCAGGCGGCGACGAGCGGTATCTGCCGCTCCGCGACAAGGGCCCGGTGCGCAAGTACACCCGGGACTACGTGGACTCCCGCTACCGGGTGGCCGAGTTCTTCCTGCCGCTGGCCGTGCTGATCCTGGTGATGAGCATCATCGGCTCGCTGCAGAGCCTGTCGCTGCTGCTGTGGCTGATCGTGATCGTGGCGATCGTGGTCGACTCCGCGATCACCGGCGTCCGGCTGCGCGGGAACCTGCGGAAGCGTTTCCCCGACCAGAACACCAAGGGCGCCATGGCCTACGGTCTGATGCGCACGCTCCAGATGCGCCGGCTGCGGCTGCCGAAGCCGCAGGTCCAGCGCGGCACCAAGCCCTGAACGGCGGGCACACCGGCCACCACCCCTTCCACGGCGCGGGCCAGACCGGCCCGGGCCCCGGTGGTGTGCCCGGCGCGGCCGGTTTCGGCGGCGGTGCGGACGGCTGGCTCGCCGGTCTCGGCGGCCTGCGGAACACGGTGCGGCAGGAGCTGGTCGCCCGGCAGCTCGACGAGCAGATCGCCGAGCGGTTCCCCCGTTCCGGCGCCGCCCACGCGGGGCCGCCGCGGCTGCGCGTGCTGGACATCGGACCGGGGCAGGGCACCCAGGCGCTACGGCTGGCCCGCGCCGGCCATCTGGTGACCGGTCTCGAGTCCGATCCGGTGATGCTGGAGGCACTGCACGCCGCGGTCGAGGCCGAGCCCGCCGCCGTACGCGGGCGCCTGACGCTGATCGAGGGCGACGGCCGGGAGACCGGCAGGCACTTCGAGCCCGCCTGCTTCGACGTGGTGCTCTGCCACGGCGTCCTGATGTACGTGCCGCGCCCCGAGCCGATGCTGGCCGCGCTGGCCCGGGTGCTGGCGCCCGGCGGCCTGCTGTCGCTGCTGGTGCGCAACGGCGACGCGCTCGCCCTGCGCCCCGGGCTGCTCGGCGACTGGGAGGGGGCGCTGGAGGCGTTCGGCTCCACCGGCTACACCAACCGGCTGGGGCTGGCCACGCGCGCCGACCGCCGCGAGCCGCTGACCGCCACCCTGGCCGGGATCGGCGTACCGCTGCACGCCTGGTACGGGGTGCGGGTGCTCACCGACGCGGCGCCGGACCACGCGCGGGCGCCCCAGGACCCGCACGAACTGGCACGGCTGCTGGACGCGGAGGACCGGGCGGGCCGCACCGACCCGTACCGTGCGGTGGCCGCGCTGCTGCACCTGTGCGGCGTCAGGACCTGAGCGGGCCGCGCCCCGCCCGGCGGCGAGCCGGGTGCGGTGCGCAACCCGAACGGCGGCCCGAGCCGGGTGACGGGCCGTCGGGAACGCGACAATCCAGACATGAGTGGATCGCGTCAACCCAGGCTCCGCGCCCCCGTCGCGCTGACCGCCGCCGCGCTGGGAGTGACCGCGCTGCTGGCCGCCGGGTGCAGCTCCGCCGGCACGCCGTCGGGTACGTCCTCGGTGGCGGCCCCCATGGCGTCCGCCGCGGGCTCCGGCGCCAACGACCTCCAGACGGAGTACCAGAACACGGTCAAGAACGTCCTCCCGTCGGTCGTCCAGATCACCACCGACAAGGACCTCGGCTCCGGGGTGGTCTACGACGACCGGGGTGACGTCGTCACCAACGCCCATGTCGTCGACGGCGCCAAGAACTTCCATGTGTCGCTGGCGACCGGCGGCAAGACGATGACGGCGCAGCTGGTGGCCTCCTACCCGGCGGGCGACCTCGCCGTCATCCGGCTCACGTCGCCGCCCAGCGGCCTGAAACCGGCCTCCTTCGCCGACTCCTCCAAGGTGTCGGTCGGCCAGATCGTGCTGGCGATGGGCAATCCGCTGGGGCTGTCCAGCAGCGTCACCGAGGGCATCGTGTCGGGGACCGGCCGCACCGTCACCGAGGGCGCGTCCGACAGCTCGGGCGGCGGTTCGGGCGCCACCATCACCGACATGGTGCAGACCTCGGCGGCGATCAACCCGGGCAACAGCGGCGGCGCACTGGTCGACCTCGCCGACCAGGTGATCGGCATCCCGACGCTGGCCGCCACCGACCCGCAGTTCGGCTCCGGCGCCGCCCCCGGCATCGGCTTCGCCATCCCCTCCTCCACCGTCAAGCGCATCGCCGACCAGATCATCAGCAAGGGCAAGGTCACCGACTCCGGCCGGGCCGCCCTCGGCGTCACCGTCCGCGGCGTCCTCGACTCCGACCTGCAGCCCGCGGGTGCCGCGATCGTCTCGGTCAACAAAGGCGGCGCCGCCGAGAAGGCCGGGCTGCGGGCCGGCGATGTCATCACCAAGGTCGGCTCCGCCCAGATCACCACGGTCCAGTCCCTGACGGAGGCCCTGGCCGCCTACAAACCGGGCCAGAAGGTCCAGGTCACCTACACCCGCGACGGCAGGACGGAGACAGCCGAGGTGACGCTCGGGTCGCTGTGACGGGCGCGGTGTGCCCGGGCAGGAGGACGGCGGTACGGCACCCGCTTCGCCGGGTTCCGTACCGCCGTCCTTCAGCGTGAGGGGCCGTTCCTACGCGGAAGCGTCCTCTTCGCCGTGCAGGCTCATCGGGCCGTAGATCTTGGTGTCGCCGTCGAACAGCACCACCTGGTCGGCGCCGCCCTCGGCGAGGTCCTTCCAGACCTCACCGACCCAGGATTCGGCGTCCCCCTGAGTGGTGAACTCGTCGGGCTGCACCGCGGGCTGCACCTCCGTGCCGTCGGCCTTCTCGAACCGCCACGTCCACGCCATGTATGTCTCCTCGGTCCAGAGTCTGCGATCCAGGATGCTTGTTCCACCTGCCCAGCAGCGTATCGGCGATCACCGTTCGGCGGGCCCCCCACACCGCTCGCGCCCGGACGCGAGACGATCAGGGGGTGGAACTCACCCTGCTCGGCACCGGCGGCCCCGAGGCGCTGCCGCTGCCCGACTGCCCCTGCGCGCGGTGCGCGCTCGCCGTGGGCGAGGGCGCGCGCGCCGCGACCGCCGTACTCGTCGACGGCGTGGTGCTGCTCGACCTGACGCCCGGAGTGCTGCTGGCCGCGGCCCGCGCCGGGCACACCCTGGCCGGGCTGCGCCTCGTGCTGCTGTCGCATCCGCACGACGGACCCGCCGTGGAGATCCCGCCGGGGCTGCCCGCACCGGCGCGGGTGCCCGACGGTCAGCGGCTGACGCTGATCACCGGGCACCGGGTGGAGGCGGTGGCCACGGACGCGCCCGGCACCGGGTACGCGATCGAGTCGCCCGACGGCCTGCGGCTGCTCTATCTGCCGCCCGGTTGCGGCCCGGCGGGCAGTGCGCAGGCGCAGGCGCCGTACGACCTGGTGCTGCTCGACGTGGCGGGGCGGCCGGACGCGCTCGCCCGGCTGCGGGCGGTGGGCGCGGTGGGCGGTACGACGGACGTGGTCGCCGTGCACCTCGGCCACGACGCCCCGCCGCCGCCCGAACTGGCCCGGCGGCTGGCCGCGCTCGGCGCCCGCGCGGTGCCCGACGGTGCGACGCTGGCCGTCGGCGACTACCACGAGGTGCCGGACGTGCCGCGGCGCACGCTGGTGCTGGGCGGTGCGCGCTCGGGCAAGTCCGCCGAGGCGGAGCGGCGGCTCGCCGCCTTCCCCGGTGTCCTCTACGTGGCCACCGGGGGGCGGCGCGAGGGCGACGACGAGTGGGCGCGGCGGGTCGCCCAGCACCGCGACCGGCGACCCTCGTCCTGGCGCACCGAGGAGACGTGCGATCTGCTGCCGCTGCTCGGTGACGCGGAGGGGCCGCCGCTGCTGATCGACTGCCTCGCGCTCTGGCTGACCGACGTCATGGACAAGGCCGACGCCTGGTCCGACGACGCCTGGCACGACGGCGCCGAACGCGAAGTCCGCTCCCGCGTGGACGAGTTGGCCGCCGCCTGGCGCGCCACCCGGCGCACCGTCGTCGCCGTCTCCAACGAGGTCGGCTCCGGCGTCGTCCCCGCCACCTCCTCCGGCCGCCGCTTCCGCGACGAACTCGGCCGCCTCAACGCTGCGCTGGCCGGTGAGTCGGAGCAGGTCCTCCTGTCGGTGGCGGGCCGCGTCCTCGCCCTCTAGCCCGAACACGGCCCGCACCCCCCGTCGCCACGAACCCGTCTTCCGCCAACTCCTCCCGCCGCGACGGCGATACGCCCCCGCGGCGCGGACCGGCGGTGCCGGACCCGCCTGAGGAACGCCCGGCACCGCCGGACAGGTCCGTGGAGCGTCCCGCCGTCGCGGCGGGAAGTGGGTCGGCCGGGAGCGGTGTAGGGCGTGGGGCGTCCCGCCGTCGCGGCGGAGAAGGGGGGCGCCCCGGAGCCGGGTGAGGCGGGGGCGTCCCGCCGTCGCGGCGGAACAGGGTGCGGTGGGAAGAGGAGTTCGGCGGGAAGGGGCGGCCGGGTGAGGGGGAAGGGAGGGGGCGGGTAGTGTTCGGGGGGTGAGTGGGATCGACTTGGACGAGTTCGGCTCCTTGGTGGAGCGGCCCGACGCCGGGGTGCGGCGGGACTCTCAGGAGCGGTGGCCGCGGTTGGTGCGGCCCGCGGCGGGGCTGGGGAAGGTCGCCGAGCTGGCGGACTGGCTGGCCGCCGTGCAGGGCCACGCCCCGGTGCGCCCGATCAGCTCACCGCAGGTGCTGCTCTTCGCCGCCGACCACGGCGTGGCCTCGCTCGGCGTCTCGGCCCGGGCCGCGGGCACCGCGAGCGTGCTCGCGCGGGAGGCGGTCGACGGCACCGCGCCGGTGAACGTGCTGGCCCGTCAGTACGGCGCCCCCGTCCGGGTCGTGGACATGGCGCTGGACTGCGACCCGGCCGACCTGCCGGAGCACGTCACGGCCCACCGGGTGCGCCGCGGTTCCGGCCGGATCGACATCGAGGACGCCCTCACCGTGGACGAGGCCGAACGGGCCTTCCGTACGGGCATGGCGATCGCCGACGAGCTGGCGGACTCCGGCACCGACCTCGTACTCCTCGGCGACCTCAGCGTCGGCGGCACCACCCCCGCCGCGGTACTGATCGCCGCCCTGTGCGGCACCGACGCCTCGGTGGTCACCGGCCGCGGCTCCGGCATCGACGACCTGGCGTGGATGCGCAAGTGCGCGGCCATCAGGGACGCGCTGCGCCGGGCCCGCCCGGTCCTCGGCGACCAACTGGCGCTGCTGGCCGCGGTCGGCGGCGCCGACTTCGCCGCGACGACCGGCTTCCTGCTCCAGTCCGCGGTACGCAAGCTCCCGGTGGTGCTCGACGGCGTCGTCGGCGCGGCCTGCGCGCTCGTCGGCCAGCGGATCGCCTTCCGGGCGCCGGACTGGTGGCTGGCGGGGCACGCGAGCGGCGAGCCCGGCCAGGCGAAGGCGCTGGACCGTATCTCGCTCGAACCGCTCCTCGACCACGACGTGCACCTGGGCGGCGGCGCCGGCGCCGTACTCGCCCTGCCGCTGCTGCGGGCCGCCGCCGCGCTGTCCGCGGAGCTGCCGGAGCGCAAGCCGGAGCCGGTCGGCGACCCCGACGCCGTCCCGGAGGCGTAACACCCGGAGCCGTCACGCCCGGGGGTACTCCCGGAGCCTCGCGCCGTTACCCCATAAATGCGGACATTCCGTCATAAGATCAGCCGCTATGGAGACCGGCAGCTCGGGGACGTGGTCGCGGCGCGGCGCCGCATTCGCCGTCTGGTACCTGCGGTCCGTCGCCGCGGTGAACTTCCTCGGCGCCGTCTGGGTCTCCTTCGGCCAGGACATCCGCCGCCACAACACCGAGGACTACTTCACCCCGTACCTGCTCACCGCGGGCTTCACCTCGGGCGCCTTCGCGCTCTTCCTCGCCGTCACCATGCGCCGCCGCAAGCGCGCCGCGTGGATCCTCAACCTGGTGGTGTGCGGCCTGTTCCTCGCCGCCCTCGCGCTGAGCATGGTGTGGCCCGACATCCACCGGCACGCGCAGAACTGGATCTCGCTCGGCCTGACCACCGCCTTCCTCGGCGCGCTGCTGCTGGGCCGGGGCGAGTTCCGCGCCAAGGGCGACCGGGCCAACCCGCGGCACGCGGCCGTGGCCGCCGCGGCCGGGCTGGTGGTGGCCGCGCTGATCGGCACCGCCCTGGTCACCGCCACCAACACCGAGCAGGGCGCGGGTCTCGGCGACAGCCTCAGATACGCCCTGATGCGGCTGGTCTCGCTGGTGCCCAACGACACCGCGTTCCTGACCATCGCCACCCCCGCCTGGGTGGACGTGGTGATCAACGTGCTCAGCGCCCTCCTCTTCACGCTGGTGCTGTTCGTCGCCTTCCGCTCCCCGCGCGGCCGCGCGCTGCTGTGCCCCGCCGACGAGGAGCGGCTGCGCGACCTGCTCGCCCAGCACGGCGACCGCGACTCGCTCGGCTACTTCGCGCTGCGCCGCGACAAGAGCGTCATCTGGTCGCCGAGCGGCAAGTCGGCGATCGCCTACCGGGTGGTGGGCGGCGTCTCGCTCGCCTCGGGCGACCCGATCGGCGACCCGGAGGCATGGCCCGGCGCCATCGACGCCTGGCTGGCGGAGGCCGTCCGGCACGCGTGGGTGCCCGCCGTGATGGGCGCCAGCGAGGAGGCCGGTACGGTCTACGCCCGGCACGGCCTGGACGCCCTCGAACTCGGCGACGAGGCGATCGTGGACACCGCCGAGTTCACCCTCGACGGGAGGGCGATGCGGACGGTGCGCCAGGCGTACAACCGGGTGCTCCGCTCGGGTTGCACCGTACGGATCAGGCGGCACGCCGACATCGCGCCGGAGGAGATGGAGCTGCTGCTGGAGCGCGCCGACCGGTGGCGCGACGGCGGCACCGAACGCGGCTTCTCGATGGCGCTGGGGCGGCTCGGCGACGCCACCGACGGCGACTGCGTGATGGTCGAGTGCCAGGACGGCGAGGGCAGGCCGCGCGCGATGCTGAGCTTCGTGCCGTGGGGGCCGCGCGGTCTGTCGCTCGATCTGATGCGCCGTGACCGGGGCTCGGACAACGGCCTGATCGAGTTCATGGTGATCGAGCTGATCCAGCGGGCCGACGAGGTGGGCGTCGCGCAGATCTCGCTGAACTTCGCCATGTTCCGCTCGGTCTTCGAGCGCGGTTCGCGGCTCGGCGCGGGTCCGGTGCTGCGGGTGTGGCGGTCGCTGCTGACGTTCTTCTCCCGCTGGTGGCAGATCGAGTCGCTGTACCGCGCCAACGCCAAGTTCCGTCCGATCTGGGAGCCGCGCTATCTACTCTTCGGCAACTCGAGCGAACTGCCCAGGATCGGTATCGCGGGCGCCCTCGCGGAGGGCTTCCTGGAAGCGCCCCGGCTGCCGTCCCCCCTGCGCCGCAGGGAACGGTTCGCGGCCAGGTGAGTGCGCGCGTCCCGGCGGGCGCTGCTCCGGCGCGCGCGGGAGCCGCTTCGGCGGGCGCCGGGTGAGAGCGCCCGGCGGCGGGCCGGCGGTCAAGCGGGTACGGGAGTTCGCGTACGCGGAGTGGGGTGCGGTGGCCCACGACGTGGCGCTGCGGCTGCGCGCCCGCGGGCTGCGCGCGCTGCCGCTGACGCTCTCCTCCTGCGCCGGGATCCTCGCGCTGCAACTGGTCCAGCACTCGCAGGGCGCCGGGGACTGGGTGGACCGGCTGGGCGGCGTCTACGCCACGCTCCCCTGGTGGAAGGCGCTGCTGCGCACCCCGCTGTCGTTGTTCGTGCCCGACTACTCGCTGCCCGTGTGGGGGCTGATCGTGCAGGTGGTGGTGGTCTTCGGCATCGCGGAGACCACGGTCGGCGCCCGCCGCAGTCTCGGTATCGCCCTGCTGGCCACGGTGGCGGGCACCACCTTCGCCCGCTACTCGCTGTGGGTCGGCCCGCACGGCTTCCTCGGCCTGCCCGTCGAGGGGCTGATCGGCCGCGACACCGGCCCCTCCGCGGCGGTCGTCGCCCTCGGTGTGTACGTGGCCTGCCGCTACCGGGCCTGGTGGACGGCGGGCGCGGTCGTCGCGGCGATACTGATCGAGCTCGTCACGATCACCAATCTGGCCGGGTTCGAGCACCTCACCGCCATCGCGGCGGTGCTGCTGGTCTACGCGGCCGAGTCCTGGTGGCAGCGCCGCCGGGACCGCCCCACCGGCGGCCCCGGCGCCGCGCCGGCCGACCGGCGCCCGGCGGGGCGCTCGCACTGACCGGGTGCACACTCGCGCACTGACCGGGCGCACCCGCCCGTGGCCCTGACCCCGCGCGATAGCCTCACGCGGTGACCGAGTCCGTCCCCGCCGCCCCCGCTCCACCCACCGTGGGCGACGCCCTGCGCTTCGCCTTCGGCACGCTCAGCGTGCTGCCGGTGGCGGTACGGCGCTGGGACCGCCCGGCGGCGCGCGGCGGGATGCTGGCGGCGCCACTCGTGGGAGTGGTCGTCGGCGCGGTCGCGGCGGGCGTCGGCACGGGCCTCACCGTCCTGGGGGCGAGCCCGCTGCTCGCGGCGGTCGGCACCGTCGCGGCGCCCGCGGTGCTGACCCGTGGGCTGCACCTGGACGGACTGGCCGACGCCGCCGACGGGCTCGGCAGCGGCAGGCCCGCGGAGGACGCGCTGCGGATCATGAAGCAGTCGGACATCGGGCCGTTCGGCGTGCTGACCCTCGTCCTGGTCCTGCTGACCCAGACCGCCGCGCTCGCCTCCTGCTTCGCCGACAGCCGGGCGTACGGCGCCACCGCCGCCGTACTGGCCGCGGTGCTGGGCCGTACCGCCATGACCCTCGCCTGCCGCGCCGGGGTGCCCGCCGCCCGGCCGGGCGGTCTGGGCGCGGCCGTCGCGGGCGCGGTGCCACCACGAGCGGCCCTGGCACTCGGCCTGGCGGGCGTACTGCTGGCCGCGGCGGTCGGGCTGCCCTTCGGCGGCCTCAGCGCGCTGCGCACCGCGGCCGCCGCCACGCTCGGCCTGCTCGCCGCGGAGGCACTGCTGCGCCGCTGTGTGCACCGCTTCGACGGAGTCACCGGCGACGTCTTCGGCGCCCTGTGCGAGACCGGGGCCACGGCCGTACTGCTGGTCCTGGCGCTGCGCTGAACCACTTGCCGCCACACCGAGTTGGCACCGGCGGCGGGCCCGGAGCACCCCGTGCCGCCACGCGCCGCGGGCGTGCGCCGGACACGCCCTGAGGTGGGGTGGGGCGGGCGTAGGCTCGGGAAGTCGTCGGCGCCGGATTGCCGCCCCACTGATGTGGCGGAATACCATGCCAGCGGCCCCCGGCCGGGGCATCCACCGGCCGCCGACAGGACCTCGACCGAATAGGACCTCCACCACCGTGACTGCTCTGACTCTCAGTACTTCCGCCGCCGCAGCGTTGCGCGCGGACGCCGTCGTCGTCGGCGTGACCAAGGGTCCCAAGGGCCCGCAGGTCGCGCCGGGCGCGGAAACGGTGGACAAGGCGTTCGACGGGAAGCTCGCCACGACGCTCGACGCCCTGGGTGCCTCGGGCGCCGAGGGCGAGGTCACCAAGGTGCCCGCGCCCTCCGGTGTGAAGGCCGCGATCGTCGTCGCGGTCGGTCTCGGCGAGGCCCCGCAGGACGGCGCCGGCTTCGACGCCGAGGCGCTGCGCAAGGCGGCCGGTGTCGCCGCGCGCGCCCTGGGCGGGGCCAAGAAGGCGGCCTTCGCGCTGCCCGCGGCCGAGGCGGCGGACGTCGAGGCGGTCGCCACCGGCGCCCTGCTCGGCGCGTACGCCTTCACCGCGTACCAGGCGGAGAAGGACGGCCGGAGCACGCTGGGCGAGGTGGCCGTGGTCGGCGCCAAGCCGCGCGACAAGGCGCACAAGGCCGCGGCCGAGCGCGCCGCCGCGGTGGCCGCGGAGGTCAACCGGGCCCGCGACCTGATCAACACCCCGCCGAACGACCTGACCCCGAAGTCCTTCGCCGCCGCCGTCCAGGCCGCGGGCAAGGAGCACGGCTTCAAGGTCGAGGTGATGGACGAGAAGGCGCTGCTCAAGGGCGGCTACGGCGGCATCATGGGCGTCGGCCAGGGCTCGGCGACCCCGCCGCGGCTGGTCAGGATCGGCTACACCCATGCCAAGGCCACCCGCACCCTCGCCTTCGTCGGCAAGGGCATCACGTACGACTCGGGCGGCATCTCGCTCAAGCCCGCCGGGCACAACGAGACGATGAAGTGCGACATGAGCGGCGCCGCCGCCGTCTTCGCCGCGATCGTCGCCGCCGCCAAGCTCGGTCTGGAGGTCAACCTCACCGGCTGGCTGGCGCTGGCCGAGAACATGCCCAGCGGTGGCGCGGTCCGCCCCGGCGACGTGCTGCGGATGTACAGCGGTACGACGGTGGAGGTGCTCAACACCGACGCCGAGGGCCGGCTGGTGCTGGCCGACGCGCTGGCCCGCGCCTCCGAGGAGAGCCCGGACGCGATCGTCGACGTGGCGACGCTGACCGGCGCGATGGTGCTGGCGCTGGGCGAGGGCCGGTTCGGCATCATGTCCAACGACGACGCCTTCCGCGGCAAGGTGCACGCGGCCGCGCTGGCCCAGGGCGAGGACTCCTGGCCGATGCCGCTGCCCAAGGAGCTGCGCAAGACCTTCGACTCCCCCACCGCCGACATCGCCAACATGGGCGTGCGGCTGGGCGGCGGCCTGATCGCCGGACTCTTCCTGAAGGAGTTCGTCGGCGAGGGCATCACCTGGGCCCACCTCGACATCGCGGGCCCCGCCTTCCACGAGGGCGCCCCCTTCGGCTACACCCCCAAGGGCGGCACCGGCAGCGCCGTCCGCACCCTCTTCAGCCTCGCCCAGCAGACCGCCGACGGCGACCTGCTGCCTTGATTGCCGCCCTCTCGCCTCCGGTCGCTTAGACCCGGTGTCGACGGTCGATCGTGCTCGACCCCTCGTTCCTCGGGGACTCCGCGCGTTCTCCCTTTCGACACCGGCGCGACCTTTGGCTCGATGGCTACATCGGGGTGCCCGGCGACGCAGGGCGCCCGTCATGGGCCCTGCCCCGTGATTTACCTCACGTACGGCCCCGGGCGGTGCGCCCGGGGCCGTCTCGTACATCTCACCTCACGGCCCGGTGGCCCGTCGGCCGCCAACAAGTGCGAAGATGTTGTCTCGGCACGACAGGGCCCCCTTTGAGACAAAGCGGCCGAACCAAAGCCGCCGCCCGGTCATGGTGGACCGGCTCCGGCGAACCCATGCATGGAGGACGTGACGTGGCGAACGACGCCAGCACTGTTTTCGACCTAGTGATCCTCGGCGGCGGCAGCGGCGGTTACGCAGCCGCTCTGCGGGCCGCACAACTGGGTCTGGACGTCGCCCTCATCGAGAAGAACAAGCTCGGGGGCACCTGTCTGCACAACGGCTGCATTCCCACCAAGGCGCTGCTGCACGCCGGTGAGATCGCGGACCAGGCTCGCGAGAGCGAGCAGTTCGGTGTGAAGGCCACCTTCGAGGGCATCGACATCGCCGCCGTCCACAAGTACAAGGACGACGTGATCGCGGGCCTGTACAAGGGTCTGCAGGGTCTGGTGGCCTCGCGCAAGGTGACGTACATCGAGGGCGAGGGGCGGCTGTCCTCCCCCACCTCGGTCGATGTGAACGGCCAGCGGGTCGAGGGACGTCACGTCCTGCTCGCGACCGGCTCCGTACCGAAGTCGCTGCCCGGTCTGACCATCGACGGCGACCGGATCATCTCCTCGGACCACGCGCTGGTGCTCAACCGCGTGCCGCAGTCGGCGATCATCCTGGGCGGCGGCGTCATCGGCGTCGAGTTCGCCTCGGCGTGGAAGTCCTTCGGCACCGACGTGACCATCGTCGAGGGGCTGCCGCACCTGGTGCCCGTCGAGGAGGAGAACAGCTCCAAGCTGCTGGAGCGGGCCTTCCGCAAGCGCGGCATCAAGTTCAACCTCGGCACCTTCTTCCAGAGCGCCGAGTACACCGCCGACGGCGTCAAGGTCACCCTGGCCGACGGCAAGACCTTCGAGGCCGAGGTGCTGCTGGTCGCGATCGGCCGCGGCCCGGTCTCGCAGGGTCTGGGGTACGAGGAGCAGGGCGTCGCGATGGACCGCGGCTACGTCCTGGTCGACGAGTACATGCGCACCAACGTGCCGACCATCTCCGCCGTCGGCGACCTGGTGCCCACGCTCCAGCTCGCGCACGTCGGCTTCGCAGAGGGCATCCTGGTAGCAGAGCGGCTGGCCGGCCTGAAGGCCGTGCCGATCGACTACGACGGCGTGCCGCGCGTCACGTACTGCCACCCGGAGGTCGCCTCCGTCGGTATCACCGAGGCGAAGGCCAAGGAGCTGTACGGCGCCGACAAGGTCGTCACCCTGAAGTACAACCTGGCGGGCAACGGCAAGAGCAAGATCCTCAAGACCTCCGGTGAGGTCAAGCTCGTCCAGGTGCGCGACGGGGCCGTCGTGGGCGTCCACATGGTCGGTGACCGGATGGGCGAGCAGGTCGGCGAGGCTCAGCTCGTCTACAACTGGGAGGCGCTGCCCGCCGAGGTGGCGCAGCTCATCCACGCACACCCGACGCAGAGCGAGGCGCTCGGCGAGGCCCACCTGGCACTCGCGGGCAAGCCGCTGCACTCGCACGACTGACCCCTCCTCCACGCCACCCCATCCGCACAGATCGTTAGGAGTAACCGCAACCATGGCGGTTTCCGTAACCCTGCCGGCGCTCGGCGAGAGCGTGACCGAGGGCACCGTCACCCGCTGGCTGAAGGCCGAGGGCGAGCGCGTCGAGGCCGACGAGCCGCTGCTCGAGGTCTCGACCGACAAGGTCGACACCGAGATCCCGTCGCCCGCAGCGGGTGTGCTCGCGTCCATCAAGGTCGCCGAGGACGAGACGGTCGAGGTCGGCGCCGAGCTGGCCATCATCGACGACGGCAGCGGCGCCCCCGCCGCTGCCCCCGCACCGGCGGCCGAGCCCGCTCCCGCTCCCGCGGCCGCCGAGCCCGCCCAGGCCGCTCCCTCCACCGAGCAGGCCGCGCCCGCGCCCGCCCCGACCGCCGAGGCCGCCGCCGGCGGCAGCGGCGCGAGCGGCACCGATGTCGTGCTGCCCGCGCTCGGCGAGTCGGTCACCGAGGGCACCGTGACCCGCTGGCTGAAGGCGGTCGGCGAGACCGTCGAGGCCGACGAGCCGCTGCTCGAGGTCTCGACCGACAAGGTCGACACCGAGATCCCCTCCCCGGTCGCCGGCACCGTGCTGGAGATCCTGGTCAACGAGGACGAGACCGCGGAGGTCGGCGCCCGGCTGGCCGTCGTCGGTGCCGCGGGTGCGGCTCCGGCCGCGGCTCCCGCGCCCGCCGCCCCGGCCCCGGCTCCCGCTGCCGCCGCTCCGGCGCCCGCCCCGGCTCCGGCTCCGGCCGCGCCCGCCGCGGCTCCGGTGGCGACCACCCCGGCCCCCGCGGCCGCCGCTCCGGCCCCGGCTCCGGCGCCCGCCCCGGTCGCCGCTCCGGCCGCCCCGGCTCCGGCCGCGGTGTCCGGTGACGACGGCGCGTA
The DNA here is from genome assembly GCF_040680795.1 of Streptomyces sp. NPDC051976. Classification (NCBI taxonomy): domain Bacteria; kingdom Bacillati; phylum Actinomycetota; class Actinomycetes; order Kitasatosporales; family Streptomycetaceae; genus Streptomyces; species Streptomyces sp. NPDC051976. The sequence continues at coordinate 19,873 of NZ_JBFAXL010000054.1, forward strand.
CGTCACGCCGCTGGTCCGCAAGCTCGCCGCCGAGAGCGGTGTGAACCTCGGCTCGGTGCGTGGCACCGGCGTCGGCGGGCGGATCCGCAAGCAGGATGTCATCACCGCGGCGGAGGCGGCCCGTGCCGCTGCCGCCGCCGCCCCGGCCGCCGCTCCCACCGCCGCGCCGAAGGCCGCCGCCGCGGTCTCCCCGCTGCGTGGGCAGACGGTCAAGATGACCCGGATGCGCAAGGTCATCGGCGACAACATGATGAAGGCGCTGCACTCGCAGGCGCAGCTCACCAGCGTGGTCGAGGTCGACGTCACCCGTGTCATGCGGCTGCGCGGCCAGGCCAAGGAAGCCTTCCTGGCCCGCGAGGGCGTCAAGCTCTCCCCGATGCCCTTCTACGTCAAGGCCGCGGCCCAGGCGCTGAAGTCGCACCCGATCGTCAACGCCCGGATCAACGAGGACGAGGGCACGATCACCTACTTCGACACCGAGAACATCGGTATCGCGGTGGACTCCGAGCGCGGTCTGATGACCCCGGTCATCAAGGGCGCGGGCGACCTCAACATCGCCGGTATCGCCAAGAAGACCGCCGAGCTGGCGGGCAACGTCCGGGCCAGCAAGATCACCCCGGACGACCTGGCGGGCGCGACCTTCACGATCAGCAACACCGGCTCGCGCGGTGCGCTGTTCGACACGGTCATCGTGCCGCCGAACCAGGCCGCCATTCTGGGCATCGGTGCCACGGTCAAGCGTCCGGTGGTCGTCGAGACCCCCGACGGCACGGTCATCGGTGTCCGTGACATGACGTACCTGTCGCTCTCCTACGACCACCGCCTGGTGGACGGCGCCGACGCGGCCCGTTACCTGACGGCCGTCAAGGAGATCCTGGAGGCGGGCGAGTTCGAGGTCGAGCTCGGCCTGTGAGGCCGCCAGGGCGGTGACGCCCGCGAAGCCCCCGTCCCGGCGTCCGGGACGGGGGCTTCGCCGTCCGCGCGGGAGGCACCGTTGCGTCCGCGTCGTATCGTCTATGTCACGCAAACTGTGAAGGAGCGCTCTCCCATGACCCCTGGCGCCGCCCCGCACCTGGTCGTCCACAGCCTGCGTGAGCAGATCCGCGAGCACATCCTCGAAGGCATCGTCAGCGGCCGCTGGAAGCCGGGCGAGCGGATCGTGGAGCGCAGGATCGCGGTGGAGCTGCAGGTCAGCCAGACGCCGGTACGGGAGGCGCTGCGCGAGCTGGAGACGGTACGGCTGATCGAGTCGGCGCCGAACAAGGGTGTGCGGGTGCGGAGCCTGACGGCGGCGGACCTCAAGGAGAGTTATCCCGTCCGGGCGGGGCTCGAGGTGGTGGCGGCCGAGCTGGCCGCCGAGCGGCTGGCGCGGGATCCGTCGGCGCTGGAGCACGAGGTCGCCGCGTTGCGGCGGGCGGACGCGGAGCTGGACGGGGAGGCGCAGGTGCGGCACACCGTGGCCTTCCACCACGAGGTGGTCCGCGCCGCGGACAACGCGGTCCTCCTGCACGCCTGGGAGTCCCTCGGGATCGAGGTCTGGACGACCCTCTCCATCCGCTGGCTCAGCCCCGCGCCGCGCGCCTACGCCGCCGACCACCAGGAAATCCTCGACGCCTTCACCCGCCGCGACCCCGCCATCTGTGACCTGATCAAATCCCACGTCCTCAGCTGCGCCCCCCAGGTCTAACGGCGCCCCGTAGGGGCGCGGGGAACTGCGCGACCAGCCGTCGCGCTCTTGCAGGTCACCACCGGCCCCAGAGGGGCAGACGCGTTGTCTTCGGACCACCGGCCGGTGGGGGCGGGCCGCGCAGTTCCCCGCGCCCCTTCGGGGCACGTCCGGTGCCTGAGCCTCCGCAAGCGCAGCGCGCGTCCCCGCGCCCCTACGGGGCACGTCCTCCATGGGTTCGCAGGCGGCAGCCACCTGGCACTCCGTGCCTTGAAGGTTGACACCCCGTGTCACCTGCAAAATTACCCGCCGGAAGCCGTTGATCGATCATCGATCGTAGGCGTATCGTCGAACGCGGGGAGCGAACCTGTCGTGCCGACTCGCACTTCCCACCCCACCCTCCGTTCGGAAGGCGGCCACCCATGCCCGACGCCGTACGACTGTCACGGCTGAGTCAGCTCGACCAGATCCCCGACCGGGATCCCGAGGAGACCGCGGAATGGCGGGCGTCACTCGACGCCGTCGCCAAAGCCGCGGGTCCGCACCGGGCCGCGTACCTGATGCGCCGCACGCTGGAGAGCGCCGGCGCCGGGATCGCGGTGCCGACGCTGCTGGAGACCGAGTACCTCAACACCATCCCGACCGCCGCGGAGCCCGAGTACCCGGGCGACGAGGCCATGGAGCGCCGGATCACCGCGTGGAACCGGTGGAACGCGGCAGCGATGGTCACCCGCGGCAGCAAGCTGGGCCTCGGCGGCCACATCGCCACCTTCGCCTCGGCGGCCTGGCTCTACGAGACCGGGTTCCAGCACTTCTTCCGTGGCAAGGAAGGACAGGGCGGCACCGCGAGCGGTGACCAGCTCTACATCCAGGGCCACGCCTCCCCCGGTATCTACGCCCGCGCGTTCCTCGACGGGCGGCTCACCGAGGGCCAGCTCGACCGCTTCCGCCAGGAGGCGGGCGGCGACGGCCTGCCCTCGTACCCGCACCCGCGCCGGCTGCCCTGGCTGTGGGAGTTCCCGACCGTGTCGATGGGCCTCGGCCCGCTCTCCGCGATCTACCAGGCGCGGTTCAACCGCTACCTGGAGCACCGCGGGATCAAGGACACCTCGGACTCGCACGTGTGGGCGTTCCTCGGCGACGGCGAGATGGACGAGCCCGAGTCGACCGCCGCCCTCGCGCTGGCCGGTCGTGAGGGCCTGGACAACCTGACCTTCGTGATCAACTGCAACCTGCAGCGGCTCGACGGCCCGGTCCGCCCCAACTTCAAGATCGTGCAGGAGCTGGAGTCCCAGTTCCGCGCCGCGGGCTGGAACGTGGTGAAGGCCCTGTGGGGCGCCGCCTGGGACGAGGTGCTGGCCCTGGACACCGAGGGCGCGCTGCTGCGGCGGCTGCGCGAGGTGCCCGACGCGCAGTTCCAGACGTACGCCACCCGCGACGCCGCCTATGTGCGCGAGCACTTCTTCGGCGCCGACCAGGACCTGCGCGCGATCGGCGCCCGGCTCACCGACGCCAAGCTGCTGGAGCTGTTCCAGACCTCGCGCGCCGGACACGAGCCGCGCAAGGTCTACGCCGCCTACCGGGCCGCCGTCGAGCACAAGGGCGCGCCGACGGTGATCCTCGCGCAGACGGTCAAGGGCTACACGCTCGGCGCCGGGTTCGAGTCCCGCAACGCCAACCACCAGATGAAGAAGCTCACCGTCGCGCAGTTCCGCACGATGCGCGACCTGCTGGAGCTTCCCATCCCGGACAGCGCGCTGGACGGCGACCTGGTGCCGTACGCGCACCCCGGCGAGAACTCCCCCGAGCTGCGCTACCTGCGCGAGCGCCGGGCGGCGCTCGGCGGTCCCGCGCCGGCCCGCAAGGTCACCCCCAAGCCGCTGCCGCTGCCCGCGGACAAGGTGTACGCGCCGCTCGAACAGGGCTCGGGCACCCAGGAGATCGCCACCACGATGGCGTTCGTCCGGCTGATCAAGGACCTGATGCGGGAGAAGGAGACCGGCCGCCGCTGGGTGCCGATCGTCCCCGACGAGGCCCGCACCTTCGGCATGGAGTCGCTGTTCCCCTCGGCGGGTCTGTACTCGCCCAAGGGCCAGACGTACGACCCGGTCGACCGCGACCAGCTGCTGTACTACAAGGAGGCGAAGGACGGCCAGATCCTCAACGAGGGGATCACCGAGGCCGGTTCGCTCGCCGACTTCACGGCCGCGGCCACGTCGTACGCCACCCACGGCGAGCCGATGATCCCGTTCTACATCTTCTACTCGATGTTCGGCTGGCAGCGCACCGCCGACCAGTTCTGGGCGCTGGCCGACCAGCTCGGCCGCGGCTTCGTGATCGGCGCCACCGCGGGCCGCACCACGATGACCGGCGAGGGCCTGCAGCACGCCGACGGCCACTCGCATCTGATCGCCTCCACCAACCCGGCGGCGCTCAGCTACGACCCGGCGTTCGCGTACGAGGTCGCGGTGATCGTCCGTGAGGGCCTGCGGCGGATGTACGGTCCCGGCGCGCCCGGCGAGGACCAGAACGTCTTCTACTACCTGACGGTCTACAACGAGCCGAAGCTGCAGCCCGCCATGCCCGAGGGCGTGGAGGAGGGCATCCTCAAGGGCCTCTACCGCTTCCAGGAGGCGGCCGAGCCCGAGCAGCAGGACGCCGCCCGGCTGCAGCTGCTGGCCTCGGGCACCGCGATCCACTGGGCGCTGGACGCCCAGCGGATGCTCGCCGAGGACTGGGGGGTGGCGGCCGACGTCTGGTCCGCGCCGTCCTGGACCGAGCTGCGGCGCGAGGCGCTGGAGTGCGACGCGGCGCGGCTGCGCGGCGAGGACCGGGTGCCGTACGTGACCCGCGCGCTGGAGGGCGCTCCGGGTCCCGTGGTCGCGGTCAGCGACTGGATGCGGGCCGTGCCCGACCAGATAGCGCCGTGGGTGGAGCAGGACTGGACGTCCGTGGGCACCGACGGGTTCGGCCTGTCCGACACCCGTGACGCGGCCCGCAGGCACTTCGGGGTCGACCCGCAGTCGCTGGTGGTCGCGGCACTCGCCGCGCTCGCCCGGCGCGGCGACGTCACGCCCGGCACGGTCAAGGAAGCCGTCGAGAAGTACGGCCTCTGAGGCGTTCACGCAGCAGAGGGGTACGGCCGCGCGCGGAGGGGTGCGCGCGGCCGTATCGTGCTGTCCCGAGGGAACCGGGCCGCGGGTCCATGTGGCCAGTGGGACGCGCGTAGCACAGGTGGCCCCTGCGGCGCATGCAACGCCTGAAACACCTGAAACACCTGAAACCGGTGAATCGCCACCACGCTCGCCGTATCCGGCCGCATCTCCTGTCCGGAAAGGGATTGCGGGCCTCTCCGGCGACCGGCTACGTTCCCTCGGATGCCAGCTAACCTCAGCCCGCTGACGGCTCCCACCGCCGATGATTTCCGCGCCTGGCACCGGGTGCGGGCGGCCGCTCTCGCGCACGACCGGCCGGGTGACCCGGTACCGTCCGCGGCGGCCGTCGAGGCGGAGCTGACGGCCACGAGCGCCCGCAGCAGGACGCAGCTGTGGCTGGTACGCAACTCCCGTGACGAGGCGGTGGCGACCGCGTCGCTGCGGGTGTTCACCGATCCCGGGCGCAGTCATCTGGCCGAGGTGCGGCTGACCGTCCATCCGGCGTACCGGCGGATGGGCACCGGTTCCCGGCTGCTGTCCACGGTCACCGAGGCGGCGGTCGGCGCGGGCTGCCGCAGTCTGGTCACCGAGGTGGTGGCGGGCACCCCCGACGAGGGATTTCTGGCCACCCGTGACTTCCTGCCGGTGCTGCGGCTGACCTGGCTGCGGCTGGCGCTGGACGAGGTGCCCGAGCGGATACGCAAGCTGCCGCAGGTGCCGCACCCGGGCTACCGCCTGACCTCCTGGCCGGGCGTGGTGCCCGACGAGCTGGCCGAGAGCTTCGCGCTGGCCCGGCAGGGCATGGACGACATGCCGGTCGGCGAGATGGACTTCGGCGAGGTCCGGTGGGACGTGGACCGGGTCAGGGAGATCGCCGAGGCGATCGCCCGGCGCGGCGAGCTGCTGCTGACGGTGGCCGCGCTCAGCGAGGCGGACGGCTCGGTCGCCGGGTACACCGAGCTGGTGCTGCCCGGCGAGGGGGTGGGCCGCGCCCAGCAGTACGACACCGCCGTGCTGCCCGCGCACCGCGGGCACGGCCTGGGCCTGTGGGTGAAGGCGGAGATGCTGCGGCTGGTGGGCAGCGTGTACCCGCGGCTCGCCGAGATCCAGACGGACAACGCGGACGACAACCGGCACATGCTCGCCGTCAACACCTCGCTCGGTTTCCGCCCGCTGCGGCGCACCGTGGAGTACCAGCTCGACCTGGGCAGGCACGGAGCGCCGCCCCGGAGTGCGTAACGACACGGACGCATACGGGGCTCTGGGCGTGCGGCGGGGCCCGGCAACCGGGAAGCTGGACCAGTGATGGACGAGACGGAGTTCTGGGAGATCGTCGACAGTACCCGCGAGGCGGCGGACGGCGATCCGGAGGACCATGCCGACCTGCTGGTCGAGCGGCTGGCCCAGCGGGACCCCGAGGCCGTGGTGGACTTCGCCCGGCACTTCGAGACCCGGTTCATCCGGGCGTTCCGCTGGGACCTGTGGGGCGCGGCGGACGTCATGCTCGGCGGCGCCGACGACGAGTCCTTCGACTACTTCCGCTGCTGGCTGATCGGCCAGGGACGGCATGTCTTCGAGGGCGCGCTGCACTCCCCCGACGACCTGGCGTTCCTGATCGCCGAGTTCGACCCGGAGACGGACGGCGACGCCGAGGACCTGGGGTACGCGGCCGACGAGGCGTACGAGCAGCTCACCGGGGTGCGGCTGCCCGATCTCGAACTGCCGCAGCAGGAGCGGCCGGAGGGTGAGCCGTTCGACATGGACGACGAGCGGGTGATGACCGAGCGCTTCCCGCAGCTCTGGTCGCGGTTCGGCTGAGCGGCGCGCCGCCCGCGCGGCGCGGGCGCCGGGGCGGGACAGCGGCGGCGGGCACAATGGCGGCATGCGTATCGCTGTCACGGGTTCCTCTGGTCTGCTCGGCTCCGCTCTCACCGGGTCGCTGACGGCCGACGGGCACGAGGTCGTCCGGCTGGTCAGGCGGGCGCCCGCGCACCCCGGTGAGGTGCGCTGGGATCCGCACGCGGGCACGGTCGACACCGCCGGTCTCGAGGGCTGCGAGGCGGTGGTCCACCTGGCGGGCGCCGGCATCGGCGACCGCCGCTGGACCGACAGCCGCAAGCGGGAGCTGCGCGACAGCCGGGTGCTGGGCACCGGGGCGATCGCCCGCGCCGTCGCCTCGCTCGCGACCCCGCCGCGGGTGCTGCTGTGCGGCAACGCGATCGGCTTCTACGGCGAGACCGGCGACGCCTACGTCGACGAGGACAGCCCGGCGGGCGAGGGGTTCCTCGCCGAGCTGTGCCAGGAGTGGGAGGCGGCCGCTGATCCCGCCCGCGCCGCCGGAATCCGTACCGTGCACGCCCGTACGGGGCTGGTCGTGGCGAAGGGCGGCGCCTGGGCGCGGCTGTTCCCGCTGTTCAAGGCCGGGCTGGGCGGGCGGCTCGGGAACGGGCGGCAGTACTGGAGCTTCATCGCGCTGCACGACGAGATCGCGGCGATGCGGTACGCGCTGGACACCGAGACGCTGGCGGGCCCGGTCAACCTGACCGCGCCCGAGCCGCTGACCAATCGTCAGATCACCGCCGAGATGGGCCGGTTGCTGCACCGCCCGACGGTGGCGCAGGTGCCCGCGCCCGTACTGCGGCTGGTGATCGGCGAGTTCGCCACCGACATCGTCGGCAGCCAGCGGGTACGGCCCAAGCGGCTGCTGGAGTCCGGATTCGCCTTCGCCTTCCCGGAGTTCGAGCAGGCCGTCCGCGCGGCACTGGGTGCCGAATAGGGCCGAATCGGGATGGTTGACGCCGCATCAGTTGGTGCCGTTGGGGGCATGACCCCTACCAGCGTTCAGCGGCGTACGGGACGCGCGCTGACGCCAGCGGGGATCGGACCCGACCTCGGGAGGGGCATCGTGCTCTTACCAGCACGCCGGAACGGTGGCGCCGCAGTGGTGGATGTCGTCGTGATCGGCGCCGGAATCTCCGGACTCGCCGCGGCACACCATCTCCTCGACGGGGGCCTGTCGGTCACCGTGCTGGAGGCCGCGGAACGGGTGGGCGGCCGGATGGCCACCGACAGTGTGGACGGCTTCCGGCTGGACCACGGACCGCAGTTGCTCAACACGTCCTACCCGGAGCTGCGCCGCACGCCGGGGCTGCGGGGGCTGCCGCTGGCCCCGCTGGCGCCGGGCGCGCTGGTGCGGGCCGCAGGCCGCGGCTACCGGGTCGGTGATCCGCGCGGCGCCCGCGCCGCGTTCAGTTCCGCCCGGGCCCCGATCGGCTCCACGCTCGACAAGGCGCGGCTCGGCACCACCCTCAACCGGCTGGCGGGCACGCCCACCGCGCGGCTCACCTCGCGCCCGGAGACGACCGCCGCGCGGGGCCTTGCGGGGCACGGTTTCGCGCCGCGTACCGTCGACGGCTTCCTGCGCCCGCTGCTGGCCGCGCTGCTGTGCGATCCGGAGCTGCGGACGTCCAGCCGGTGCGCGGACCTGGTGCTGCGCGGTTTCGCCCGCGGCCGTACGTGCCTGCCGGTGGCGGGCGCGGCGAGTGTGCCGCAACGGCTGGCGGCGGCGCTGCCCCCGGGCACGGTACGGCTGGGGACCCGTGCGGTGCGGGTCGCGGCCAACGCGGTGCGGACCGCGGACGGCGCCGAACTCCCGTGCCGGGCGGTGCTGGTGGCCACCGGCGCCCGCGCGGCGGCCGAGCTGCTGCCGGGTCTGCGGGTGCCCTCGTTCCACCAGGTGACCGTCTTCCACCACGCGGCGCCCGTGGCGCCGATCCGCGAGCCGGTGCTCGTCCTGGACGCCGACCGCCTCGGCCCGGTCTCGCACACCCTGCCCGCCAGCGAGATCGATCCTTCCCGGGCTCCGGCGGGCGCCGCCCTGATCACCTCCGTGGTCCTGGGCCCGCCCCCGGACGGCGACGCCGACAAGACGGTGCGGGCCCATCTGGCCGAGCTGTACGAGACGTCCACCGACGGCTGGGACCTGCTCGCGGTCCATCACGACACCGAGGCGGTGGCCGCGATGCCCGCCCCGCACGACCTGCGGCGCCCCGTCCGGCTGCTGGCGGGCCTCTACGTCTGCGGCGGCCACCGCGACACCAGCACCGTCCAGGGCGCCCTCCTCAGCGCCCGCCGCGCCGCCCACAGCCTCCTCCACGACGCGGGCCGCCCCCCGGCCTCCACCCCGGCGGACAGATCCGAACCACGGAGATCCGCGCCCGAACAGCCGGACGCGGACACGGAGGAGACGGCGGCCTAGCGCACAGCCGCCCCAACCGGCCCGGCCGCCGCACGGGGGCGGCCGGGACCGCGGCACGGCGGGGCGCTCGGCGGGCGCCGTCGCGGCGCGCCGCGACGGCTCCGGGCCGCAGACCGCCGCGTAGGCACAACGCCCGGGGCCGCCGGGCCGACGGCCCCGGCGGGCCCCGTCGGTGACCGGGCCAGAGGGTGCCGAATGGTCCGGGACTCGGCAGCGGCCGCTGCCTAGGCTGCGGGGCATGCATCCTCTTCTCGCGGACGATCTGGCGCGGCTGCCCGAAGTGCTCGGGGTGGCGCGGGACCATGCGGCGCGCTTTCTGGGCGGGCTGGACGGGCGGGTGGTGGCGCGTGGCCCCTGGCGGGGGGAGGCGGCGCCGCTGCCCGTGGCGGGGGCGGGGTTCGAGGGGGCGCTGGCGGAGTTCGCCGCGCGCTGGGAGCCGGGGCTGTCGGCGAGCGCGGGGCCGCGCTATCTCGGGTTCGTCACCGGGGGCGCCACCCCCGCCGGGCTGGCGGGCGACTGGCTGACCGCGGCGTACGACCAGAACGGCTCGTCCACGGTCGGCTCCAGCGCGGCGGCGCTGGAGAAGGAGACCGTGCGCTGGCTGGGCGAGCTGTTCGGCCTCGGGGACGCGCACAGCGGCGCGTTCGTCAGCGGCGCGACCATGTCCAACACCGTCGGCCTGGCCATCGGCCGGGAGTGGCTCGGTGAGCGGCTCGGCGTGAGCGTCACGGACGCCGGAGTCGCCGCGCTGGGGCCGGTCGAGGTGCTGTCCGGCACCCCGCACTCCAGCATCGGCAAGGCGCTGTCGCTGCTCGGCATCGGCCGGGACCGGCTGCGGACGGTCCCCACGCTGCCCGGCCGCGAGGCCGTGGACGTCGACCGGCTGGCCGACGCGCTCGCCGCGCTGGACGGGCGGCCCGCGATCGTCGTGGCGAACGCGGGCACCGTGAACACCGTCGACTTCGACGACCTGGCGGCGATCGCCGCGCTGCGCGAGCGCTTCCCGTTCTGGCTGCACGTGGACGCCGCCTTCGGCGGCTTCGCCGCGCTTTCCCCCGAGCACGCGGCGCTCACCGCGGGCCTGGCCGCGGCCGACTCCGTCTGCGTCGACCTGCACAAGTGGCTGAACGTGCCGTACGACGCCGCCGTGCAGTTCACCCGCCGCCGCGACCTGCAGACGGCCGTCTTCCACAACGCGTCCCCGTATCTCGGCGGACCCGGCGGCGACCCGGACTTCCTCCACCTCACCCCGGAGAACTCGCGGCGGCTGCGGGCGCTGGCCGCCTGGTTCGCGCTGGCCGCGTACGGCGCCGACGGGCACCGCGAGATCGTCGAGCGCACGGTGCGCTGCGCCCGCCGCCTCGGCGACGCGCTGGAGGCCCGCCCGGAGTTCCGGCTGCTCGCCCCGGTCCGGCTCAACGTCGTCTGCTTCACCCGGGCCGACGACCCGACCCCGGCCCGGATCACGGCCCTCGCCGACCGCGTCACCGCCACCGGCGAAGCCTTCCTCACCCCCACCGTCTACGCGGGCGTCCCGGCCCTGCGGGCGGCCTTCTCCAACTGGCGCACCACCGAGGAGGACACCGACCGGGTGCTGCGGGCGCTGCTCGCGTGAGGTGTCCCCGCGGGGCACGGGGGGGCCGGGAATGCCGGGGCGGGGGTCCGCGTTCAGCAGGGTGCACATGATTGTCGTGTGCGTTAATACCCCAGGAGACACCCATGGCACGCAGCGACCAGCGCCCGGTGGTCACCCTCCGCTCCACCGCGGGCACCGGCCACACCTACGTCACCCGTAAGAACCGCCGCAGCGACCCCGACCGGATGACGCTGCGCAAGTACGACCCGGTCGCGCGCGAGCACGTCCTGTTCCGCGAAACCCGCTGACCCGGGTCCAGGCCCGGCCCCGGCCCCGGACCTGACACCGGGGCCGGGGGTCAGCCGTCACCCCGCGCCGCGCAGCCCCAGGGCCACCGCGCGCTCGTGGAACCTGCGCACGGGTGCCGCGTCCCGGAACGGCTCCAGGCGGCGGCCGAACTCCCGTACGTACTCCACCGCGCGGACCGACCGCATCTCGGTCGCCGCCTGCATCACCTCGAGGCCCAGCGCGCACGCGGCGTCCACCTCGCCCAGCCCGAGCCTGGCCGCGGCCAGGACGGTGCTGCAGAAGAGCCGGGAGCGGGCGTAACCGGGCGCGCGCAACTGCAGCGAGCGCTCGGCGTGCTGGGCCGCGGCCCGGTAGTTCTGCAGGTCGCGGTGGCAGTGCGCGAACTCGTCGGCGAGCTGCGCCTCGTCGAAGAAGCGCGCCCAGTAGGGCATGTCGTCGCCCGAGCGGGACAGGTCGAGCGAGCGCTCGGCCCGGGCGAGGGCCGCCGTGCAGGCGCGGACCTCGCCGAGCAGGCCGTGCCCGCGCGCCTCGGCGGCGTGCAGCAGCGCCTGGACGACCGAGGGCGCCCCGGAACCGACGCCCTGCTGGGCGACCCGGGCGAGCTGTACCGCCTCCCGCCCGTGCCCGAGATAGACCGCCTGGCGGCTCATGGTGACCAGCACATACCCGCCGTAGACCCGGTCGCCCGCCGCCTGGGCCAGCCGCAGCGACTGGACGAAGTACCGCTGCGCGAGGCCGTGCGCGCCGATGTCGTACGAGGTCCAGCCCGCGAGCCTGGTGAGGTCGGCGACCGCGCCGAACAGCTTGCGGCCGAGCGCCTCCCCGTAGCTGCCGCGCAGCATCGGCTCGGCCTCGTGCTCCAGGTAGCGCACCAGGGCCTGGCGGGCGTGGCCGCCGCCGTACGCGTGGTCCAGGCCGCGGAACAGGTCGCCGACGGCGCGCAGCGCGGCCACGTCGCCGCCGCCGACCCTGCCGCGCGTCCCGTCGGGCGTGAGGGCCGCCCAGGACCCGTCCAGGGGCGGCGCGGCGGGCCTGCCGGGCGGCGCGATCGCGGGGGGCGGCGGGAGCTGTGGCAGACCGCCGCGGCTCTGCGCGGGCACCCGGACGGCGCGCTCGGGTTCCGGCGCGGTGCGGGCGACCTTGTCGTCGGCGCGGCCGATCAGCCAGTCCCGGCTGGGCACCACGAGACCGGCCGGAGTGAAGGCGATCTTGCGCAGCTCGGCGTGGTTGCCGGTGTCCTTGCGCCACAGCCCGCTGACGATGTCCACCGCCTCGGCCGGGGACGCGGCGAACTCCAGGCCCGCGTAGACCGGGGCGCACGCGTCGAGGCCGAGGTCCTGCGCGGACAGCCGCCGCCCCAGGCGCTGGGTGAACACCTCCGCGATCAGCGCGGGCGTGGTGCCCCGCGGCTGCTGGCCGCGCAGCCAGCGGGTCACCGAGGTCTTGTCGTAGCGCAGGTCGAGGCCGTGCTCCAGGCCGAGCTGGTCGACCCTGCGGGCGAGCCCCGCGTTGGAGAAGCCCGCCTCGGCGATCAGCGAGGCGAGCCTGCTGTTGGGACGGGTCGGAACGCGCTGCGTGGAGAGGTCCGTCATCGGCGGTGCGGCCCACTTCCTGGGGAGGTCTCGGGACGGCGCGAATGTAACGGTCGGTGCCGGGTCGCTCACGACCTGCGCCTCAGATTCCCCTGAATGGGTGACAACAGCTCCCATCAGCGGGTAAATCACCCTCATCGGTCCCAGACCGCGTGGTATGGCGACGGCGCCCGCGGGGCATCCCAGCCCCGGCCGTACAGTTGCAGAGGCGCACAACGAGCAACGCAGAGGAGTCGCCATGAGGTTTCCGCAGGACATCGCGGGGACGGACGAGCTGCGCTTCGTCCACCTGGGCTTCGGGGCCGACGCGGTCGATTACACCGTGGCCTGGGAGGAGCAGCGTGCGGTGCACGCGGCGCGGTTCGCCGACGAGGTGCCCGACACCTGTCTGCTGCTCGAACACCCGCCGGTCTACACGGCGGGACGGCGTACCTCCGACAACGACCGCCCGCTGGACGGCACCCCCGTGGTGGACGTGGACCGCGGCGGCAAGATCACCTGGCACGGTCCCGGCCAGCTCGTCGGGTACCCGATCCTGAAGCTGCCCCGGCCGGTCGACGTGGTCGCCCATGTGCGCCGGCTGGAGGAGGCCCTGATCCGGGTCTGCGCCGAGTTCGGCGTGGAGACCAGCCGGGTCGAGGGACGCTCGGGTGTGTGGGTGCTGGGCGACCCGGTCGACCAGCGTCCGGCCGTGGGCGGGATGACGCTGGACTTCGACCCCCGGCTGCACGACGAGGAGTTCGACCCGCGGCTGAACGGCCCGGAGTACGCGCCGTCCAACGCCGGGCAGCGCCGCGAGGACCGCAAGCTGGCCGCGATCGGCATCCGCGTCGCCAAGGGCGTCACCATGCACGGCTTCGCGCTGAACTGCGACCCCGACAACACCTGGTTCGACCGGATCGTGCCCTGCGGCATCCGCGACGCGGGCGTGACCTCGCTCTCCAACGAGCTGGGCCGCGACATCACCGTCGCCGAGGTGCTGCCGGTGGTCGAGAGGCATCTGGCCGATGTCCTGAGCACGACGGCGCCGCTCCCCCGGGCCGTCTAGGAATTCCGGGGCGTACCCTGGCGTTCACCAAAGAATCAAAGCCGCAGGCAGAATCTCAGCTTTAGGGAGCCGGTCGTGTCCGCAGTCGCACCCGACGGACGCAAGATGCTGCGCCTGGAGGTCCGCAACAGCCAGACCCCCATCGAGCGCAAGCCCGAGTGGATCAAGACCCGGGCGAAGATGGGCCCCGAGTACACCCAGATGCAGAAACTCGTGAAGAGCGAGGGCCTGCACACCGTGTGCCAGGAGGCCGGCTGTCCCAACATCTACGAGTGCTGGGAAGACCGCGAGGCCACCTTCCTGATCGGCGGCGACCAGTGCACCCGGCGCTGCGACTTCTGCCAGATCGACACCGGCAAGCCCGCCGCCCTCGACCGGGACGAGCCGCGCCGGGTGGGCGAGTCCGTGGTCACCATGGACCTCAACTACGCCACCATCACCGGCGTCGCCCGCGACGACCTGGAGGACGGCGGCTCCTGGCTGTACGCCGAGACCGTCCGGCAGATCCACGCGATGACCGCGGCCCGCGAGGGCGGCCACACCAAGGTCGAGCTGCTCATCCCCGACTTCAACGCCGAGCCCGCGCAGCTCGCCGAGGTCTTCGGCGCCCGCCCCGAGGTGCTCGCGCACAACGTGGAGACGGTGCCGCGGATCTTCAAGCGGATCCGCCCCGGCTTCCGCTACGAGCGCTCCCTCGAGGTCATCACCCGCGCCCGCGAGGCCGGTCTGGTCACCAAGTCCAACCTCATCCTGGGTATGGGCGAGGAGCGCGAGGAGATCAGCCAGGCGCTGCAGGACCTGTACGACGCGGGCTGCGAGCTGATCACCATCACCCAGTACCTGCGTCCGTCCGTGCGCCACCATCCGGTGGAACGCTGGGTGAAGCCGGCGGAGTTCGTGGAGCTGAAGGAAGAGGCCGAGGAGATCGGCTACGCGGGCGTCATGTCCGGTCCCCTGGTGCGTTCGTCGTACCGCGCGGGACGGCTTTTCCAGCAGGCCGTCGACAAGCGGCTGCGGGACGGCGAGCGACTCGCGGTGACGCCCGCGCTGTGAGTCGCCTCACCCGCGAGGAGGCCCCGCCGGGCGAGTGACCTGGCGGGGCGCCATGCGGCGCGATCAAGGCTTTCATGCGAGATTGACCGAGTGGTCACCGGCTGGTAACACAATGTGGCGACCCTGGTCCTACGCACATCCTTGCGCTTCTCGCCGCCCGTGAAGGGGCCGCCATGTCGTCCGAGTCAGTCACCGTTACCGCGTCGACCTCCCCTCTTCCGCACCTGCCGCCGCGCCCGTCGGTGGCGCTGCGCGCCGTCGAGTCGTTCCTCATGCGCGGCGGCCAGCAGACCGCCCGCCGCAACGCCTGGGCGGCCGTCGTCGAGGACCGGCAGCGGGCCAGGGACCGCCGTGAGGCCCAGTACGCGATGGACGCCATGCAGAGCGGCCTGCGCGGCACCGCACTGCCCGACTGAGCGCCGCCCGGCCCGGACGGGCCCCGGTGCCGATCGCGGGTACCGCTACCGTCCACCGCGGTGACGGCCGCGGTGCTGGCCACGTATCCTTTGCCCCATGGCGAGGAAGGAAACACCCGAGAGCTCCGAGAGCGCTGGACGGCTGAAGCAGATCGTCCAGACGTACAAGATGACCAGGCAGGCCGACTCCAAGGTCGGACTTGTCGTAGCGGCTGTGGGAATCGTCACCTTCGGTGTCCTCCTCGCCCTCGGCTTCTTGATCGGTCACCCCATTTACGCAGCGATCCTGGGCTTCCTGCTGGCCTTCCTCGCGATGGCGGTCGTCTTCGGCCGCCGCGCGGAGCGGGCGGCGTTCGGGCAGCTCGAGGGCAAGCCGGGAGCGGCCGCGGCCGTCCTGCAGAACGTCGGGCGCGGCTGGACCGTCACCCCGGCGGTGGCGATGAACAAGAGCCAGGACGTGGTGCACCGCGCGGTCGGCAGGGCCGGTGTCGTGCTGATCGGCGAGGGCAACCCGAACCGGGTCAAGGGCCTGCTGGCCGCCGAGAAGAAGAAGGTGGCCCGGGTCGTCTACGACGTGCCGGTCCATGACTTCATCGTCGGCAACGGCGAGGGTGAGCTGCCGCTGAAGAAGGTGCGCACCACCCTGCTGCGGCTGCCGCGCGTGCTGGCCGGGCCGAAGACCACCGAGGTGAACGACCGGCTGCGGGCGCTCGGTGACCTGATGACCAACATGCCCATCCCGAAGGGCCCGATGCCCAAGGGCATGCGGATGCCGAGGGGCCGCTGACACGGCCACTGACCATGCTGGACCCGGCGGGGCCCGGACCGATCGAGTCGATCGGTCCGGGCCCCGCCTGTCTGCGCCGAGCGTGTGCGTGCCGTGCTTCGTGCCGCGCTGTGCCTCAGATCCTGATCTCGACGGCGTTGACGGCCTTGTCGTGCAGCCCGCGGGTGTCGCGGTCCCAGATGAGGGCGGGCACCACGATCACCAGCAGCGCGGTGCGGACGGCCACCGCGAGCAGCCCGAGCCGCGTCCCGTCCAGGCGTACGACCCGCAGCCGCATGACGCGCTTGCCGGGGGTGCTGCCGATCGTGCCCACGGTCAGCACGCTGAGGACGGCGAACACCGCGAGTGTCCACGGACTGGACCCGTTGAAGTGACCGTGCGCGAGCAGGCCGTATGCGATCACCAGGCAGAGCATCCAGTCGATGAACACCGCCGCCAGCCGCCGGCCGGTCGGAGCGATCGATCCCGGCCCCTCCTTGGGCAGTCCGAGCCGCTCTCCGCGGTACCCGAACTCCACGCCCATCTGCTCGGCCGTGGCGCGGGGGCCCGACAGCCACGATCCCATTACTTCCCTGTTGTCCACCTGACCACGGTAACCCCCCGCCCGGCCCATCCGTACAGGGCGGACGTCACCCTCGCGGCGTCGCGGTTAACCTCCGCGAAACAAATGGGTCATGCTGGAGAAATCCCTGATCCCTATGGTCGGGGCAGTGTGCGCCACCGCACTGGCCGCACCTCTCGTTGCCAACCCGACCCCCGGGGGCCGGGCCTAGGAGGAGTTGGATGTTCCAGAACGCCGACGACGTCAACAAGTTCATCTCGGACGAGGGCGTCAAGTTCGTCGACGTCCGGTTCTGCGACCTGCCCGGCGTGATGCAGCACTTCACGGTCCCGGTCTCGACGTTCGACCCGACCGAGGAGCTGGCCTTCGACGGTTCGTCCATCCGCGGCTTCCAGGCCATCCACGAGTCGGACATGGCGCTGCGCGCCGACCTGTCGACCGCCCGTGTGGACCCGTTCCGCAAGGACAAGACGCTCAACATCAACTTCTTCATCCACGACCCGATCACCGGCGAGCAGTACAGCCGTGACCCGCGGAACGTGGCGAAGAAGGCCGAGGCGTACCTCGCCTCCACCGGTATCGCCGACACGGCGTACTTCGGTCCCGAGGCGGAGTTCTACGTCTTCGACAGCGTGCGTTTCCAGACGTCCGCGAACGAGTCGTTCTACCACATCGACTCCGAGGCGGCCGCGTGGAACACCGGCGCCGTCGAGGACAACCGCGGCTACAAGGTCCGCTACAAGGGCGGCTACTTCCCGGCCCCGCCGGTCGACCACTTCGCCGACCTGCGCGCCGAGATCTCCCTCCAGCTCGAGGCCAGCGGCCTCCAGGTCGAGCGCCAGCACCACGAGGTCGGCACCGCGGGCCAGGCGGAGATCAACTACAAGTTCAACACGCTGCTCGCCGCGGCCGACGACCTGATGCTCTTCAAGTACATCGTGAAG
Source organism: Streptomyces sp. NPDC051976 (assembly GCF_040680795.1). Classification (NCBI taxonomy): domain Bacteria; kingdom Bacillati; phylum Actinomycetota; class Actinomycetes; order Kitasatosporales; family Streptomycetaceae; genus Streptomyces; species Streptomyces sp. NPDC051976. Next base: position 37,239 of record NZ_JBFAXL010000054.1, read on the forward strand.
AACGTCGCCTGGCGCAACGGCAAGACCGCGACCTTCATGCCCAAGCCGATCTTCGGTGACAACGGCTCCGGCATGCACGTCCACCAGTCGCTGTGGCAGGGCGGCACGCCGCTCTTCTACGACGAGCAGGGCTACGCGGGCCTGTCGGACACCGCCCGCTACTACATCGGCGGCATCCTCAAGCACGCCCCGTCGCTGCTGGCCTTCACCAACCCGACGGTGAACTCGTACCACCGCCTGGTGCCCGGCTTCGAGGCCCCGGTCAACCTGGTCTACTCGCAGCGCAACCGCTCGGCCGCGATGCGTATCCCGATCACGGGCTCCAACCCGAAGGCCAAGCGCGTCGAGTTCCGCGCCCCGGACCCGTCGTCCAACCCGTACCTGGCGTTCTCGGCCCTGCTCCTCGCGGGCCTGGACGGTGTGCGGAACAAGATCGAGCCCGCCGAGCCGATCGACAAGGACCTCTACGAGCTGGCCCCCGAGGAGCACGCGGGCGTCCCGCAGGTCCCCACCTCGCTCCCGGCCGTCCTCGACGCCCTCGAGGCCGACAACGAGTACCTCCAGGCCGGCGGTGTCTTCACCTCCGACCTGATCGAGACCTGGATCGACTACAAGCGCACCAACGAGATCGCCCCGATCCAGCTCCGCCCGCACCCGCACGAGTTCGAGCTGTACTTCGACATCTAGGAAGACCCCAGGCCGGAGCGGGTAGCCGCTCCCCTGGATCTCCTTCGGGCCGTCGGCTGTTCCCCCGGGAACGGCCGACGGCCCGGTGCGGTTTCTGGGAGAGTTGACCCGTACTCCTGAAGCTCCTGAAGGTCCTGGAACTCCTGCACCGGAACTACTCACGCCCCGGGGGGACGCGTGGACGAGTTGGCGGCGGTTGACGGGTCATGGCGGCTGGTGACGGAGCTGCCGGATCGGCGGCTGCGTCCGGGGGTCCGCTCGTACCGCGGTTTCGCGCTGGACCTGCGGGGCGTCCAGCAGCGGCTGGAGCTGCCGCACGGCACGGTCTCGCTGGTGGTCAACTTCGACGCCCCGGTCTGGCTGACCCAGGCCGTCGGGCGGCCGTCGTACTCCGCGTACCAGTCCCTGATGGAGGGCCCGCGCACGACGGCGACCATCGGGCGCCACAACGGCTCGATGCGCGGGGTCGAGGTCATCATGACCCCGTGGGCGGCCTACCGTGTGCTGGGCATGCCCATGAGCGATCTGCGCGAGCTGGTGGTGCCGGTGCCCGATGTGCTCGGTGCCGACGGCCGTGAGCTGGAGGAGCGGCTGGCCTGCGCGGAGAGCTGGGGAGCGCGGTTCGCCGTTCTCGACGCCTTCCTGCTGCGCCGGGCAGCCGCCAGGGCGGAGCCGGCGCCGCAGGTCGTCAGCGCGTGGCACGCGCTCCGCCGCAGCGGTGGAGCGGTGTCCCTGGCCGGGGTGGCCGACCGGATCGGCTGGAGCGAACGCCATCTGTGCACCCGCTTCCGCGAGCAGATCGGTCTGCCGCCGAAGAAGATCGCCCGGGTGTTCCGTCTCAGCCGCGCGCTCGACCTGGTGGCCGAGCGCGAGAGCGGGAGCACGATCGCCGCGGACTGCGGCTTCTTCGATCAGGCGCACTTCAACCGGGAGTTCAGAGCGATGGTCGGGCGCAGCCCTTCCGAGTTCGCCGGTCACCTGCTGCACCCTTCGTCGGCCAGGCCCGTTGGCCGACTGCCGGGGCGGGTGACCAGCGCCCTGCTCGGTTGAGGGCTGGATCAGTAGTACGGGGTGCCCCTCTCGAATCCGAGGCCCGTACGAGCCGCACGCAACACGATGTGCTCCCTTCGTCAGGCGGGGACGCGGCAAGGGTGCCATCCGCCCGGCGGGCCGGTATTGGAAAAAACCGCCACGGAGGCAGACTGGGGGTATGCCCGAACTGCCGGAGGTCGAGTCGCTCAGCGCCTTTCTGGACGGACGGCTGGCCGGCCGGACCGTGGCGCGGGTGTATCCGGTCTCGGTGGCCGCGCTGAAGACGTACGACCCGCCGGTGGAGGCGCTGCAGGGACGCCGTTTCGAGGCGGTGACGCGGCACGGAAAGTTCCTCGACCTGGTCACCGGCGAGCTGCATCTGGTGATCCATCTGGCGCGGGCGGGCTGGGTGCGGTGGAGCGACGCGCTGCCGGAGGCGCCGCCGCGGCCGGGCAAGGGTCCGCTGGCACTGCGGGTGCGGCTGGGCGAGCCGGAGGACGGGGCGGGGTTCGACGTGACGGAGGCGGGGACGCAGAAGCACCTCGCGGTCTACGTCGTACGGGATCCGGCCGCGGTGCCGGGGATCGCGCGGCTGGGCCCCGACCCGCTCTCGGACGGTTTCACGCGGGAGGCGTTCGCCGCGCTGCTCGCGGGGGAACGCCGGCAGATCAAGGGCGTGCTGCGCGACCAGAGCGTGCTGGCCGGGATCGGGAACGCGTACTCGGACGAGGTGCTGCACGCGGCGAAGATGTCGCCGTTCAAGCTGGCCGCCAAGCTCACCGAGGACGAGGTGACCGGGCTGTACACGGCGATCGGCAGCACGCTGGCCGACGCGATCGCCCGCTCGAAGGGACTGGCGCTGCGCGATCTGAAGGCGGAGAAGAAGAGCGGGCTGCGGGTGCACGGGCGCAAGGGCGAGCCGTGCCCCGTCTGCGGGGACACGATCCGCGAGGTGTCGTATCGGGACTCGGCACTGCAGTACTGCCCCACCTGCCAGACGGGCGGCAAGCCGCTGGCGGACCGGCGGATGTCACGGCTGCTCAAGTAGCGCGGCCCCTGGGCGAGTTGTGATGACCGCGAGACGATTGCGGATTCAACCTTGCATTGTCCAGGGGTGGTTGACGGTCCAGGAAGGGCGTTGGTAACGTCTCGTCACATTAGCGTCAGGAAATACCGCGAACCGAAGCGCCCAGGCCCGTAGGCGCTCCGACCGCCGGTCCCCTCAGGTCACGAGGGGGCGGCATCGCGTTGCAGTGGTTGACCGGCTTGTGGGGACAGGCCGGAGCGCTGGTCTCTCTGGACGACACACGGGCGGACATGTCATGACAGCAGTACATCTCACACACCTGCAACCGGCACCGCGGCGCAACTGCCTGCGCGCGGTGTTCTTCGCCGAGGACCCCGCACTCCACACGGAGTTGGCGGACCTCGCGGCCGATCTCACCCCCGACATCGACATCTACCGCGCGACGAACGAGTTCGACTTCGTCGGGAGGGTGCGGGAGTTCACCCCCGACGTGGTCATCCTCAGCGGTGCGCGGCACCGGCTGTGGCGGCTGGTCGCCGGCGGGGACGAACAGCCTTCGCTGCGGCTGCTGTTGGTGGTGGAGCGGCAGGAGGCGGACGGGATCGCGCGGCTGTCGGCCGACGGCTATCTGGTCCGGGAGGACCTCACCGCCGACGGGCTGGGCCGCGCGCTGCACCAGCTCGCCGCCGATCAGCTGGCGATCCCCCGGGAGTTGGGGCGCACCCTGATCCGGCAGGCCGCGGTCTCGGTGGCGCCCAAGCGCCGCGTGACGCTGACCGTACGGGAGAACGAAGCGCTGCTGCTGCTCGTCAGCGGTTTGAGCAACAAGCAGATCGGCCGCCGGATGCGGATCTCCGAGCACGGCGCCAAGCGGCTGGTGAGCAGCATCCTGCAGAAGCTGGACGCGACCAACAGGACCAGCGCGGTCGTCACGGCCATCAAGACCGGCCTGGTCGACGAGACGGCACTGGCGGGTTCGGACCACTGAACCGCGCCGCCGCAGCGCGGCCCCCGGCAGGTCACGGAGCCGGGGGCGCGCAGTCGGCGGCCGCCAGGCCCAGGCGGCGGGCCGCCTCGGTGAGGTGGGCCGCGTCCTCGGTGGCGGCGAAGCCGATACGGAGGAAGGCGCCCGCGGGTTCCGCCGGGAAGTAGCGGCGGCCCGCGTCGACGGCCACGCCGTGGGCGCGGGCCGCCTCCACGGCCGCCGCCTCGCTCACGCCGGACGGCAGCCGTACCCACAGGTGCAGGCCGCCGGCCGGGATACGGGTGATCTGCCAATCGGGCGCCGCCGTCGCCAGAGTCCCGGCGAGCACCGCGCAGCGTTCCCGCAACGCCGTGGCCAGGGCGCTGAGATGGCGGTTCCAGGCGGGGGTGCTGACCAGTTCGACGGCGGCTTCCTGGAGCGGGCGGGCGGTGAAGAAGTCGTCGACCAGCCGGATCGCGCGCAGCCGCATCCGCACCGGGCCGCGGGCGACGAGCGCGCCGATCCGCAGGCTCGGGGAGGCAGGCTTGGTGAGCGAGGCCAGGTGGATGACGGTGCCGTCGGGGTCGTCGGCGACCAGCGGGCGGGGTACGGGGCCGCCGTGGCCGAGGTGGCGCGCGAAGTCGTCCTCGACCAGAAAGGCCCCGGCGGCGCGCGTCACATCGGTGATCTGGCGGCGGCGCTCGGCGGTGAGGACGGCGCCGGTCGGGTTGTGGAAGGCGGGCTGGCAGTAGAGCAGCCGGGCGCCGGTCATCGCGAAGGCGTCGGCGAGCAGATCGGGGCGCAGGCCGTCGGCGTCCATCGGCACCGGTACCGGGCGCAGGCCCGCCGCGCGGGCGGCGGCGAGCGCGCCCGGGTAGGTCGGCGACTCGACCAGGACCGGCGAGCCGGGCGGGGCGACCGCCCGGAACACCATGGACAGCGCGCCCTGGCCGCCGCCCGTCACCAGCACGTCGTCGGCGGTGACGTCCCCGCCGGCCTGCTTGGCGAAGATCGCCCGCAGCGGGGCCAGACCGGCGACCGGGGCGCGGTCCCACGCGTCGGGGCGGCGGGCGGCACGGGCCAGCGCGGCGGACAGCGCGCGGGTCGGCTGGAGCGAGCGGTGCGGGTAGCCGCCCGCCATCGCGAGGGTGCCCTCGGGCAGCGGCGCCGAGGGTTCGACCGCCGCGCCGAGACCGGCGTCGCTCTCACGCCCGGCCAGCGCCACGGCCTGCCAGGAGGTGTCCGCGGCGGCCGGACCCGGCCGCACCCGGCGCGGCGCCACGAACGTACCCGCGCCCGGCCGGGTCACCACCATGCCCTCGGCGGCGAGTTGGGCGAAGGCCCGGGAGACCGTCACCGGGCTGACCGTGTAGCGGGCGACCAGTTCGCGGCTGCTGGGCAGCCGGTCCCCCGGCGCGAGGTCGGCGATCCGCGCCTGGAGGCTCGCGACCAGCGAGGCGATACTGCTACTGTCTGACATGAGAATACAGGATAGCGCTTTTCCCCTCAGTGGAGGACCGCTCCTCACCGCGGACGACGTCGCGGCGCTGCGGAAGGACACCCCGGGGTGCGCGTCGGTGGTCCACTTCAACAACGCGGGCTGCGGGCCGCTCTACCTGGTCGACGCCTGCCAGTCGGTTGGCCAGTACCCGGTCGACGTCGAGTGGTGTCTGCGCCTCTCACCGCACTGCTGCAACACCGAGGAGGAGGTCGACACGGTCGCGGCCGGCGTGGCCGAACTCGCGGGATCCGTAAGGGGCGTGCGATGACCGCCCCGTTGGCGTCCCGGGCGCGCGAAGGCGGGTCGGCGGCGGGCGGGGCGCGGTTGCGGGAGAACCACGACTTCCTCAGGTTCTGGCTCGGCGAGACCGTGTCGCTGCTGGGCACCCAGGTGACGACCCTCGCGCTGCCGCTCACCGCCATCCGCGCCTTCGACGCCACCGACGAGCAGGTCGGCCTGCTGCGGTTCCTGCAACTCGCCCCGTACATCGGCCTGGCGCTGCTGATCGGGGTGTGGACCGACCGGGTGCGGCGGCGGCCGGTGATGCTCGGCGCCAACCTGGCCCGGATGGTGCTGATCGCGCTGGTGCCGGTGCTCTACGGGCTGGACGTGCTCAACCTGCCGACGCTGCTGGTGCTGGCCTGCGCGATCGGGGTGGCGTCGGTGGTGTTCGACGTGAACTGGATGAGCTATGTGCCCACGCTGGTGAAGAGCCCTGAGCACTACGTCGAGGCCGGCGCGAAGATGGGCGTCAGCTCGTCGGCGGCCGACGTGGCCGGGCCGGGGCTGGCGGGTGTGCTGGTCTCGGCGCTCACCGCGCCGGTGGCGATGGCCGTGGACGCCGCCTCGTACCTGGTCTCCGTGGTGTCGCTGCTGCTGGTCCGCACCCGCGAGCCGCGGCCCGAACCCCCGGCGGTGAAGCGGCGGTTGCTGCCGGAACTGCGCGACGGGCTGCGCTGGGTGCTGCGTGACCCGATCCTGCGGTGGCTGGCGCTGATCGGCTTCTGCTGCAACTTCTCGATGGTCACGGTGTGGACGATGTTCCTGCTCTACGGCACCCGGGACCTGGGCCTCGGCTCGGCCACGCTCGGCGCGATCTTCGCCACCTCGTCCGTCGGCGGGCTGATCGGCGCGCTGGTCTCCCGGCGGGTCATCCGGCGTTTCGCGCTCGGCCGGGTCTACCTGGTGGCGCAGTCGGCGCTGCTGCTCGGCCCGTCGCTGATCGTGGTGGCGGCAGGTCCCCGGCCGCTGATGGTGGGGCTGTTCGTCGCCTCCTTCTTCGTGACGTACCTGGGGCTCGGGGTGGCGGGCGTGATCATCGTCAGCCTGCGGCAGACCAGCACCCCGCAGTCGATGATGGGGCGGATGACGGCGGTCTTCCGCACCCTGCTGTTCGGCGGCGGCGCCCTCGGCAGTCTCTTCGCCGGGTTCCTCTCCGGCGCGATCGGTGCCAGGGGCGCGCTGACGGTCGCCGCGATCGCCTCGGCCGCGGTGGTGGCGGGCCTGCTGGTCTCCCCGGTGAGCAGACTCAAGGCCCTCCCCGACCCCGTCGAACTCCCCGTCCGGTAGGGGTGCTCCGCGGCCCGGGGGTTGTCCCCACCCCCGGGCTGGGTGGCACCTCCATGTTCCGGTGATCGCCGGAGGACTTGACTGGACGTGTTCCGCACGGCATTCGGGGAGAACGGGGAGTACGTCATGGGGATCACCAGGTCACGCGCGCGCCGCAACACCGTCGTGGCGGCGGCGGTCGTCACCGCCGCCGCGCTGGCGGTGCTGCTGCCCGCGGGGGCGCAGGCGGCCGGGCACGACCAGCGGCAGGACCAGGGCCGCGGCCCGGCGCGGAGCACGGCGGCGCACGGCGGATACAGCACTGCCGACCTGCGGCGGGATCTGGCCGCGGTACGGGCCGCGGGCGGCGGCGACGTGAACGTGGCCGCCCGGCTGGACACCCCGCAGGGGCCGCTACGGGCGCGGTACGGCACCGCGGGGCGCGGGTCGACGGCGCCGGTGCCGTGGGACCCGGAGTTCCGGGTGGCGAGCACCACCAAGACGTTCACGGCCGTCGTGGTGCTCCAACTCGTCGCGGAGGGACGGCTGTCGCTCGACGACACGGTCGAGCACTGGCTGCCGGGAGTGGTCGACGGCAACGGCAACGACGGCTCGCGGATCACCGTACGCGACCTGCTGCGGCAGACCAGCGGCGTCTTCGAGTACCTCGCCGACCCGGTGCTCCAGGACCAGTTGCTGAACCACTTCGACGAGAACCGCTACAACGCCACACCGCCCGCCCAGCTCGTCGCCGTCGCGATGAAGCACCGGCCGGTGTTCACGCCGGGGCCCGCGGGCACCCCGCGGCAGTGGTCGTACTCCAACACCAACTACCTGCTGGCGGCGATGATCGCGGAGAAGGCGAACGGCGACGGTGCCTCCTGGAGCGAGCTGGTGGAGCACCGGATCATCGCGCCGCTGGGATTGCGGCACACCTACATCCCCGGGCTGAACCCGTTCCTGACCGGCCCGCACGAGCGGATCACCATGGACGGCCCGGACGGTGTGCCGGTCGACCTGACCGAGCACAGCTTCATGCACACCGCGGACTCCGGGGTGGTCAGCACCCCGGCCGACCTGAACACCTTCTTCCGCGCGCTGGCGACGGGCAAGCTGCTGCCCGCCGGGCAGTGGCGGCAGATGACGGAGACGGTGCCGTACGACGATCTGCCGGTGCCGCCCTCGGGCCGGCAGGGCGGCTACGGCCTCGGCCTGCGGGTGATCCCGCTGACCTGCGGTGGCGTCTACTACCTGCACGAGGGCGACGGCATCGGGGTGTACTCCCGTCCGGCCGTCGGCTCCGACGGCCGCCGCGCGGTGACGGTGTCGGTGACCACCACCACCGCGCTGATCGACCAGGACAAGGTCAACCGGGCGGTGGAGGCGCTCACCGACCACGCCCTGTGCGGGTGAACTCGCCCACCGCGGTCAGGCGTTGTAGACCTGGAACCCCGACGCCTGACCGGCGGGCCACCCCGTGTTCGCGCTGAAGTCCAGCCGCACATAGCGCGCGGAGGCCGTCGCGGGCAGGGTCAGCGTGGCGGTGTTCCCGGTCGCCGGGTCGAAGGTGTACGACGCCGCGCCGAGCAGGGTGCTGAAGGTGCCGCCGTCGGTGCTGCCGCGCACCGCGACGGTCTGGCTGCGGGCGCCCCACGCGGCGGACGGGGGCAGGGTGAGGACGATCCGCCGGACACCCTGCGCCGAGCCGAGGTCGGTCTGCAGCCACTGCGGGAAGGCGTTGTTGGCGCTCTCCCAGTAGGTGTTCGGGTCGCCGTCGGTGGCGTTGGCGGAGCCGTACACCTGGGTGTGGCTGCTCTCCGAGGTGGGGCGGTGCAGCGCGAGGTCGGTGTTGCCGCCACCGCCACCGGAGACGACGGGCTGGGTGGGGCGGGTGGCGGTCAGGGCGAGCTGGCCCTTGAGCATCCGGCCGCCGTCGCCGGTGAGCCGCAGATAGTAGTCGGAGGAGCAGGCGGTGCCGTCCTCGTCGAGCGCCAGGAAGCCGGAGTCGGTCGGCACCCACGCCTGCGACTCGGCGGTCTTGGCGATCTGGTTGCCCTCGTTGAACTCGTCGAACATCGAGATGTAGACGCCCTGCACCCCCGCTCTGACCATGTTGTAGAACTGCCGCCACATGAAGTCGCCGTGGGCGCGCTGCCGCAGGGTGACGGCGCCCGGCAGCACGCACGGCTGGTAGTCGATGCCGTGGGCGGCGCACTCGGCCAGGTCGGGCACGGTCGCCACGTTGTAGAAGTTGTCGGCGTCGCCGACGTTGCCGATCCGGCCGACCATCCACGGCGAGAGCATGTCGAAGGCGTGGTAGACGTCCGAGAAGCCGGGGCGCGAGTCGCGGTCGCCGGTACGCCACCAGGTGGGCACGCCGCCGATCACGTAACACCCCTGGGACTTGAACCAGTTGACGACGTCGAGGCAGGGCGCGGGCGCCCAGGGCCGCTTGTCGTCGTTGAAGCCGAAGCCCCATATGCACACCACCGGCTTGCCGTTCTGCTTGGCGTAGGCGGACGAGGCGGTGTGCGCCTTCATCTTGTTGGTCCAGTCCGTCTTGATCTCGGACTGCATGTTCGTCCAGTCGGTCACGTCGTACATGACGTAGAACTTCCGGCCGTGCGCCTCGGCGGCGCTGCGCACCTTGACCGCCATCGCGTCCCGGGTCGGGCCTTCGCCGCCGGTGGGGTTGAACCGCTGGAGGGCGGCGGTGTCGATGGCGTTCTGCTGCATCCACTGGAAGTGGACGTCGACGGTCTGCTGGTCGTACGACGAGAAGAGCGTGGCGGGCTGGCCGTTGCCCAGGTGCGCGTAGCCGGTCTGATACGTCCGGGTGTACTCGCGTACGTCGGGCCAGGCGACGATGCCGGTGTTGGACGGGGACGGCGGCTGACCGGAGTTGGGGCTCCAGTGCCACCAGGCGTTGATCGGCGCGCCGTCGCCGACGCAGGCGAACCAGCCCTGGTAGCCGACCGTGACCTTGCCGACGACGTCCCCCGGCGCGCTGGCCGCGCTCGCGCCGGCCGCTGTCGCCAACTCCGTGGCGCCTACTGCTCCCGCTGCGGTCCCCGCGAGGACGGCTCCCAGGAACACCCGGCGTGTGACACCCATCTGGACTCCTCCGATCGGCTGTCAACTCCCGGCAGCCGCGTGGTTGTTGGGTCGTGAGCAGCGGGCGGGAAGTCTGGTGCGGAGGATCGTAATGACGTGGACACCACAGCGCAATACTTGTGGCAGCAAGCGAAATAATTGACAGAAGAGACGCAAGAAGTGATGTGCTCTCGATGGCGCGGACCGTGCGCCGGTGTCCGAGCACACTCTCAGGCGATTGATATCCGGACCTCAGGGGAACCCCAGGCTCCCTCCCTAGCGTCGGGCCATGGACGACGAGTGGCAGCCCCGGGAGGGCGAGGAACCGATAGTGGCCGGGCCGTGGGACGCCCGCGGCACCCGCGGGGCGCGGTGGTGGGTACGGCCGACGCTGGTGTCCTTCACCGCGCTCGCGGCGATGGCGGTGCTCACCCTCGCCACGGTCGTCCAGTCGCCGTCCGCGCACGGTGACGCCGGGAGCGCGCCGACGGGGGCGTCCGCGACGCCGACGCCGTCGGCGACGGTGACGCCGCGGGTCACGGTGAAGCCGAGCGCCACGGAGACGGCTCCGAAGGCGACCGCGACGGTCACGCCGCGGGCCACCAAGGCGGCACCCGCGACCGGGAAGAGCCCGCAGCGCGCGGTGGCCGCGGCGGTCGCGGACCTCGCCGGGGAGACGGACGGGAATCTGGCCGTCGCGGTGACGGACGCGGGCGGGAGCGGCGCCGCGGCCGTGTACGACAGCGCGGCGGGCGGCGGGCACACGTACGACACCGCGAGCATCGTGAAGGTCGACATCCTGGCCGCGCTGCTCCTCCAGGACCAGCGCGCCGGGACCCTGTTGACCGCCGGGCAGCGGCGACTGGCCGACGCGATGATCGAGTCCAGCGACAACGACGCGGCGACGGCGCTGTGGGACACCATCGGCGGCGCGGCGGGGCTCGACGCGGTGAACGACACGCTCGGGCTCGCGCACACCGACGGTGGGTCGGGTGAGCTGTGGGGGCTGACGCAGACCACGGCCGCCGACCAACTCGCGCTGCTGCGGGCGGTGTTCGGCGATCACTCGGCGCTCTCGGCGGCGTCCCGGGCCTATGTGGCGTCGCTGATGGGCGCGGTCGACGCGGACCAGAACTGGGGTGTGTCGGCCGCCGATTCCGCGGCGGGCGGCGGATTCGCCCTGAAGAACGGGTGGTTGCGGCGGACGGCGACCGGACTGTGGGACATCAACAGCGTCGGCCGGATCAGTTACGCCGGGCACACCCTGCTGATCTGCGTGCTGTCCGACGGGCGGCCGTCGGAGGAGGCCGGGATCTCGCTGGTGGAGCGGGCCGCGGTGGCGGCGGCGCGGGCGTACGGGGACGCGGCGGGGTGGGAGTGAGGCGGGCGGTTGTCAGTTTGGATTGACACTCGGGCAGATGTCAGTCTAGATTGACAGTCATGGACTCGATCAGTCTCTCCGCGGTCATGAACTCGGACGACCCCGCTGTCGGTCTGCGTGCCGTCGGCGCCCTGCACCGGCTGGCCGAACAGGTCGAGGCGGCGCATGTGGCGCTCGCGCGGCGGCAGGGCTGGTCGTGGGAGCAGATCGGCGACGCCCTCGGGGTGTCCCGCCAGTCGGTGCACGCGAAGTACGGAAAGTGAGGACCCTCATGTCCGACACCACAACTCCCGCTCGCCTCAAGCCCGTTCTCGACCTGGCCAGAGAGGAGGCCACGCTGCGCGGCGACCGGCGGATCGGCACCGACCACCTGCTGCTGGCGCTGCTGCACGACGCCGCCGCGCCGCCCGCCCGCGCGGTGGGCGCCACCGTCGCCGACGGCCGCGAAGCCCTCGACTCCCTGGACCGCGCCGCGCTCGGCTCCCTCGGCATCTACCTCGACGGCCCGCTCACCCCGCCCCCGGTCCGCGGCCACCGCCGCCTCCCCTTCAACTCCGCCGCCCGCGCCGCGATCGGCGCCGCCAAACGCGAGGCCGACGCCGACCGCAAGGGCCGCCGCATCGAACCCCGCCACCTCCTCCTCGCCCTGCTCGCCGCCCGCCACCCCGACCCCGCCGCCGCCCTCCTCACGGAACTCGGCCGCACCCCTGCCGCCGTAAGAGAACGCCTGGCGGCGAGCCGGCGGGACTAGGGGGCGGGTGCCCTGCCCCCCGGTGCCCCCGGATCAGTCGGGGAGGGTCAGGGCCTCGGGGGGGATGGCGAGGGTGCGGTGGAGTTCTTCGGTGCCCAGGGGGGTGACCTTGACGGCGCGGGTGGTGCCGATGCGGGTGGCCCAGGTGCGGGCGAGGAGGAGGCGGCAGATCTCGGCCCCGGCGATGCCCGCGAGGTGCTGGCGGCGTTCGGTCCAGTCGAGGCAGGGGCGGGCGAGGGGGCGGCGCGAGGTGGCCGGGCGGGTGAGGTCGGCGCCCAGGTCGGTGAGCCAGCGCACGCCGTCGTCGGTGAGGGCGAAGCCGGTGTCCTGGCGGAGCAGGCCCCTGCCGGTCATCGCGTCGGTGATCGCGACGCCCAGCCGCCCGGCGAGATGGTCGTAGCAGGTACGGCCGCGGGCCAGCGCCCGCCCGGCGCTGTGGGCGCGCAGGCCGCCGGTGGTCGGACGCCGTACGTCGGTGGCCACCCGTGCCACCAGGTCCTCGACGAACCTGGCGGTGTCCGGGTCGGCGATCCGGACGTAGTGGTGCCGCCCCTGCCGCTCCCGTACCAGCAGGCCGCCGTCCACCAGGCGGGTCAGATGCTCGCTCATGGTGGAGGGCGCGACCTCGCACAGCCGGGCCAGCTCGCCGCCCGTCCAGGCCCGCATGTCCATCAGGGCGAGGCAGACCGTGGCCCTGGTCTCGTCGGCGAGCAGCCCGGCGAGGGCGGCGAGGCGCGGCGCGGCCGGGTCGGCCGGGCCGGTGCGGCCCGTACCCCTCGGCGGCGGGGTGGGTGCTGGGGTCATGACCCCAGCATGACCCCGCGACGTTTCGGCGCGCACCGAAACACGGCCGCCCGAGCACCCCGCCCCGCGCCCGCGGCCCCCCTCACGCCACGTCGATCAGCACCTTGCCCACCGCCCCCTCCTGGACCGCGGTGTGCGCCTCGGCCGTCCGCTCCAGCGGGAAGCGGTGGAAGGGCAGGCCCGCCTCGGGCCCGGCGCGCAGCTCCCCGTCGGCGACGGCCGCCGAGACCGCCGCGACGGCGTGGTCCTTCGCGGCGGCGGGCACGGTGTAGACGAGCACGCCCTGCCAGCGGAGGTTGGGGACCATCGAGCCGCGCACCGGCACGGCGGCGCTCTCGCGGTCGTCCGCGTAGAAGGCGACCACCGCGTTCGGCGCGGCGACCGCCACATCGAGCGCGGCATTGGCGCCGGGCGCGACCTCCACCACGATGTGCACGCCGTCGGGCGCGATACGGCGGATCTCGGCCGCGGCGTCCTGCGCCCGGTAGTCCACGACATGGTGCGCGCCCGCCGCCCGCGCCAACTCGCCCTTGGCGGGGCCGCTGACCGTGGTGATCACGGTGGCACCGGCCCAGCGCGCGAGCTGGATCGCGGCGTTGCCGACCGCGCCCGCGCCGCCCGCGACCAGCACCGTACGTCCGTCGAGGGCGCCGGGCGCCAGCCGTTCGGGACCGCCGTCGGCGACGGTGAGCGTGCGGTGGGCGGTGAGCGCGGGGATGCCGAGGCTGGCGCCGAGGTCGAAGGAGGCGTGCTCGGGCAGGGCCACCGCCTGGCGCGCGGGCAGCGTCACGTACTCCTGCGCGGTGCCGTCCGCGCGCCGCCACGCGGCCTCCCACAGCCAGACGCGCTCGCCGACCCTGCTGCCGGGTACGCCGGGACCGACCGCGTCGACGACGCCGGAGCCGTCCTGGTTGGGCACCTGTTCGCCCGCCGGGTCGGCGCCCTGCCGGGACTTCCAGTCGGTCGGGTTGACGCCGGAGACACGGACCCGCACCCGGACCTCGCCGGTGCCCGGTTCCGGCACCGGGCGCTCGCTGAGGGTGAGGACGCCGGGGCCGCCGCTGCTGGTGTAAGTGATCGCCTTCATGTCGGCTACAAGTAGCGCGGCCCCGGCTTTCTTCCCGGAACCCGCTGCTCCGCTTGGTCCGCCCGCCGCGAAATCCGCTCGCCCGAGGGAGGTACGGAGTGATCCTTGACGGCATCCACCAGGCCAGGGAGATCTCATGTCCGGCGAGCAGCACAGCAGTGACCACAGCGGTTCCTTCTACGACGCGGTCGGCGGCGCCGAGGCGCTGAGCCGGCTGATCAACGCCTTCTACGACCAGGTGCTCGTCGACCCGCTGCTGCAGCCGGTCTTCGTCAACTTCACGCAAGCGCACCTCGACCACGTGGTGGTGTGGCTGTCCGAGGTCTTCGGCGGTCCCGCGGAGTACACCGAGCGGTTCGGCGGCCACCACGCGCTGCTCTCCCAGCACCTCCACCTGCGGATCACCGAGGAGCAGCGGGCCCGCTGGGCCGAGCTGATGATCGCCACCGCCGCGAAGGAACTGCCCGACGACGCGCTGGTGCAGCAGCGGTTCGCCGAGTACATCGAGTGGGGGACGAAGATCGCCCGGTCGGTCTCCCAGCAGGAGGGCGACGACCTGGGCGAGCCCGGCCCCGTACCGCACTGGGGCTGGAACGGCCTGGAGTGACGGCGCGGCCCTGGCCGCCCGGTCGGTCGCCCGGGCGGCCGACCGAGGTCAGCGGGCCGGGCGCGGGCTGCCCGGCCCGCTGAGCTGCCGCACCAGCAGCCGCTTGAGGCGCGGGGCGAACGGCCGCTCCACCAGCCGGTGCACGATCCAGGCGAGCACCAGCATCGAGATCACGGCGATCGCCAGCACCGCGGAGTCGGGCAGGCTGGTGTGCTTGACCAGCTTGTCGGTGACGACCCGGCCGATGGTCTCGTGGACCAGGTAGAAGGGGTACGTCAGGACACCGGCCGTGGTCAGCCAGCGCCAGTTGACGCGGGCCGTCCACGGCACCACGGTGGCCAGGGCCACGGCGGCGAAGCCGAGGGCGACCAGCGCGATCACGATGGTCGGCGACCGGTGGTAGAAGACGTGCAGGCCCGGCGGCGCCACCATCTCCTTGACCGCGTAGTGCTGGCCGAGCAGGAAGCCGGTCGCGACCACGCCCCAGGCCATCGCGTCATGGCCGAAGCGGTGGATCAGGTACAGGCCGATGCCGCCGACGAAGAACGGCGCGTACTCCGGCATGAGCGCCAGCTTCAGGAACGGCTGGCCCGAGGAGTCCGCGTAGAGCGCGCCGACCGTCCACACCGCGCAGAACACCAGCACCCGCTGCCGGGTCGCCCCGCGCCACAGCACGGTGAGCGCGAAGAGCAGATAGAACCGCAGCTCCGCCCAGAGCGTCCAGGAGACGCCGAGCACCCGCTGGGCGCCGGCCGGTGTCTGGAGCATGGTGAGGTTGGTGAGCAGGTCGGTGCGGGAGACGGTCGTGTAGCCGACGATCGGGAAGATCACGGCCACCAGCAGGATCGCCGCCCAGTACGCCGGGTAGAGCCGGATGATCCGGGAGATCGCGAAGTCCTTGACGCTGCGTCCCCAGCCGCTCATGCAGATCACGAAGCCGCTGATGATGAAGAAGTAGTGCACGCCGAGCGGCCCGTACGAGCACGGCCGCATGAGGTGCGGGAAGACGTGCTGCATGGGGCGGCCGAAGGCGCTGCCGCCGCGGTCCACGAAGTGGTACGAGCACACCATGAGGGCGGCCACCAGGCGCAGTCCGTCCAGGGCGCGCAGCCGGACCGGTTCGCGGCGCCCGGCGGGCGGTGCGGGCGTCGGTGCCGGGTTCGCGCCGACGGCCGGGGCGGACTCGGCGGACCCGGGCTGCGCGGTGGCGGCGGGGGGCGCCGACCCGTCGCGGGGCGCGGGGAACTTCAGGCTCATCGCATGCTGCCTTCTCACAGGCCCGAGCCTGGCGGGGCACGCGGCATAACCTCTATGTCTGCGCCGCAAGCCTACCGTCCGCCCCACAGGCCGCACACAGAGCACCTGGTGTGACAACCCGGCGAACAGGTAACAGTCCCGGTGGGTCAGCCGGTCAACGGCCGAGCGGTGACGACCGGGCCCACCGTCTGCAGCGGGCCCAGGAGTTCGGCGGGCGGCACGGGCTCCGGCAGCGCCTCGTGCCCCGCGCCCGGTGCGATCCGCGGCGCCCGGGGGACATAGCTGCCGGACGCGCCGCCGTGCCCGCGGTGCACCAGCAGCCCGCTCAGCGGGTCGGGCACCGCGTCGAGCGCGGCCTGCGTACCGGGCAGGGAGCGCCAGTGCTGCCACGCGCGCTCGTCGGGGAACGCCACTTCCAGGACGACACCCCAGTCGTAGGCGAACCACTTCCACGACACCGCGCCGTTGGTGACCGCCGACTCGGCGAGCGTCTGCGCGTACGCGTCACGCCACGCCTCGGCGGAGGTCACCGCGTGCTCGGCGTCCAGGATCTCTATCGACCACCAGTCCGCAGGCCTCATGCCTTCGACGATAGACACCGCCCAGGAAGGCCGGAAGGGGTCGTGCGGCCGAGCCGTCTGATCCTTTGCGGTCACGGGGGTTGACGCGATCTACGCCTCCCCCGCCGCCCCCTCCAGCGCGTCCTCCGCAGCGGTCAGGATCTCGGTGACGCGCAGCGCGAACCGGACGTCGCAGGGGTGCGGTTCGCCGCTCAGCAGTGCGTCGACGGCGCGCCCGAAGGAGGCGTCCGGCGGGCCGCCCGCATCGGTGGGGAAGGTGGCGACGCCCTGGGCGCCGCGCAGTTCGACGCTCACGCCGCCCGCGGCGGGCGGGGCGGTGAGGGTCAGCGCCGACGTACTGGACGCGCCGCCCTCATGGCGGAGCGTCAGGTGGACGGTGTCGCCGGGGCCGCGGGCCGCGGTGACGGCCGTGACGTCGCCGAGCACCGGCAGCAGTACGGACAGCGCGTGCGGGCCGACGTCCCACAGCCCGCCCTTCTCCCGCCGCCAGGGCGAGTCGGCGTACGGGCTCTCGCCGCCGCCGAAGAC
The DNA here is from genome assembly GCF_040680795.1 of Streptomyces sp. NPDC051976. Taxonomy (NCBI): domain Bacteria; kingdom Bacillati; phylum Actinomycetota; class Actinomycetes; order Kitasatosporales; family Streptomycetaceae; genus Streptomyces; species Streptomyces sp. NPDC051976. Next base: position 54,087 of record NZ_JBFAXL010000054.1, read on the forward strand.
CGTGCCGAACCAGTCGGCGCGGCCGGTGTACCACTCCCCCGCGGCGGCCTGCCGCTCGATCCACTCGGCGGGCCGGGCGTCGAAGCGCAGGGTGAAGAAGACCACGGACCGTACGCCCGCGCGCTCCACCGCCTCGACCACCGCCCGCCCCTCGGCGACCGTCGTCGCCAGCGGCTTGTCCAGCAGCAGATGGCGGCCGGCGGCCGCGGCCCTGGCCGCCAGTGCGGACTGCGGGCCGGGCGGCAGCGCGATCGCCACGGCGTCCACCGCGTCGATGAGCGCGTCCACGTCGTCGAACGCCCGCGTGCCGAACTCCTCGGCCAGTTCCGCCGCCGCCTCGGGCCTGCGGCCCCACACCCCGGTGAACTCCACCCGGGGGTGCGCGGCGAGCGCGGGTCCGTGGGCACGCCGCGCCCAGGGCCCGGTACCGAGCAGCCCGACGCGGAGGGTGGCTCCCGCGGCCGCCGGCACTACGCGTCCCCGGCGCGCGGCTCGGTGTGGCCGAGGTACGTCTCGCGGTCGAGATCGCGGATGTTCACCGAGAACTGCACCTCCAGTCGCGGGGTGGCCTCGGTGTGCTCGCGGGCCAGGTCGAGCACGACCTGGTTGAGCGCCCGCTTGGTCTCGGCGGTACGGCCGGAGAGCAGGGCGATCTCGATGTGGACCATGGCGTAGTGCGGGGAGCCGTCGGCGATGTACATCTCGTCCTGGCGGACGAAGCGCGTCTTGCACCCTCCGGCCCGTCCGTCGGCGACGGAGACGATCGCCGAGTGCAGGTCCTTGGCGAACCCCGGCCGGTCGAAGGCGTCGGCGAGGACGCCGGAGTATTCCACGGTGGTGTGCGGCATACCCGCAGCCTAGCCGCCTCCGTAAGGCCCCCGGAGGGGCCCCGGACAGCCGTGTTCACATCGGGTTAACACACGGGCAACAGTCGAGAAAAACGTTCCTGCGACGCTGCCCTCGGCTCGATCAGCGCAGCTCGGCCGCACCCGCGAAGACTGTTCGGTAAGGATGGCGCCCCCGTGACCTACAAGGCTGAGTACATCTGGATAGACGGCACCGCGCCGACCGCGAAGCTGCGTTCCAAGACGCGCGTCCTGGCCGACGGCGCCGAGCTGCCGGTCTGGGGCTTCGACGGCTCCAGCACCAACCAGGCCGAGGGCCACGCCTCCGACCGCGTACTCAAGCCGGTCGCCTCCTTCCCCGACCCGATCCGCGGCGGCGACGACGTCCTCGTGCTGTGCGAGGTCTTCAACACCGACGGCTCCCCGCACGAGTCCAACACCCGCGCCGAGCTGCGCGCGGTCGCGGAGCGGTTCGCCGACCAGGAGTCGCTGTTCGGCATCGAGCAGGAGTACACCTTCTTCCAGGGCTCGCGCCCGCTCGGCTTCCCGGAGAACGGCTTCCCGGCCCCCCAGGGCGGCTACTACTGCGGTGTCGGCGCCGACGAGATCTTCGGCCGCCCCGTGGTGGAGAAGCACCTGGAGAACTGCCTGGCCGCGGGCATCGGCATCTCCGGCATCAACGCCGAGGTCATGCCCGGCCAGTGGGAGTTCCAGGTCGGCCCGCTCAGCCCGCTGGAGGTCTCCGACCACCTGTGGGTCGCCCGCTGGCTGCTCTACCGCACCGCCGAGGACTTCGGCATCTCCGCGACGCTGGACCCCAAGCCCGCCAAGGGCGACTGGAACGGCGCCGGCGCGCACACCAACTTCTCCACCAAGGCCATGCGTGAGGGCTACGAGGCGATCATCGAGGCCGCCGAGGCGCTCGGCCGCGACGACAAGCCGCTGGAGCACATCAAGCACTACGGCGCGGGCGTCGAGGCCCGGCTGACCGGCGCGCACGAGACCGCCCCGTGGAACGAGTACAGCTACGGCGTCTCCGACCGCGGCGCCTCGGTGCGCATCCCGTGGCAGGTCGAGGTGGACCAGAAGGGCTACATCGAGGACCGCCGCCCCAACGCCAACGTCGACCCGTACGTGGTCACCCGGCTGATCGTGGACACCTGCGGCGCCGCGCTGGAGAAGGCCGGACTGGTCTGATCCCGGTCCGCCGCGCCCGCCGAGGGCTCGGCGGGCATGAGCGACGGCCGGGCCGCGGCCGGTTCGAGTGACCATCGGATGAACCACTCGTTTGACGGAGCGTGGACACGCACCGGCCGAACACCCCGCCCGCGCACGACGACCTCGACCCAGGCCCCGGCCCCGTACCTTCGGGGACCGGGGCCGCGGTCGAGGTGGAGCAGGCGGAGGCGGTGCTCGTCGAGCACTACCCGCGGCTGGTGCGGCTGGCGTATCTGACGCTCCCCGCCGATCTGGGCAAGCACCGCAGGGTGCTGACCGCGCACCGGCTCGTCCAGCGGTCCCTGCCGCGCGGCCGCCGCACGCCGCACCAGGACACACCGGCCGTCCCGGGACCGCGTGGCGGGGCGGCATACGCACTGCTGCGGTGCGAGGTACTGCGCGGCGCGCTGGCGTACGGACGCGGTGGCGGCGGGCGGCGGGTGCGTACGGCGCTGGCGGCGGCGGCCGGGTCGCCGCTGCCGCAGGTGGTGGGGGTGCGGCTGCATCCCCGGGCGGGCGGCAGCGAGGAACTCGCCCTGGACCGGGCGCTCGCGCAGCTGGAGCCGCAGGCCCGGGCGGCGTTCGCGCTGCGCGGCGTCGAGGAGCTGGACGAGCGGGCCGCCCATGCCGTGCTGGCGGCGGCGGGCGCGGCCGACCCGCGGGCGGCGCTGCGGGCCGCGGCGGGTGTGGACGGCGCCCGGCATCTGCTGGCGACCGGCGAGTTCGACCCGTGCACGCTCCAGGTGCGGCCCACCGACCTGCTGCGGCGCAGGCAGCGGGCCAGGATCGGGCTGGTCGCGGCGGCGGTGGCGGTCACGCTGGCCGCCGCGGGGCTGGCGAGCGCGGGCGGCGGCGCCCAGCCGTACGCTGCCTCGGGGCCGCCCGCGTCCGCCGCCGGCCGGAGCCGGGCACTCGACCCGGCGGCGCTGGTGCACCCGGCCGGACAGGCGTGGGCGGCCACCTCCCGGATGGACTTCACCGCGTGGCCCGCGCGCGGCGGCCGCACCACCGACGCGGCGCTGCTCGGCCGGGCGCTGGCGGTCTGGGCCGACCCGAGCACGCACGTGGACGTCTCCGCCACCCCCGGCACACCGCGCACCGGACCCGTACAGCCGCCGCAACTGCTCTTCGCCGGGGACGTGGACGCCACCACCGTCGTGCTCTTCTACGACGGGCTGCGGATCGTCCGCTACGCGCAGCCGCGGCACGGCGGCGGGCGGGCCGCGCTGGAGTTCGCGCGGGTCGAGGACGCGGACATCACCACGGCGGCCGCGGTCGTGCTGGAACGGGTGGACGGCAACGCCCGCTATCTGACCGCCCCTTGGGTCGCCGACGCGCAGACCCGCGACCTGCTGCGGCCCGACCGGCTGGGCAGCCCGCTGCACCGGGACGCGGACGGGGTGACGGACCCGGTGCAGACACCGGGGGCCGGGGCGGCGGCCGGGAGCTGCGGCGGCACCTGGCCGGTGCTCCAACTGCGCTCGTCGGCACGGGTGGTGGAGCAGCACACCTTCCTGCTGTCCGATCTCGGCGAACTGACCCCGGTGCACCTCACCTACACCCCGCCGCCCGGTGGTGGCGCCCCCGCCCGGCAGCCGCGGGAGGCCACCGGGCCGCAGGCGCTGGTCAGCTGGGCGCACAGCGCGTGCCGGCTCGGCGCGCTGCGCGGCCAGGGCGTGCGGTCGGTCAACGACTGGGAGTTCGCCCGCACCGCGCTGCCGGAGGGCGCCGGGGAGGCGTCGTGGACCTGCGAGCGTGCCGACACCTGGCGCGGCCCCGGGTACGCGGCGGCCGCCTTCCTCTCCCCCGGCGCCGCGCCCTCCACACCCGGCACACTCGTCGGTGAGCAGACGGACGGCAACGCGTGCAGCCGCTTCGGGCAGCATGTGATGGCGGGTGTGATGTGGAAGTCGCCCGCGGGGCACTGGTATCTGCTCGCCGCCGGGAGCCGCGACGTCGCCCGGATCACCGCGACCGGCGGTGCGCGCGCCACCGCGCACGGCCCGTTCCTCACCGCCCGCGCCCCGCGCGGCACCCGCGCGACCCTCACCGGCACGCTCACCACCGGCGGCACCCTCACACCGCTGGGCTCGTAGCGGCGTCCGGCGTCAGACGGTGATGCGGCGGCCCCGCCACAGCCGGCGGTCGCCCAACTCGGCGAAGCGCAGGTCGAGTCCGCGGCCGTCGCGTTCGGCGTGCAGGTGCAGATGCGGCTCGGTGGTGTTGCCGGAGTTGCCGACGTCCGCGAGGTGCTGTCCGACCCGTACGGTGTCGCCGGAGGCCACCCGGAGTGAGCCGGGCTTGAGGTGGGCGAGCAGTACGGTCTCGTGGCCGGTGTCGATGCGCAGGTGGTTGCCCTCCGGCGGACCGTAGCGGGGGCGCCCGGGGACCTCGTCGGGCAGGCCGTCGACGGCCGCGACCACCACGCCGTCGCAGGGCGCCGTCAGGGCGGAGCCGTAGGCGGCGTAGGAGGTCAGAGCGGTGTCGCGGGCGGTTCGGCGGCGGCCCTCGGCGCCGAGCCTGACCAGGTCCACCGCACCGCGCTGGTCGGGGAAGGGCGCGTGGTGGTTGATCATCCGCCCGCCGCCCTGCGCCACGTACCAGGTGCCGCTGAGCGGGAAGCGCAGCGGCTGGGAGAGTGCGGCGTCCCAGTCGTGGCGGCGGGCGCGGGCCACGGCGAGCAGCGCCGCCACCAGCCCCAGCGGGACGATCGCCTCGCCGACGCCGAAGTGCCCGAACGGCAGGCCGGGCAGCCGCCAGACGGCCGCGAGCGCGGTGGCGGTGGCCGCCGACAGCAGTGCGGAGGCGGGCCGGGGCAACATCGCCGCGACGCCCCAGCCGAGGACCGACACCCAGACCAGTGCCAGCAGCGCCAGCGAGGACAGGAAGCCGGAGACGGTGGCGGCCGTCCAGCACGCGACGGCCGGAAGGAACGGGGCCAGGTACAGCACGTCGGTCACCCGGGACGGCACGGCCTTGAGCACGCGGCGCACCCGGCCGCCGGTCGGGATCACGCCCGCGCTGATCATCAGGCCGGTGAGCCGCCCGTCGGGGCCGACCCTTCCCCAGGCCGGTACCCGGCCGCGCTCGCCCTCGACCACCCAGCCGTGCTCGGCGGACTCCACGACCCGGTGGACGGGTCCGATCCGCCCGTGGGTGGCCTCCAGTACCTCGTCGAGCCGCTGCTCGCCGACGGCCGCCACCAGTCCGGGCGCGAGCACCTCTCGGCCCGCTCCGCCCTCGACCAGCAGTGACTCCAGCGCGTCGGTGACCGCTCCCCCGTCGGTCATCGGCCGCTACTCCGCGCCCGGTTCGGGAATCAGCTTCGGTATCGCGGTCAGGAACGGCGCCCGCTCGGGAATCCGCAGCACCATGGTGACGTGGTCGTCCTCGTGGCTGTCCTCGGTCCACCCCTGCTTGGCGTAGAAGGCGCGGGCGCGGGCGTTCGGGCCGAAGACCTCCAGCCGGGCCAGGGTCAGGGCGCCGTCCTGCCAGGCCGACACGCAGGCGCGGTGCAGCGCGCTGCCCACGCCGGTACGCCACAGCTCGGGGTCGACGTGGAAGTGGAAGAGCTTGTCCTCGTCGTGCCGGGCGGCTAGTGTCCTGCGCCAGGAATTCGATCAAGATATGAGGCGAGGCGTTCGAGGATCTCGTCAGCGCTCTTCGTCCAGGCGAAGGGACGGGGGTTCT
>NZ_JBFAXL010000055.1:0-57432 GCF_040680795.1 Streptomyces sp. NPDC051976
GGCGAAGTCGACACCACCCACGCCCGCATCGCCCAACTCGACGAATACGTCGGCCTGCCCACCGGCCACCCCGAGTCCTACCGCTCCGTCCTCCTGCGCGAAGTCCTCGAACCCCTCGCCATCCCCACCACCCACTTCCTCGGCCCCGACGGCACCGCCACCGACATCCCCGCCGCCTGCCACGCCTACGACACCGCCCTCACCCAAGCAGGCGGCGTCGACCTCCAACTCCTCGGCATCGGCACCGACGGCCACATCGGCTTCAACGAACCCTGCTCCTCCCTCGCCTCCCGCACCCGCATCAAAACCCTCACCCAGCAGACCCGCGCCGACAACGCCCGCTTCTTCGACGACGACATCACCCAAGTCCCCCACCACGTCATCACCCAAGGCATCGGCACCATCCTCGAAGCCCGGCACCTCATCCTCCTCGCCACCGGCGAAGGCAAAGCCGAGGCAGTGGCCCAGACCGTGGAGGGACCGGTGACCGCACTCGTCCCCGCCTCCGCACTCCAACTCCACCCCCACGCCACCCTCGTCATCGACGAACCCGCCGCCACCAAACTCAAACTCGCCCCCTACTTCCGCGACACCTACGCCGCCAAACCGGCCTGGCAGAGCATCTAGCGCTGCGCGCGGCTTCGGGGGACCTGTGCGGGTGGTCGTTCGCGCGGGCTTCGTCCTCAAACGCCGGACGGGCTGAAAGATGCTTCTGGCGGGGCGCTCCCTCGGGCTTCGTCCTCAAGCGCCGGACGGGCTTGATATTGATCGCCCGGGCGAGGGCATCGCGTCCTCAAACGCCGGACGGGCTGATTTTTGTGCGCCCAGGGACGCGGCGCGGCGGACGCCGACGGCGGTGAAGGCCCGCGAGGAGGCCCGCAGGCAGCCACCATCCGCACGGGTGGGCGGGTGGGAGGAAACGCAGGCGGGCGCGCAGCGCCCCGGGCATGGAAACGGCGGGCTGGGTGGGTGGGTCAGAGCGCCGTGGTGATCGCTTCCGCTGGGGCGCTCGTTGAGGGGCTGGCGCCGCAGGCGAGTGCCGCGCCCATGGCGGAGACGCAGGCCAGGAGGGCGAAAAGGCTGGGATAGCCAAGGGGCCCTGCAAGGGCCGTAGAAGCGAAGGGGGCGAGGGCTCCGGCGATCGTGACGGGGGCGGCGAGGAGGCCGGAGAGGTGGCCGTAGTGGGTGGCGCCCCAGCGGTCGGTGATGGCGGTGGCCTGGAGGAGGGTGATGTTGCCGCGGACCATTCCGGCGAGCATCGCGAGGGCGATGAGCAGGGGGAGGGGGCCGGGCACGGCGGCGAGGAGGGCGGTGGTGGTTCCGCCTGCGGCGATGAGTGTGACGGTGCGGGTGGTGGGGCCGGTGCGTCGGGCGAGGGTGGCGTAGAGGGTGCGGCCGAGGGTCTGTCCGAGGCCGCCGAGTCCGAGGGCCCAGGCGGCGGTGGTCGTACTCGCGCCGCGTGCGGTGAGCAGGGGGACGAGGCCGATGACGACGGCGTAGACCGCGAAGCCGGACAGGGTGAACGCGGCGGTGAGCAGGAGGAAGGGGCGGGTGCGGGCGGTGGTGTCGTGGCCCGCGGTCGGGCTGTGCGCGCGGTCCATGGAGACGGACGGCCATGGAGCGCGTAGGGCCAACGCGTGGGCGGGGACGGTGACCGCGGCGAGGATCGCGGCGAGTACGAGGTAGGCGCCGCGCCAGCCGAGGTGGTTGGCGAGAGTGGCGGTCAGGGGTGCGAAGACGGTGCTGGCCAGGCCGCCCGCGAGAGTGACGGTGGTGAGCGCGCGGACGCGGGCGGGTCCGTACCAGCGGGTGAGGGCGGCGAAGGCGGGCTGGTAGAAGGTTGCGGCCATGGCCACTCCGGCGACTGCCCAGGCCGCCAGGAAGACGCCGACGTCGGGCGCCGAGGCGACACCGGTCATGGCGAGGACGCCCAGGGCCGATCCGGCGGTCATCAGGACGCGGGGGCCACGGCGGTCCAGGGCGCGGCCGAGGGGTATGCCGATCGCGGCGGAGATCAGGAGCGCGAGGGAGAAGGCGGCGGTGACCAGGGAGTGCGGCCAGCCGGTGTCGGCGGATATGCGCGGGGCGAGGACGGGGAAGGCGTAGTAGACCACGCCCCAGCTGGTGATCTGGGTGACGCACAGAGCGGGGAGTACGGCGCGGGGCCGCGACCGGTCCCCTGTGCTGGTCGCGGCCGCGGTGGTGTCGGCCCGGGGCATCGGGTGCGTCAGCCGCAGCAGCCGCCGGACGACGCCTGGTCTGCTTCCCCTGCGGCGGTGGCGCCGACGCCGATCCGCACGAGCGTGGGCGCGGGTGAGGGTGCGGGTGCGCAGCAACCGCCGCCGTTCTGCTGGGCGTTGGGCTCGTCGAAGAGGCCCGCGCCGCCGCAGACACCGGATTCGGGGAGGGTGAGTTCGACGCGGTCGGCGGCTTCCAGGTCTCCGGCGATGGCGGCGGCGACCGAACGGACCTGCTCGTAGCCGGTCATGGCGAGGAAGGTGGGGGCGCGGCCGTAGGACTTCATGCCGACGAGGTAGATGCCGGGTTCGGGGTGGGACAGTTCCTGGTGGCCGTGGGGGTAGACGGTGCCGCAGGAGTGCTGGTTGGGGTCGATCAGCGGGGCCAGCGCGAGGGGGGCCTGGAGGCGTTCGTCCAGGCCGAGGCGCATCTCGGTCAGGAAGGAGAGGTCGGGGCGCAGGCCGGTCAGGACGATGACCTCGTCGACCGGGTCGAGGCGGCGGCCGTCGTCGCCGACCAGGACGAGTCGCTCGCCGTCGCGCTCGATGGCGTCGGTGCGGAAGCCGGTCACCGCGTCGGCGTACCCCTCGTCGACGGCTGCCTTCGCCGCGAGGCCGAGGGCGCCGCGGGCGGGGAGCTGGTCGGCGCTGCCGCCGCCGAAGGTGGAGCCGGAGATGCCGCGCCGCAGGACCCATACCGCGTGGGTGCCGTCGGCCTCCTTGGCGAGTGCGGCCAGGCCCGCGAGGGCGGTGAAGGCGGAGGCACCGGAGCCGATGACGGCGGTGCGCTTCCCGGCGTAACGGGCCCGTACGGCAGGGTCCTTGAGGTCGGGGACGCGGTACGAGACGCGGTCGGCGGCGGCTCGCTCCCCCAGCGCGGGCAGGCCGTTGCCTCCCGCGGGTGAGGGCAGGGTCCAGGTGCCGGAGGCGTCGATGACCGCTCGGGCGAGGAGGCGCTCCTCGCGGCCGTCGGCGGTGACGAGGTCGACGGTGAAGGGCTGCGCGTCGCGGTCGGCGTCCACGATCCGGTCCCGGCCGACGCGGGAGACGCCGGTGACCGTGGCGCCGTAGCGGACCTTGTCGCCGAGGACGTCGGCGAGCGGCTGGAGGTACAGCTCCGCCCAGTCGGCCCCGGTCGGGTACGCGGCGGAGTCCGGCTTGGTCCACCCGGTGGGGGCGAGCAGCTTCTCGGCGGCCGGGTCGGTCAGTTCGGCCCAGGTGGAGAAGAGGCGTACGTGACCCCATCCGCGTACGGCGTCGGCGGCGAGGGGGCCGGTCTCCAGGACCGTCACGTCGAGGCCGCGTGCGGTGAGGTGGGCGGCGGCTGCCAGGCCGGAAGGTCCGGCGCCGATGACGACGACGGGGAGCTGGTCGGGCAGTGTGCTGGTGCTCATCGGTCTCTTCCTTCGGCGGTACGCACGGGTGAGGGGCGGCGGTACGAGGTCAGCAACAGCCCGCGTCGACGGCCTGGGCTTCCTGCTTGGCGGCGGGGGCGCAGCAGGCGTCGGCCTCGGCCGCCGCCTGGGCCGTACCGCAACACGGAGCCGGGGCGGCTTCACGAGGAGGCTGAGCCTCGGTCGCTGCCGGGGCGGTGCCGCAGCAGGCCGAGGCGGTGGTCGCGGTGGTGGTGGGCTCGCTCATCAGAACCTCCAGGCGATATCGATGTGTATCGATATCCCGAAGCTTGCCTCGCGCATCGACGAGTGTCAATATTGACGCATGTCGAAATCATGGTTGGTCGAGTTGCCGGTCCTCCAGGACGAAACAGCCGTGGTGGCGTGCTGCCCGCCCATCACCGCGGGCGAGCTGTCGGTGGCGGACGCGGAGAAGATGGCCGCGATGTTCAAGGCACTGTCCGACCCGGTGCGGCTGCGCCTGTTCTCCAAGATCGCCTCGCAGCCGGACAGGGAGGCGTGCGTGTGCGACATCCAGGACGTCGGCGTCTCCCAGCCGACCGTCTCCCACCACCTGAAGAAGCTCCGCGAAGCCGGACTCCTCACCTCCGAGCGGCGCGGCAACTGGGTGTACTACACCGTCGCGCCGTCAGTGGTGGCCGGGATGGGGCAGCTGCTCACCCTCCGCTGAGGCGTCCTGCGGCGCTTTCCGCCCCCTGCTGGTGAAGATGACCGCGACCAGGGCCAGGCCCACGATGCCGCCCGCGAGTTGGGCGCCGATGAAGCCGGGCAGGGAGGCGGGGGCGATGCCCGCGAAGGTGTTGGTGAAGGCGCGGCCGATGGTCACCGCCGGGTTGGCGAACGAGGTCGACGAGGTGAACCAGTAGGCGGCGCCGATGTAGGAGGCGATCGCGACGGGGGCGAAGCGGAGGCGGTCGGTGCGGGCGAGGCCGAAGATCAGCAGGATCAGGCCCGCGGTGGCGACGACCTCGCCGAGCAGGAGGTGGCGGGACGAGCGGTGGTGGGTGGACCACGTCACGAGCGCCTTGCCGAACATCGCGTTGGCCAGGATCGCACCGAGGATCGCCCCCGCGATCTGCGCGGGGAGGTAGACGGCGGTCTCGCGGAGGGTGACGCCGGGGGCGCCGCGGCGGGCGTTCCACCACTCGGCGAGCGTGACGACGGGGTTGAAGTGGGCGCCGGAGACCGGGCCGAGCAGGGCGATGAGGACGCCGAGGCCGAAGACGGTGGCCGTGGAGTTCGCCAGGAGCTGGAGTGCCACGTCATGGGTCAGCTCGGTGGCCTGGATGCCGGAACCGACCACGACCGCCACGAGCCCCGCGGTGCCGACCAGTTCGGCGGCGGCCCGGGCGCCCAGCGGCGCCTGCGGCGGCGTCCCGCCGGGAGCGGGCTGCGGCCCGCCGGGCACCGAGGCGGATGCCGAGGCGTCGGGTGTGGCGGCGTCGGTGGCGCTCACGGCGTCTCCAGGGATACGAGGCCCGTTCGGGCCGGTTGGGCAAAGGCTTCTGGTGCTGCGGGGTGCGTGCCGGGCCGATCGGTCGGCGGGGTTCCTACGGGCAGGAGCGCTTGACGTTGTTGTCCGCCGTCGCGCGCGCTGTGGCGGCCAGTTCCGCGAAGGACCCGGCCAGGGACTCCAGCACCTCGGGGCGCAGCTTGTAGTACGTGAACCGACCGCACGGCTCGGTCTCGACGACTCCCGCGTCGCGCAGCACCTTCAGGTGGTTGGACAGGTTCGTCTGTCTGGCCCCGGTCTCCTCGACCAGGTGCGTGGTGCACAGGGTCTCGCGGGCCAGGAGCCCCACGATCTGGAGGCGGAGCGGGTCCGCGAGCACCCGGAGGAGATCAGTGTCGACTGACATCAGCATGGAGTGATACTTTCACATCAGCGGGCGCTGATACCAGGCCCCCCGATGTCCGGTGTCCGCCCGCGGCGTCGCCCGCGTCGCCCTGGACAGTCCCCGGCCGAACAGAGAGGCCCCCAGCCGTGTCCGACAAGCCCTCCGTGCTGTTCGTCTGCGTCCACAACGCCGGCCGCTCCCAGATGGCCGCCGCCTGGCTCACCCACCTCGCCGGAGACCGCGTCGAGGTCCGCTCCGCGGGCTCCGCCCCCGGCACCGCGGTGAACCCCGCGGCCGTCGAGGCCATGGCGGAAGTCGGCATCGACATCTCGGCCGAGGTCCCCAAGGTCCTCACCATCGACGCCGTCCGCGAGTCCGACGTGTGCATCACCATGGGCTGCGGCGACACCTGCCCCGTCTTCCCCGGCAAGCGCTACCTCGACTGGAAGCTGGACGACCCCGCCGGGCAGGGCGTCGAGGCCGTACGACCCATCCGCGACGAGATCCGGACACTCGTCGAGGACCTGATCGCCGAGATCGCCCCGCAGGACGCGCGCTGAGCCACCGGCCCACCGCATCCGACGCCGCAGGCGTCAACTCAGGCTTGCCCCGGCCACATTGGGGTGGCCCGCGCCCAGGAAGAAGATGCCGGGGTAGCCGGGGGTGGAGAAGCCGTGGCTGGGGTTGGAGCGCAGGGTTGAGGTGTGGATGTCGAGGGTGCCCGTGTGGTTGTTGCTGACGTAGAAGAGGGCACCGCCGCCTTCGTGGGCGTCGTTGTGGGTGAGCAGGGAGCCCTCGATGTGGACGGTGTAGCGGTTGCCGTCGGTGTAGAGGGCGCCGCCGCTGCCGCCGCCGGGGGTGCCGGAGCGGGCGGGGTTGGCGCCGGTGCCGATGGCGGTGTTGTAGGACAGGACGCTGTTGAGGATCACCCAGGAGACGCCGATGCTGCTGAGGGCGCCGCCGTTGGAGCAGGAGCCGCCCTGGCCGGGGGCGCCGCCGAAGGTGCTGCCGGTGATGTAGACGGGCAGGCCCTCGTACTGGTCGAGGACGCGGATCGCGGCGCCGCCGAGGTCGGGGCCCGTACGGTCGCAGCGGTTGCGGACGAAGCGGGTGTTGACGGCCTTGAAGCGGCCGCCGCGGACGAGGACGGCGCCGCCGCCCCCGCCCTCCGTGGTGTCGCCGGTGGAGTTGCCGTCGGCGAAGGTGAGGTTCTGCACGGTGAGTTGGGGCGTGCTCTGGTTCTGGCAGTGCGAGGTGGTCCAGCCCTGGGCCTGGTCGCAGGTGTTCATGTAGAGGATGCGGTGTCTGCCTCCGCCGCTGAGGGTGACCTTGCCGCCGCCGTCCAGGACCACGCGGGTGCTGGCGGCGTTACGGACCTTGGCGGTCGCCGTCATGGTGATCACGACGGGGCTGGGCCCGCAGGAGAAGGTGATGACGCCGCCCTTGGCGACCGCGGCCACCACCGCGGCCGAAGTGCAGCTCGCGGCGGTGCCGTTGCCGACCGTACGGGTCGGGTGGGAGGTGTCCACGGCCCGCGCGGCGGCCGGAACCGCCGCGTGGCCTCCGGGGTTTCCGAACCGCGCCACGCCGCCCGGTGCCGCGGACGTGTGCGAGGGGTGCGGCTTCGGCTTCGGCTTCGGGGTGCCGCTGGGTGACGCCGCCGCGCTGGTGGCGGGGCCCGTCGCGCCGGTCGGCCTCGTACCGGCAGAGGTGGACGGGGAGTTCGCCTGCCGCGACGCGTCGTCGCCGGAGCCGCCCGAGCCGCCGCAGCCCGCGACGACCGCGCAGGTCAGCAGGCACACGCCGAGGCGTACGAGGGTGGGCAGTGCGGCACGTAGGGACGCCATCGCCCGATGCTAGGGCCTGTCCGGCGGATTGTGGGCGGTCCAGGCGTTTCTGGGGGCGCCCCGGACCCCCGGCGCCCCCCCCGAGAGCCGGGGCGGAGTCGCTAGCGGAGGGTCTGCTCGGACCAGATGATCTTGCCCGTCGCCGTGTAGCGCGTACCCCAGCGTTCGGAGAACTGCGAGACGAGGAAGAGGCCGCGGCCGCCCTCGTCGGTGATCTCCGCGTAGCGCAGGTGGGGCGCGGTGTTGCTGGTGTCGGAGACCTCGCAGATCAGCTTGCGGTCGTACAGCAGCCGTACGCCGATCGGGCCGCTGGCGTGCCGGATGGCGTTGGTGATCAGCTCGCTGAGGATGAGCTCGGTGGTGAAGGCGATCTCGTCGTCCAGGCCCCATTCGCGGAGCTGTTCGGCGACGGCGGCACGCAGTTCGGCGACGGCCGCCGGGTCGGAGGGCACCTCCCAGTCGGTGATCTGCTCCGGCTGGAGCACCCGGGTGCGGGCGACCAGCAGGGCGATGTCGTCGCGCTGGTTGCCGGGCAGCAGGGCCTCCAGGACGGCCGAGCAGGTCTCCTCGGGGGTCCTGATCCGCTCGGCCAGCACCGCCCGCAGGCTCTCGAAGCCGACGTCGATGTCGCGGGAGCGGTCCTCGATGAGGCCGTCGGTGTAGAGGACGAGCTGGCTGCCCTCGTCGAGGTGCAGCTCCACCGTCTCGAACGGCATGTCGGCCAGGCCGAGCGGCGGTCCCGCGGGCAGGTCGGGGTACTCGACGGAGCCGTCGGGGCGGACGATCGCGGGCGGCGGGTGCCCGGCCCTGGCCAGCGCGCAGATCCGCGAGACCGGGTCGTACGTGGCGTACAGGCAGGTGGCGCCGGTGATCGCGTCGTCGCCCTCGGCGGAGGTGGACTCCTGGTCGATCCGGCTGACGACCTCGTCGAGGTGGCCGAGGAGTTCGTCGGGGGGCAGGTCGAGCGACGAGAAGTTGTGCACGGCGGTACGCAGCCGCCCCATGGTCGCGGCGGCGTGCAGACCGTGCCCCACCACGTCGCCCACCACCAGCGCCACGCGCGCGCCGGACAGCGGGATCACGTCGAACCAGTCGCCGCCCACGCCCGCCTGCGCCGGGAGGTAGCGGTAGGCGACATCGAGGGCGCTCTGGTCGGGGATGCCGCGCGGCAGCAGGCTGTGCTGCAGCGACACCGCCATGGTGTGCTCGCGGGTGTAGCGGCGGGCGTTGTCGAGGCACAGCGCCGCGTGCGCGCCGATCTCCTCGGCCAGCGAGCGGTCGTCGTCCTCGAAGGGGGCGGAGCCGCCGGAGCGCCAGAAGTTGGCGACGCCGAGCATCACACCGCGGGCCCGGAGCGGGACGGTAATCAGCGAGTGGATGCCGTAGTCGAGGATCTCGCGGGAGTGGTCGGGGTCCTCGGCCCGCCAGGCGGCGTCGGCCTCCAGACTGGCCTCCAGCCTGGAGTGCCCGGTGCCCAGGCTCCACGCCTGGGCGGTGGCGGGGCCGAAGATGATCCTGCTGCCGAGGGTGATCAGCGGCGCCCTTCCGTCGTCGGGGCGGACCGCGACCCGCAGCATCTCGGTGCCCGTGCTGACGGCGGGCTCCTCGCCCAGCAGGACACCCTCGGCGAGGTCGACGGTGACGATGTCGGCGAAACGGGTGAGGCCCGCCTCGGCCAGTTCCTCGGCCGTACGGGTGACGTCGAGCGTGGTGCCGATCCGTACGGTGGCCTCGTGCAGCAGCCTGAGCCGTCCGCGCGCCTCGTCGGCCCGGCCGGACAGCGCCCGCAGTTCGGTGGAGTCCCGCAGGGTGGCCACGCTGCCCGGCGGTCCGCCGTTGCGGTCGGTGGAGCGGATGTTCACCGCCAGTAGCCGGTCCGCCACGCTGACCACCTCGTCGGTGACCGCCGCCCCCGAGCCCAGTACCTCGGCCACCGGGGCGGGGAAGCCGAGGTCGGCGATGCGCTGCCCCTCCACGTCCGCGGGCAGCCCGAGCAGCCGCCGCGCCTCGTCGTTGGCCAGCCGTACCCGCCCGTCGTCGTCCAGGATCAGCACCCCTTCGCGTACGGCGTGCAGCACCGCGTCGTGGTGCTCGTACATCCGGGTCATCTCGGGTGCGCCCAGCCCGTGCGTCTGGCGGCGCAACCGCCGGGTGACCAGCGCGGTGCCCGCCGTGGACAGCGCCAGGGCGCCGAGCGCGCCGCCGAGCAGATACGGGAGCTGCTGGTCGGCGACCCCGTGGACCTTGCTGATGGTGATCCCGGCCGAGCACAGGCCGATCACCTTGCCGTCGGCCCCGTAGACCGGCACCACGGCCTGCACCAGGCGGCCGATCGTGCCGTTCACGGTCTCGGTGATGGGGTGCCCGGCCAGCGGCTGGCTGATGTCGCCGACGAACTTCTTGCCGATACGGTTCGGCTTGGGGTGCGTGTAGCGGATGCCGTGGGTGTCGGTGACCACGATGAAGTCCACCCCGGAGGCGATCCGGGCGGCCTCGGCCCGTGGCTGCAGGAGCGCGGTGGGATGGGGCGCGTGCAGCGCGGCGACGATGCCCGGCGAGTTGGCGAAGGTCTGCGCCACGGCCAGCGACCGGTGCCGCGCGTCCTCCGTCGTGTCGTGCTCCGCCTGCGTCACCAGTTCGGTCACCGCGAAGGCGACCAGCATCAGGATGATCCCGACCTGGAGCAGGAACACCTGCCCGGCAAGGCTCCGCACGCCCAGCGTCCACCAGCCGCGTCGCTTCGGCGCCGCCCGTCCCTGCCCCGAGCGCGCGCGCCGCTCCTCACCGGCTGCGCGACGCAGCTGTCCGGGTCGGCTCCGTGAGGCCCGCTCGTCGCGACGCGCGTACGGCAACGCCCAGGACCGGCCCCAAAACCGGGCCATACGACTATGTCTACTCTGCCTGTCCGCCGTAGGCCACCGCATGCGCGCTGCCCTGGCGGAGGACCAGGCACTGGAGGTGCCCCGAAGGGGCGCGGGGAAGCGCGCTGCGCTTGCGGAGGCCCAGGCACCGGAGGTGCCCCGTAGGGGCGCGGGGAAGCGCGCTGCGCTTGCGGTGGACCAGGCACCGTAGTGCCCCGAAGGGGCGCGGGGAACTGCGCGACCAGCCGTCGCGTGGCTGCAGGTCACCACCGGCCCCAATGGGGCAGACGCGTTGTTTTCGGGCCACCGGCCCGGTGGGGGCGGGCCGCGCAGTTCCCCGCGCCCCTACGGGGCACTCCGGTGTCACCGGCGACGCAGCGCGAGCGCACCTTCCCCGCGCCCCTACGGGGCGCACCGTCCTCCGTATGCGCGGCCAGCGCAGCGGATATGCTGGGCGGGATGACCATTCATTCTGTGTGCAGATTGGGGGTCCCGACCGCGCAAGGTGAGTGCTGATGCGCTCCCATGACGCGTCGGGGGATTCCCGGCTTTCCCGTTGGCTGCGCGTGCGCGAGTTCGCCGTGCCGCCCTCCATGATCGAGACCGCGACCGCCCGCCGGGCTGTGGGCGACTGGGCGGGGGCGTGCGCCGCCGCCGGTGTCGACGTCGATCTCCATCCGCGCTCCGTGGCGCGTACCCATGGCCAGGAACTGGCCGCACTGCTACGGGCCGACCTCCGCCATCTGGCGCCTGACCTGCTGCGCTGGCACATGCCCAGGATCGCCCCTGACGGACTGCTGCGTCCGGGCCTGACCTTCACGCTCGCGCGGTACGACACCCCGGCGGGCGAGGGCGCGCTGCACCTGGTGGTGCGGACGCCGCCCGCGTGGGCGGACGCCGGGCAGCGGGTCAGCCTCGCCCTGTGGGACGGCTCCGCCCGCTCCCCGGGCGGCACCCGGGACCACCCCCATCCGCGTCCCGACCGGCGGTTCCGGCTGGACCTGCACCGCCATCTGTGGGACGCGCGCCGGGCCGGTGAGCTGCGGACCCGGGCCGGGGCGGGGGCCGACCCGCTCGGCCTGGCGCCGCCCGGACTGCGCTGCGCCGCCGACCGGTGGGCGGCCGAGGGGGGCATCCTGCTCGGGGCCGAGGGACGGGCCGCCGGTACGGGGGCCTTCACCGTACGGCTCGGGGCGGGGCGCCGGCTGGTGCTGGCGCTGGTTGCGGACGCGGATGCGGACCGGGCCGGGACGCGCCTGGTGCGGGTCGCCGACGACGGCGCCGTGACGGCGGCGCTGCCCGTACTGCCCGACGCGGCGACCTGGGTGCTGCCCGATCTCGACCTGCTCCAGGCCGGGTTGATCGAGGCCGACCGGCTGCACCCGCTGGTCGCGGATGCGTTGGTGCCCGGTCGTACGGTGTCCGGTGCGCGGCGGGTGCCCGGGGAGGCGGGAGCGCCGCGGCGCGTGGAGTGCCGGGGAGCCGAGCACCGGATCGGCCTGGTCGACGGGGTGTTGGCGGCGCTGGACCACGACCCGGACGAGATCCGCAGGGAGGAGTTGCTGGCCGCGCTGACCGGCACTCCCCTCCCGTGCCTGCGGGCGATCGACAGCGCCCACCGGCATCCGGAGTGCCTCCCCGATGTACGGGCCCGGCTGGACCACGGCGACATCCGGGGCGCGTTGGCCGTCGTGGAGGGCCTGTTGGGGCCCGACGCGCTGCTGCGCAACGGTGATCTGCGGGACGAGTTGGAGGCGGTCGCGCTGCGGCGCGTCGACTACGGGCTGTTCAGGGCGGGGCTGGCCGAGCCGCCGCGCGGGCCGTGGTTCGGCGGCGGCACCGCGCCCGCGGTGCCACGACGCCGCCGCATGCGTCCGCTGGCGGCCGGCCACCGCCGCTCCCGTACCCGAACCAGTACCGCGTCCGCCCGCTGAACACCCGCTGACGTCCGCGCTCTGCCGCGCCGCCATGCCCGCGCGGCGTACCCCCGCACGTTCCACCCCTGGCCCCATGCGGGCCCTTCACGAAACCAAAGGTGATCACATATGACCGTACCCACCCAACTCGACCTCGCCGGTCAACTCCTCGATCTGCTGCGGCGGACCGACACCGAGCCACGCGCCGACACCCAGCTCGAAGCCCTCACCCTGGCGGTCGCCGCCGACCTGCCCGTGCTGCTGTGGGGCGAGCCGGGGATCGGCAAGACCGCGGCGCTGACCCAGCTCGCGGCGGCGCTGGACCTGCCGCTGACCACGGTGATCGCCAGCGTGCACGAGCCGTCCGACTTCGCGGGGCTGCCCGTCGTCGGTGACGATCCCGCCGCGCAGGGCGTCCCGATGGCCCCGCCGGACTGGGCGGTTCGGCTGGCCACGACCGGCCGCGGGCTGCTCTTCCTGGACGAACTGTCCACCGCGGCCCCGGCGGTGCAGGCCGCGCTGCTCCGCCTCGTACTGGAACGCCGCATCGGCGCTCTCCAACTGCCGCCCGGGGTACGCATCGTGGCGGCGGCGAACCCGCGGTCGTCGGCGGCCGACGGCTGGGAGCTGAGCCCGCCGCTGGCCAACCGGTTCGTCCATCTCCAGTGGACCCACGACCAGGACGTCGTGGTCCGCGGCCTCGGCGGGACCTGGCCGCGGGCGACGCTGCCGCGGCTCGACGCCGAGGGCCTGGCGGACGCGGTGGTCTTCGCCCGCCGCGCGGTGTGCGGGCTGCTGTCCGCCCGGCCCGCGCTGGTGCACCAACTGCCCAGCACCGAAAGCCGCAGGGGCGGCGCCTGGCCGTCGCCCCGGAGCTGGGAGATGACCCTGCGGCTGATCGCCTTCGCGACCGCGGCGGGCTCCTCGCGGGAGACGCTCGCCCTGCTGGTCAGGGGCGCGGTGGGGGACGGCCCCGGCCTTGAACTGCTGGCCAGCATCGACCGGATGGACCTGCCGGACCCGGAGGAGTTGCTGGCCGACCCCGCCGGCGCGGTACTGCCCGAGCGCGGCGATCTGCGGCAGGCCGTACTCGACGGTGTGGTGGCCGCGGTCCGCAAGCGGCCCGAGCGGGCCCGCTGGGACGCGGCCTGGGCGCTGCTGGCCCGCGCGGTGGAGACCGGGGCGCCCGACCTGGTGGTCGTCCCCGCGACCACCCTCGCGACCCTGCGCCGCGAGGACTGGGCCGTGCCACCGTCGATCGAGCGGCTGGCCGGAGCGGTCTCCCTCTCCCAACGCGCGGACCGCGCAGCCGCCCGCACCGCGACCCGCATCCCGACCGCCGCCCAGGGCCGCCGATGACGCCGCACCCGGCGGACAGCGCCGCGACCTCCAAACCGGCCGTCGTCGCGGACGCCGATACCGCCGTCGGCTCCGCCGACAATGCGAACGCCGACGCCGTCCCTGCGCCAGAACCCGCTGCTGTCCCCGGTTCGGCGACCACCGCCGCGACCTCCAAACCGGCCGTCGATCCCGCTCGCGACCCGGACACCGAAACCGCCGTCGGCCCCGCCGACAATGCGAACGCCGACGCCGTCCCTGCGCCGGACCCAACCCCCGACCAGGAATCCGCCACTACCCGCGGCCCGGGCGCCGGACCCGGCCCGGGTCCCGGGCCAGGCGTCGGGCCGGACGCGGACCCCGCCGCCGACCTCGACTTCGGCAAGCTCTTCGCCGCCCGCCTGCACGCCGCCCGCGTGCGTCCGTATCTGGCCACGGCGTTGTTCGCGCTGCATGTGGTGGCGTCGCGGCGGGTGCCGACGATGGCTGTCGACCGGCACTGGCGGTGCTACGTGTCGCCGGGGTTCGTACGGCTGACGCCGGTGGAGGAGCTGGCCGGGGTGTGGGTGCACGAGGTGTCGCACCTGCTGCGCGACCATCACGGGCGCGGCGAACGGGTCGCCCGGGAGCGCGAGTTGACCGGGCCGGGCGAGCGGCTGCGGATCAACATCGCGGCGGACTGCGAGATCAACGACGACGTGTACGGGGACGGGCTGGCCCGCCCCGAGGGCGCGGTGGACCCGCGGCTGCTCGATCTTCCCGAGGGCGAGCTGATGGAGGACTATCTGCGGCTGTTCCGGCTCGGGGCGCACACCGACCGGCTGGCCTGGCTGGACTGCGGCAGCGGCGTCGACGGGTGGGAACGGGGCTGGGACCTGGGGCCGGACGGCGCGCACGGGCTCAGCGCGCAGGAGCAGGACGCGGTGCGGTTCCGGGTGGCGCGAGGCATCACCGGCGCACCCGGGAGCGCGCCGCGCGGCTGGCGGCGCTGGGCGCGGGAGGCGTTCCATCCGCCGCAGCCGTGGCGGCAGTTGCTGGGCGCGGCCGTGCGCTCGGCCACCTCCGCCCCCGGGGTGGGCGAGGACTACACCTACGGCCGCCCCTCGCGCCGCTCGGCCGGGATGCCCGGTGTGGTGCTGCCGAGTCTGCGCCGCAGACCGCCGCGGGTCTGCGTGATCGTCGACACCTCGGGCTCGGTCAGCGACGACGAACTCGGCAGCGCGCTGCTGGAGGTCGCCGCGATCGGCCGCGCGGTGGGCGGCCGCCGCGACCTGGTCACCGTCCTGTCGTGCGACGCGGCGGCCCAGGCCGTGCACACGCTGTGCCGCGCCGAGGGCATCGGGCTGGTGGGCGGCGGGGGGACCAATCTGCGCGCCGGGTTCGCCCGGGCGCTGCGCGCCCAGCACCGCCCCGACGTGATCGTGGTCCTCACCGACGGCCAGACGCCGTGGCCCGACACCCGCCCCCCGTGCCGCACGGTCGTCGGCCTCTTCCCCCGGCAGCGCTCCTCGTACGACGAGGACGGCCCCGACTACGTACCGGACGCGCCGCCCGACTGGGCCCGGGTGGTCGTCATCGGCTCGCCCGCCCCCGCTTGGTAGGCGTCCGGCGCCCCTCTCACCGGAGCGCGCCCCGACACCTCTTTTACATCACCGGCAAAACTTGTCTAGCCAAGTTTGGCCCGGGTTCTTCCCTTCGACAGCAACGGCCGATACCTATGACCCGTTCATGACGAACGACGCGCGAGCAACCGGCACCACCACCCCTCACCACCGCTCACGGCACACACACTCACCAACGGGACGAGGTACACGCATGCGACTGCGCTGGAGATCATTCGGCGGCCTGATCGCCCTGCTGGGCGCACTGGTCGCCGCCGCACCCGCCACCGCTCAGGCGGCGGGCAGCAGCGGGAACCTGATCGTCAACGGCGACGCGGAGACCGGCGGCTACTGCACCAACGACTGGGGCGCGGCCACCACGGTCCCCGGCTGGACCACCCAGGCCGGGGGTGTGGACGTGATGTGCCACACCGCGGGCTCCTTCGGGCTGCCGAGCGACGGGAAGACCCCGGGCAAGGCGTTCTTCGGTCCTGGCAACTTCGGCGACGGCTCCATGTCGCAGACCGTGGACGTCTCGTCGGCCGCCGCGGCGGTCGACGGCGGCGGGGTGACGTACAACCTCGCGGGCTGGCTGGGCGGTTGGACGGTCTACGGCGGATACGCCGCGGTCAGCCTGCACTTCAGGGACGCGGGCGGCCACCCGCTCGGCGCGGCCGCGAAGCTGCCGACGGTCTCCGCGAGCGACCGGGGGCTGGCCACCAAGTTCCTCTCCCGCACCGCCACCGGCGCGGTACCGGCCGGGACCCGGTCGATCCAGGTCGAGGTGCAGTTCCTGTCGACCTCGAACGAGACCGGCTACCTGGACAACCTGTCGCTCACCCTCTCCACCCCGGTCACCGCTCCGGCGCCGGTCACCCCGCCGCCGTCGCACGTGCCGGGCTACGACCACGTGTTCGTGGTGATGATGGAGAACACCGACTACTCCGAGGTCATGAACGACCCGGCGGACACCCCGTACATGCACAGCCTGATGAGCCAGGGCGCGACCCTGACCGACGCGCACGGCGTCTACCACCCGAGCGACGAGAACTACCTCGCCATCGCGGGCGGCGACACGTACACCAAGGGCGCCACGTACTTCCCCAACATCAACTCGCCCCAGCGCAACCTGGGCGACACGATCGAGGCGGCGGGCAAGAGCTGGAAGGCGTACGAGCAGGGCATGGGGACGCCCTGCAACACCAGCAACAACAACGACAGTTACTACGAGCCCGACGACGCGCCGTTCATCAACTACACGGACATCAGCGGCAACGCGTCCCGCTGCGCGGCGCACCTGTTCGACACCACGCAGCTCACCACCGACCTGCGGTCGGCCGCGACGACCCCCAACTTCTCCTGGATCGCGGCGGACGACTACTACGACGGCGAGGCGTCCGGCAACGGCAGCGCCACCAGCCTGAAGACGCAGGACGGCTGGCTGCAGCAGACCCTCGCCCCGGTGCTGGCCTCCCCCGCCTGGACCCAGCAGCGCTCGCTGCTCCTGCTCACGTGGGACGAGAGCCAGGGCGAGGCGTACAACCACCTGGCCACCGTGGTCGTCGGCTCGCAGGGCACCGTCCCGGCCGGGACCAGCAGCCCGCTGCACTACGACCACTACGGCATCGGCCGCACCGTCGAGGCGGCCCTCGGCCTGCCGGGCCTGACGGGCAACGACACCTACGCGACCCCGCTGAACGCCGCGTTCACCCCGTCGACGGCCACCACCCCGACCCTCACCGGCGACCTCGACGCGGTGTCCAACGGCGGCAACGTCACCTTCCGGTACGCCGTCCCGTCCGCCGCGCAGGTGAGCGCCAAGAACTGGATCGGCCTTTACCCCAAGGGCGTCGTCCCCGGCCAGAAGGCCTCACTGACCTGGGCCTACGCGCCGAACGCCAGCGGCGCCCTGACCTTCTCCACCAGCAAGCTCAGTGGCGCGGGCAATTACGACGTCTACTACCTGGCGAACGACGGCTTCACCCCGCTGGCCGGACCGTTCCCGCTGTCCGTGAGCTGACCTTGAGCTGACGGTGAGTTGACCCGCGAGGGGGTGGGCCGGAATTCCGGCCCACCCCCTCGTGCGAATATGCCAGAATCGCAACCGCGGAGTCGCTGTGCGTGAGGGCGCGAAGGGGTGTGGATCCGGTTCCGGGTGGCCT
Organism: Streptomyces sp. NPDC051976; assembly: GCF_040680795.1. Taxonomy (NCBI): domain Bacteria; kingdom Bacillati; phylum Actinomycetota; class Actinomycetes; order Kitasatosporales; family Streptomycetaceae; genus Streptomyces; species Streptomyces sp. NPDC051976. Next base: position 17,216 of record NZ_JBFAXL010000055.1, read on the forward strand.
CCGAGCGCGCCGGCGCGCTCGGGGCGGGGCGGTGCCGATGCGGACCCGGCGCGGGGCCGCACTGGTTGGTTTACGGAACAACAATCACATCCGCCCCATGGACTCCACTGGAAATCACCAGCACCGGGTTCCAGAGGGTTGATTTATGGTTCCCGATGAAAAAGAATCCATTCAATTGAAATGCCGGAGGAACCGGTAATATAGATCGCCGCGCACACCGGAGCCTTGTTCGTCGGGGCGCCGAACTCATCGGCTTCGTTACCGATAGTAGTCGGGGGGAATTCGTTGGAGTTCTGCATACTCGGGCACCTCGAAGTCTTCGCGGACGGGCGCCCGGTGCAGCTCGGCGGTGCGCGGGAGCGGACCATGCTGGCGATGCTGCTCCTGGAGGCCGGGCATGTGATCCCGGTGGAACGGCTCATCGACGCCGTGTGGGGCGACGACCCGCCGGCGACCTCGCGCGGCCAGATCCAGATCTGCATCTCCAACCTGCGGCGCCGTATCCTCGCGGCGGGCGGCGAGGATCTGATCGAAACCCGCAGGCCGGGCTACCTGTTGCGGGTCATTCCCGGCACGCTGGACCTGCACCGTTTCGAGGAGGAGGTCCTCAAGGGGCGGGCCGCGCTGGCGGCCGGCGACCCGGCGGGCTCGGCGCGCGTGCTGCGCGAGGCCCTCGACCTGTGGCGCGGGCCGGCGCTGGCCGACGTGGACAGCGCGCTGGTGCAGCAGGGCGTGGGCAGACTCAACGAACGACGGCTCGCCGTGCTCGGCGAGAGCCTGAACTCCGGACTGATCGCCGGTGAACAGCACCGGCTGATCGGGGAGTTAACGTCTCTGGTGGCGGAGTACCCGCTGCACGAGCACTTCAGAGCGCTGCTGATGATCGCGCTGTATACCGCCGGCCGGCAGGCGGAGGCGCTGGACGCCTATCGCAAGGTGCGTAAGGTATTGCAGGACGAGCTGGGCATCGAGCCGGGCAACGAACTGCGCGGTCTGCACAAAGCGATGCTGGGCGGAACGTTTTTCCTGCCCGGCACCAGTGCCGAGGAGACCACGTCCGCGTACACGCACGACCACGGCGCCGGTCAGGACGCCGCCGACCAGGGCCGGGGTGATCCGGGGTCCGGTCCCGGCTCCGCTTCGGGTTCCGGTTCCGCGGAGCCGGAACCCGCCTGGCTCCCGGCGCCCCGCGGCGCGCTCGACGACCCGGACGCCGCGGCGCCGGCCGTGCCCGAGCCCGGCCGGACGCAACTCCCGGGCCAGGCGCGGCCTTCCGCCGGAGCCCAGACGCAGACGCAGACACAGCCGCAGCCGGGTCCGCAGGCCCCCGCGGAGGAGCCCAAGCGGCGGGCGCCCAGCCTGCTGCCCGCGGACATCCCCGACTTCACCAGCCGCACCGAGACCGTCGACACCATCGTGCGGCAGGTCGGCGGCGACGACCGCAACCCCGCCGACCAGGCCGTACGGGTCTGTGTGATCGTCGGCCAGGGCGGTGCGGGCAAGACCACGCTGGCCGTGCACGTCGCCCATCTGCTCGCCCCCGACTTCCCCGACGGCCGCCTGTTCGCCCATCTGCGGGTCGGCGACCGCCCGGCCAACCCGTCCGACATCCTGGAGCGCTTCCTGCGCGCGCTCGGCGTCGTCGGCCCCAACCTGCCCAAGACGCTGGAGGAACGGGCCGAACTCTTCCGGGACCTGGTCAGCGGCAGACGCGTACTCATCGTGCTAGACGACGCCATGACGGAGCGTCAGGTGACCTGGCTGCTGCCCGGCACCGCCGACTGCTCGGTGATCGTCACCAGCCGCCAGCGGCTCACCGGTCTGCCGACGGCGGGCCGGGTGGAGATCGGCGCGCTCAGCGAGAGCGGCGCCGCCCAACTGCTGGCGCGTTTCGTCGGCGAGGCGCGGGTGGTCTCCGAGGCCGACAGCGTGGCGGAGCTGTCGCAGCTGTGCGGACGGCTGCCGCTGGCGCTGCGGATCTGCGCCGCCCGGCTGGCGGCCCGCCCGCACTGGAGCGTCGCCGACCTGGTCGACCGGCTGCTGGACGAGTCCCGCAGGCTCGACGAGCTGAACCACGGCGAGATGCAGGTACGCGCCAGCATCTCGCTGACCTACGACAGCCTCCCGGACGACGCCCGGCTGCTGTTCCGCCGCCTGGCGCTGCTGGACGTGCCCAACTTCGCCGCCTGGGTGGGCTCCCCGCTGCTCCAGGTCGACGTCTTCCGCGCGCAGGAGGCACTCGAAGTGCTGGCGGAGGCGTATCTCATCGACGCGACCCCGGGCCCCGGCGGCCATGTGCGCTACCGCTTCCACGACATCATGCGGCCGTTCGCGCAGGAGCGGCTCGCGGAGGAGAGTTCCGAGGAGCGGCTGGGCGCGCTGGAGCGCTGGCTCGGCGCGATGCTCTCGCTGACCGGCGAGGCGCACCGCCGCGAGTACGCGGGCGGCTTCCTGGAGCGGCGCAGCTCGGCGAGCCGCTGGCGGCTGCCCGACCGGCTGGTCGAGCGGCTGCTGTCCGACCCGCTCGCCTGGTACGAGCAGGAGCGTACGTCGATCGTCGCGGCCGTACGGCAGGCGTCGGCGGCCGGTCTGGTCGAGCACTGCTGGGACCTGGCGCTCAGTTCGGTGACCCTCTTCGAGGCGTACTCCTACTTCGGCAACTGGCGTGAGACGCACGAGATCGCGCTCAAGGCCGCCTGCCGGGCGGGCGACCGGCACGGCGAGGCGGCGATGCGGTACTCGCTGGGCTCGCTGCACATGTTCGAGCAGAGCACCGGGCCCGCGATGCGCCAGTTCGAGCGCGCGCACGCGCTCTACCTGGACCTCGACGACGAGCACGGCGCGGCGCTGGTGCTGCGCAACATGGCGTACCTGGACCGGCTGACCGGTGACATCGCCTCGGCGCAGGAGCGCTGGGAGGAGGCGCTGGGCGTCTTCCAGGTGACCGGTGACCGGATCGCCGAAGCCCACGTGCTGCACAACATGGCTCAAGTGCACGTGGACTGCGGGGACCCGGCCACCGCGCTGCGGCTGCTGGAGCGCGCCGAGACGATCTGCGACGAGGTCGGCAACCGGCGGGTCACCGCCCAGGTGCAGAACCGGCTGGGCGCACTGCATCTGCGCGCGGGGCGGCTCGACGAGGCCTATGTCGCCTACACCCGCGTGCTGGACGGGGTGCGGGCGACCGGCGACCAGGTCGGCGAGTGCTACGCGCTGCTGGGACTGGCGATCGTGGATCTGCGCCGCGGTGAGCCCGGCGTCGCACGGGTGATGCTGGTCGAAGCCCTGGAACTCGCGGTACGGGCCGGGGCCCGCATGGTGGAGAGCCGTATCGCCCTGGCACTGGCCGAGGTGGCGCTCATCTCGGACCTGGACGCGGCACCCGAGTACGTGGAGCGTGCGCTGACCGGTTTCGAGGCGATCGGTGCCACGCTCGACAAGGCCCGGGCGGTGGTGCTGCGGGGCCGCGTGCACGCGGCGGCCGGTGAACCGCGCGGGGCCAGGGCTGACTGGCTGGCGGCTGCCGGGATGCTGTCGGGGTTGAAGACCGACAAGGGCGGTGTGGCGCTGGTCGAGGAGGTCCACAGCCTGCTGCGTACGCTCGACGACGGCGGGGACGCCGGTGCGAAGGAGCTTCCGGCGGGTGCGGAGATCTCCGGCTGAGCAGCCGGCCCGCCGCGGGTGCGCTCGGGTCCGCTCGGTGGTGCGGGGTCCTGCGGGTGGTGCGAGGTCCTGCGGGTCGTGCGAGGTCCTGCGGGTCGTGCGAGGTCTTGAGTGGTGCGGTGTCGCGGGTGTCGCTCGGCGGAAGGGGCGCGATTCGGGCTTCCGCCACGGCTGTCGTGCGGGCGGTCAGTCCCAGATGGTGTTGCCGGGGGTCGCGGAGGGGTCCGGGGTGGGGTTGGTGCCGCCGTCGACCCGGACGACCGCGGTGTGGGTGTGGGTGGGCGAGTCGCTCGAGGAGGTGACCGCGACGGTGACACCGCCCGTGACGGCGACGAGAAGGGCGGCGGCGGCGATGCTGCGGCGGAAGGCGCGAACGTTCATGAGGTCATCTCCCAGTCTGTGGCCCCCGGTGCGGTGTCCCGGTGGCTCGATGACTTCATGGTTCGGCGGGCCGCTTTCGGTCCGTCCTCGCCCGGCTATCACCGCCGCTATCACGGCGCTCTCATCGGACGGCCGGACCCCCGGTCCGGCCGTCTCCCGCGGCGTCCGCCCTCACCACGGCCTCACGGCACCCTCGTTTCGCTATCGTCAGGGACCGGCGGGACGATGGCGGAACGATAGGGGCGTCCCGCACCGTCGTGGGCACCGAGGCGCGGCACTGATGGAAGCGCCGAAACCTGAGGCGGGAAACCGTGAGCCTTTGTGTGCACATCGTGGACAGTTCGTTCGGCGTACCGGCAGCGGATGTCGACGTCCTGCTCCGCCAGCACGCCGAGGACGACTGGCGGGAGCTGGTGCGTGGCCGGACCGGCCAGGACGGCCGGCTGGCGATGCTCGCCGACCGCCATGTCCAGCCCGGCGTCTACCAGGTGATCTGCGACCTGGACGGGTACTACGCGATGCTCGGCTCAATGCCGATGCATCCACGGGCCATCGTCGAGTTCCGGGTGACCGACTCCGATGCCGACGTGCAGCTGCCGATCGTGGTCTCCACCCACTCCTGCCTGAGCTACCGGGGCGCCTGACACCTCCGGTACGGGTGGCCTGCCGCCGCACCTGAACTACCCGGGCACCACCTCCCGTTCGCGGGGGAAGAGGTCGGCCCCCAGCGGCGCCGTGCGGGCGTCGTCCAGCAGCGCCCCGAGGGTGCGCTCCGGTGCGGTGGCCGCCCGCAGCGCCCCCAGGACGACGGTCCGCAGCACCGCGGTGACGTCCTCCTCGGGCAGCAGATCGGGATCGGCGCGTATGGTCAGCTCCACCCAGTGCGCGCCGTCGCCGTTGACCCGGACGTAGAAGGGGTGACCGGCGTTGCGCGCCGGGGGCGCCCAGGTGAGGGACGCGTCGGGCGTCTCGCCCGCCGCCGCCGGAAGACCCGTTGCGGGTTCGCCCCCGGTGGCCGCCGGTTCCGTCACGTAGTTGAACCAGCAGTCGTGGACGAAGAGCGAACCGTCGGGGCCGGGGGCCTCGGCGGCCAGCCGGGTCGCGGTGTCGACGTCGTAGCTCCCGTGCCGATAGGCCAGCAGCGAGTGCAGATGGGTGCGCTTGAGGAAAGCGGTCAGCGGGGCGTCGGGGTCGGTCGCGCAGACCAGCGGGACGAGTTGGTTCATGGTGCTGATGACCGGCTGCCACACCGGGTCGAAGCGGTTGGCGCACATCAGGCTCAGCATGGTCCGGCGCCGGTCCAGCACCCCGGCCAGCGCGGCCCCGGTCAGCGCGGTCAGCACGCTCTGCGGCGAGACGCCGTTGACCGCCGCCGCCTCGGCGACCAGTGCGGCCAGCCGGTGCGAGCGCAGGGTGGCCTGCACCCGGCGCTCCCGCGAACGGGGTTCCGGCGAGGGGAAGTTGGCCAGCGGACCGGAGTCCAGGATCTTCTTCCAGTACTTCTCCGCGCCGCGCCGGTGGCCGGCCCATGCCTCGCCGTGCTGGAGCGCGGCCAGCTCGCGCGGCGCGGGACCCGGACCGCGGCGGTCGGCGGCGGCCGGATCGGCGGCCGACTCCCTTAGCTGCGCCTCCAGTTCACGGATCGCCCAGACGTCCACCACCAGGTGCGACATCGACACGGCCAGATAGCGCGGACTGCCTCCCGAGGACACCAGGACACCGTGCCAGCCGGGGTCGCCGGTCACCGGGAACGGCTGCGCGTACAGCTCGCGCAGCACCCGGGCGCCGTCCTCCGGACCGGCCGACGGGAGCGCCAACCGGTCGATCCTGAACGGGACTTCGGTGTGCACGCGCTGGAACGGGCGGCCGTCGGCATCGGTGTGGAAGGTCGTACGGAGGGCCTCGTGGCGCCGCGCCAGCTCGTGCAGGGCGCGGTAGATCGCCGGAGCGGCGAGTCCCGCGACATCCCACAGCGCGGGGACGTTCACCTCCATCAGCCGGTCGGCGGCGAAGGTCTCGATCGAGCGCCAGGTCGACAACTGGCCGAAGGTGAGCGGGGAGTCGGCGGGCATGGTCCCTCCGGGAGACGAATGGGCGGTGGACGCGCGGGTGGTGGCCCGCGCCGCGCCCGTCGGCGCGGGGAAGCGGTGACGACGGGCGCGGCGCGTGAACGCTCGGCAGGGGCTCGGCGTCAGTGGCGGACGGCGCCGCGCGCGTGGCTCCGCGCCGTACAGACGACCCGGGTACAGACCACCCGGGTGCAGACCACCTTGCGCATGCGTGTCACCTCCTCCCGCGCTCGCTTTCCGGCATCGCGCCGGGGATTACCGGGGCGGCGGCGGACCGGTGCCGGGACGCCGTGTCCCGCTGTCTTTTCGCCGCACGACACACTTATTCACGGGCGGCTTCTCCTTGTCCATACGCGCGCGTTGGCATCAAGTTCCGGGTATTCCTTGCCACCGTATTCGCGGCGAACTTCCTTGACCGCGCCGGGCCGCCCGGTCCACGCTTCTGCCATGCCCGCAGCAGCCGGGACCAGCCGGAGAGCACCAGGCCGGCGGCCCGGTGAATTTCCCGGCAGGGACGCGACGCGAGGCGAAGCACACGAGAACGGCAATGCGTTCGGCAATTTCTCGGAATCGCTCGCAATCGCTCGGCAGTGACGCAGCAACTCGCTCAGCAATGACGCAGCAGTGCGCTCAGGAATGCGATCAGTAATAGCCAATCCACGAGAGGTGGGTCATGTCCGCTCTGGCTGAACGGCCCTCGGCCGCCGCGCCGGTCGCCGTCATCGGAATGTCCTGCCGACTGCCCGGTGCCACCGGCCCCGAGGAGTTCTGGCGGCTGCTGAGCGAGGGCCGCGAGGCCGTCGCCGAGGCGCCCGAGGACCGGCGCCCGGCGGACGACGGGACGGGGCGGAACAGGCGCGGCGGGTTCCTCGCCGACGTGGACCGCTTCGACGCGGAGTTCTTCGGCCTCTCCCCGGCCGAGGCCGCGGCCATGGACCCGCAGCAGCGGCTCGTGCTGGAGCTGGCGTGGGAGGCGATCGAGCACGCCAGGATCGTCCCCGCCGAGCTGCGCGGCGCGGCGGCCGGCGTCTTCATCGGCGCCATCACCGGCGACTACGCCCTGATCCACGACCGGCTCGGCGCGCAGGCGCTGGGCCGCCACAGCGTCACCGGCACCCACCGCAGTATCATCGCCAACCGGGTCTCGCACCTGCTGGGCCTGCGCGGGCCGAGCCTCGCGGTCGACTCCGGGCAGTCCTCGGCGCTCGTCGCCGTACGGCTGGCCTGCGAGGAACTGCGGCGCGGCACCGCGCGGGTGGCGCTGGCCGGCGGCGTCAACCTGAACCTGCTGCCCGAGAGCGACCAGGCCCTGGAGCGCTTCGGCGCCCTCTCCCCCGACGGCCGCTGCCACACCTTCGACAGCCGCGCCAACGGATACGTCCGGGGCGAGGGCGGCGGCCTGGTGCTGCTCAAGCCGCTGGCGGACGCGCTCGCCGACGGCGACACGGTGCACTGCGTCATCCTCGGCGGCGCCGTCAACAGCGGTACGGGCGAGCACCTCACCGTCCCCGACGCCCGGGCCCAGCGCGAGGTGGTCCGGCTGGCCTGCCGCGACGCGGGGGTCGCACCCGGCGACGTGGCCTACGTGGAACTGCACGGCACTGGCACCGCGGTCGGCGACCCGATCGAGGCCGCCGGGCTCGGCGCCGCCTTGGACACCGCGGCCCGCGCCGCGGCCGGCGGCGCACCGCTGCTGGTCGGCTCGGCCAAGACCAACGTCGGCCACCTGGAGGGCGCGGCGGGCATCGTCGGCCTGCTGAAGGTCGCACTCAGCCTCAGCCACCGCACCCTCGCCCCCAGCCTGAACTTCGAGACACCCCACCCGGCCATCGCGGCCGCGGCCCCCGGCATCGAGGTAGTCACCACCACCCGCCCCTGGCCCCCCACCGACCGCCCGATCGCGGGCGTCAGCGCCTTCGGCATGGGCGGCACCAACTGCCACCTCCTGCTGACGACGGCGCCCGAGAAGGCGGAGGCGGGCGCGGAGGCGCCCGACGACGCCGGCGGGGCGAGCGGCGAGGCGCCCGGGCGCGCTGACCGTACGGCGGGCGGCGCCGCCAGCAGTGCGGCGGCCGGTACGCCGAGCGGTCCCGGGAGCGGCGCGGCGCCTGGCGCGCCGACGGACACGGCACCTGCCGCGGCGGCCGGTACGCCGACGGACACCGCATCTGCCACTGCTGTCGGCGCAGCGACCGAAACGGCGCCTGCTGCGCCGAACGGTCCTGCGAGCGGCGCGGCGCCTGTCGCGGCGACGCACGCGGCATCTGCCGCGGCGGCCGGTACGCCCGGCGCGGATATCCCCTGGCTCGTCTCCGGGCGGTCGCCCCGAGCGCTGGCCGCGCAGGCCGAGAAGCTGGTCGCCCACCTCGGCGACCGACCCGGCACGCGCGCCGCCGATGTCGCGCTGTCGCTGCTGCGCACCCGTACCGCGTTCGCCCACCGGGCCGTGGTCCTCGGTGCCGACAGCGCCGAACTGGACCAGCGGCTGGGGGCGTTGGCGGCGGGGCGACCGGATCGGAAGGTCTTCACCGGGCGGGCGGTCGAGGGCGGGCGGGGCTTCGTCTTCCCCGGACAGGGCTCGCAGTGGCCGGAGATGGCACGCGAACTGCTGGACGGGGAGGGCCCGTTCGCCGTGCGGATCGCCGAGTGCGCCCGCGCCCTGGCCCCGTACACCGACTACGACCTGCTGGACGTGCTGCGCGGCGCGCCGGACGCGCCCGGGTTCGAGCGGGTGGACGTGGTGCAGCCCGCGCTGTGGGCCGTCATGGTGTCGCTGGCGCAGGTGTGGCGGGCGGCCGGTGTCGAACCGGACCTGGTGATGGGCCACTCGCAGGGCGAGATCGCCGCCGCGACCGTCATCGGCGCGCTCACCCTGGACGACGCCGCCCGGGTGGTGGCGCTGCGCAGCCAGGTGCTGCGGCAGGTCACCGGCGGCCGGATGCTGTCGGTGTCGGCGCCGCGCGAGGTGGTCGAGGCGCGGCTGGCGTCGTACGGCGAAATCAACGTCAGCGTCCTCAACAGCCCCGGGTCCACCGTCGTCTCGGGCCCACCGGAGCAACTCACCGCGCTGGCCGCCTCGTTCGACACGGACGGCTTCCGCACCAGCGTGGTGAAGATCGACTACGCCTCGCACTCCCCGGCGGTGGACGCGATCCGCGACGAGGTGCTCGCCGTGCTCGCGCCGATCCGGCCGGTCGCCGTCGACATCCCCTTCTACTCCTCGCTCGAAGGCGGCCGGGTCGAGGACACCTCGACCCTCGACGCCGAGTTCTGGTACCGCAACCTGCGCCACGCGGTCCGCTTCTCCGACGCCACCCGCGCCGCGCTCGCCGACGGCTGCGGCCTGTTCGTCGAGTGCAGCCCGCACCCCATGCTCGGCCACGCGATCGAGGAGACCGCCGAGGACGCCGGATACGAGGCCGCCGCCGTCGGGACGCTGCGCCGCGGCGCGGGCGGCCCCGCACAGCTGCTGCGCGCTCTGGCCGAGGGGTACGTGCGCGGCGCCGCGGTGGACTGGGCGCCGCTGGCCGCCGCGCCGGGAGCCAGGACGACGGACCTGCCCACGTACGCCTTCCAGCGCGAGCGGCACTGGCTCGGCGGCACCCCGGTCGTCCGCACCACGACCGCCGCGGGCCCGGTCGCCACGGACACCCGGCCGACGGCCGCCGCCGCGGCCCCGCACACCCCCGAGTCGGTACGGAGCCTGGTCGCCGCGAGCACCGCCGCGGTCCTCGGGCACGCCGACAGCGCGACGCTCGACCCGCGCCGAAGCTTCAAGGACCTGGGTCTCGACTCGCAGGGCACGGTCGAACTGCGCAACCGGCTCAAGGAGGCCACCGGCCTGCGGCTGCCGACCACCCTGCTCTTCGAGTTCCCGACCCCGAAGCGGCTGGCCGACCACCTGGCCGGGCTGCTGGCCGACGGTTCCGCCGAGCCCGCCGCCGCCCCCGCCACCCCTTTCGCCCCCGTCGCCCCGGCTACGGACTCCCGCGCCGCCGACGCCCTCGAGCCGATCGCGATCGTGGCGATGAGCTGCCGCTACCCCGGCGGAGTGGCCACGCCCGAGGAGCTGTGGCAGCTCGTCGCGACCGGCACCGACGCGACCTCCGGGCCGCCGTCCGACCGCGGCTGGGACCTGGACGCGCTGCTCGGCGCGGGCCCCGGCCGGCCCGGCACGCTCACCACCACAGGCGGCGGATTCCTGCATTCCGCACCGGAGTTCGACGCCGCGTTCTTCGGCATCAGCCCCCGCGAGGCGCTCGCCATGGACCCCCAGCAGCGGCTGCTGCTGGAGACGTCCTGGGAGGCCGTCGAGCGGGCGGGCATCGACCCGGCCGGTCTGGCCGGTCAGCCGGTCGGCGTCTTCGTCGGCTCGATGGCCTCCGACTACGGTCCCCCGCTGCACCAGCCGGGCAGCGGCGCCGACGGGCACCTGCTCACCGGCACCGCGCTCAGCGTCATCTCCGGCCGGGTGGCGTACACCCTGGGCCTGCGCGGCCCCGCGCTGACCGTCGACACCGCCTGCTCGTCCTCCCTGGTCGCGGTGCACTTGGCGGTACGGTCGCTGCGCGCCGGCGAGTGCCCGATGGCGCTGGCGGGCGGCGTGACCGTGATGTCGACGCCGGGCAACCTGGTGGAGTTCAGCCGCCAGCACGGGCTGGCCGCCGACGGCCGGGCCAAGGCGTTCTCCGCCGACGCCGACGGCACCTCCTTCGCCGAGGGCGCCGGAGTGCTGCTGCTGGAGCGGCTGTCCGACGCCCGGCGCAACGGCCACCCCGTACTCGCCGTCATCCGCGGCACCGCGGTCAACCAGGACGGCGCCAGCAACGGCCTCACCGCGCCCGACGGCCAGGCCCAACGGCAGCTCGTGCACCGCGCGCTGGCCGACGCACGGCTCACCGTCGACGACATCGACGCCATCGAGGCGCACGGCACCGGCACCTCCCTCGGCGACCCGGTCGAGGCCAACGCGCTGATCGCCACCTACGGCAGCCCCGGCGACGGCACCGACCCCGCCGCCGCGCCGCCGGTCTGGCTCGGCTCGGTCAAGGCCAACATCGGCCACACCCAGGCCGCGGCGGGCGTCGCGGGCGTCATCAAGATGGTCCAGGCGCTGCGCCACGAGACGCTGCCGCGCACCCTGCACGCCGACGAGCCGACGCCCCGGGCCGACTGGGACGCGGGACGGATCCGGCTGCTGTCCCGGGAGCAGGCGTGGCCGCGCGGCGCACGCGTCCGCCGGGCCGCCGTCTCCTCCTTCGGCATCAGCGGCACCAACGCGCACCTCGTGGTCGAGGAGCCCGCGGCCGCGGATCTGCCGACCCAGGCCCCCGCCGACACCGACCCGTTCACCGCCCGGCCGGTGACCGCCGATCGGACGCCCCAACCCGCCTTCGCAGAGGGCTTGTTCACCGCCTGGCCGATCACCGCCCGCACTCCCGAGTCGCTGCGTGAGCAGGCGCGGCGGCTGGCCGGTGCCGTGGGGGGCGCGCGCACCGCCGATGTCGCCCGCACGCTGGCCGGACGTACCGTCTTCGCGCACCGCGCCGTCGTCCTCGGCGGCACCGGCGACGACCTCGCCGCCGGACTGCGCGCCCTCGCCGACGGCGGCACCACGCCCGGCACCGTCACCGGCGCCGCCAGGACCAGCACCAGGACCGCGCTGCTCTTCACCGGGCAGGGCGGCCAGCGGCTCGGCATGGGACGCGAACTGCACGCCGCCTTCCCGGAGTTCGCGCAGGCCTACGACGAGGTCTGCGCCGCCTTCGACCCCTGGCTGGACCGGCCGCTGCGCGAGGTGCTCTGGGCGGACCCGGACAGCCCCGACGCCGTCCTGCTGGACGAGACCCGCTACACCCAGCCCGCGCTGTTCGCCTTCGAGACGGCCGCCTGGCGGCTGCTGCGCTCCCTCGGCGTCGAGGCCGACACGGTCGCCGGCCACTCGGTCGGCGAGTACGCGGCCGCCTGCGCCGCCGGAGTGTGGCAACTGGACGACGCCGTACGGCTGGTGGCGGCACGCGGCCGCTTGATGCAGCAACTCCCTCGGGGCGGGGCGATGTTCGCCGTCGCCGCGAGCGAGGAGGAACTGCGCGGCACGCTCGCCGAACCGGCCTACGCGGCACGGCCCGTGGGACTCGCCGCCGTCAACGGACCACGCTCCTGCGTGGTCTCCGGCGAGGAGCGGGCCTGCGAGGAGATCGCCGCCCACTGGGCGGGGCTCGGCCGCCGCACCAAGCGGCTCACCGTCAGCCACGCCTTCCACTCGCCGCTGATGGAGCCGATGCTCGACGCCTTCCGGCAGGAGGTCGCCGCCACGACCCTGGCCGAGCCCCAACTCCCCTACGCGTCCGCGCTGGGCGCCGACCGCTCCTGGACCGACCCCGCGTACTGGATGGACCAGATCCGTGACGCGGTGCTCTTCGCCCCGCTGGTCGACCGGCTGGCGGGGGACGGCGTGGGCGTGTTCTTCGAGGTGGGCCCGCAGGCGGTGCTCACACCGATGGCCCGCGAGAGTCTGGCGGGCCGGACCGGCACGGTCGTCTCGCTCGCCCGACGCGGCCGGGACGAGCGGGAGGCGCTGCTGCACGGCCTGGCCGAGGCGTTCGTCGCCGGGACACCCGTGGGGTGGGAGCGGATCGCGGGCGACGGCGCCCTTACCGACCTGCCCACGTACGCCTTCGACCGGCGCCGCTTCTGGCTCACCGACCGTGCCACCGGCGGCGACGGCGCTCCCGCTCTGCCCCGCACCTCGCTGCTGCGCCGCGCGACCTCCGTGGCGGCCGACGGCGGCCACCTGCTCGGCGGACGGCTCTCGCTGTGCTCCACGCCCTGGCTGGCCGACCACACGATCGGCGGGACCGTGGTGGTACCCGGCACCGCGCTCGTCGAATGCGCCCTCCAGGCCGCGGAGTTGGCCGGGGCCGCGGGAGTCGGCGGGCTCACCCTGCTCACCCCGCTGACGCTGCCGGCGCTGGGCGCGGTCGAGGTGCAGGTCGCCGTGGGCGGCGAGGACGCGGGCGGGCGGCGCACGCTGACCGTGCACGCCAGGCCCGCCGACGAGGACGCGCCCTGGACGGCGCACGCGACCGGCCACACGACGCCCGACGGCACCGCCTCCGAGGCGAGTTGGGCCGCGGCCTGGCCGCCGCCCGGCGCGCAGCCCTTCGACCTGACCGACGGCTACGACCGGCTGGCCGCCGCCGGATACGGCTACGGCCCGGCCTTCCAGGGCCTGGTGGGCGCGTGGCGCTCCGGCACCGAGCTGTACGCCGACGTGCGGCTGCCCGAGCATGTCCGCTCCGCGGCGGGTGACTTCACCGTCCACCCCGCACTGCTGGACGCCGTCCTGCACATCCTCGTCCTCGACGCCCAGGACACCGCTCCCAGCGGTGGCCGCCCGGTGCCCTTCTCCTTCACCGACGTCGCCATCGGCGTGACGGGAGCCGACGCCCTGCGCGTCCGCCTGACCCCCGCGCCCTCCGGCGACGGCATACGGATGGAACTGTGCGACACCACGGGGCGCCCGGTCGGCGAGACGACGGTGAGCCTGCGCAACGCCCCCGAGGGCTTCGGCCTCACCACCACTCCCCCGTCCGACACCGGCCTCTTCGACGTCACCTGGCTCCCGACCGACCTGCCGCCCACGGACGCCGACTCCACCCCCTGGACCGTCCTCGGCACCGGCCCCCGGGCCGAGTCGACCGCGGCGGCCCTCCGGGAGTCGGGGCGCCCGGCCTCGGTCGTGACCGACCTCGACGCGCTGAGCACGTCCCACGCGCCCGGCACGCCTGCCGGGTCCGGCACGACCGGCAGCGTCGCTGCCACGCCCGGCACATCGCCCGCCGCACCTGACGGCCTCACGGCGGTCAACGCCCCCGCTGTCCTGGTCGTCCCGGCGCCCGAAGACCCGGACGACCCGGCCACCCACGACATCCCCTCGGCCGTACGCCGTGTCCTCGCCGACGCGCTCGCGCTCGTCCGGCGGCGGGTCACCGACCCGGCGCTGGCCGGGACGCGGCTGCTCTTCCTCGCCGACCCCGACTCCCTGACCGGCGCACCGCTGTGGGGCCTGCTGCGCTCCGCGCAGACCGAGCACCCCGACGCCTTCGCCCTGGCCCACGCGACCGGCACCGACCCGCGCGAATGGCCTTTGCTGGCCGCCGCGTTGGCGCACGCCGAGCCGCAGACCGCCGTCCGCGGCACGCGACTGCTGGTCCCCCGACTCACCCTTCACGCCTCGCAGGCGTCCGGCGACGCCACCGTCACGACCGGCGCGGCGACCGACGCCGACTCCGGCAACCCGACGACCACGGGCGGTCCGGGGACCCCGGCCCCCGCCGTCACGACCGGCCCGAGCACAACCGCCACCGGCCCGGCGACCGTCGCCCACCCCGGCGCCCCCGAGCACACCGGCGCCCCGACCCTCGCCACACCAGGCGGGCTCGGCGCCGGCACCGTCCTCGTCACCGGTGGGACCGGTGGGCTCGGGGCGCGGCTCGCGGTCCATCTGGTGGAGCGGCACGGCGTACGTGACCTGCTGCTGGTCTCGCGGCGCGGTGCGGCCGCGGAGGGCGCGGAGGAACTCGCCGTACGACTGGGGGAGTTGGGCGCGACCGTACGGGTCGAGGCGTGTGATGTCTCGGATCGGGCGGCGCTCGCGGCGCTGCTGGGGTCGGTGCCCGGTGACCGCCCGCTGACGGGCGTCGTGCACACGGCGGGGGTGCTGGACGACGGACTGGTCGCGCAGTTGGACGGCGATCGGCTGGGGACGGTGCTGGGGCCGAAGGCGGACGCCGCCTGGCTGCTGCACGAACTCACCGCCGAACTGCCGCTGAGCGCCTTCGTCCTGTACTCGTCCATCGCGGGAGTGCTGGGGAACGCGGGCCAGGCGGGTTATGCCGCCGCGAACGGATTCCTGGACGCGCTGGCCGCCCACCGCAGGGCCGCGGGTCTGCCCGCCGCCTCGCTGGCCTGGGGCCTGTGGTCCGCGGAGGCCGGGATGGCGACGGCGCTGAGCGCGGTGGACCAGGCGCGGCTGGCGAGGATCGGCACCCTGCCGCTCGACCAGGAGCACGGCCTCGCGCTCTTCGACGCGGCGCTGGCCGCCGACCTGCCGAACGGCCGTACGGTGGCCGCCCGTTGGGACCTGGCCGGGCTGCGTGCCCGCGCCGCGTCCGGGGCCGCCCCCGTACCGCCGCTGCTGCGCACGCTGGTTCCCGCACCGCGCCCGGCCCGTACGACGACGGCGGCGACCGCCGCACGAACCGCCGCCACAGCGCCCGCGGCCGGCGGCACCGGGCTCACCGAGCGGCTGGCCGGACTCGACCGGAAGGCGGCGCACGCCGTGCTGCTCGACCTGGTCAGGGAGCGGGCGGCCGTGGTCCTGGGCCACGACCGTGCCGACCGGATCGAGACCGACCGGCCCTTCACCGAGCTGGGCTTCGACTCGCTGGCCGCGGTGGAACTCCAGGAGGGGCTGGGCCGGATGACCGGCATCCCGCTCCCCGCGACCCTCACCTTCGACCACCCGACCGTCGCCGACGTGGCGGCCCGGCTCGCCGAGACGCTGGCTCCCGCCACGTCCCGACCGGCGGCCGCGGCGGACGACCGCCCCTGGGACACCCTCGACTCCGCCCTGTCGGCCCTGCTCGACGGCACCGCTCCGGCGGGCCCGCAGGAGCGGTCCCGTACCGAGGCACTGCTGCGGGCGGCCCTGCGCCGGCTCCGCGACAGCCCCGCCACCCCGGGCCTCCCGGGCATCCGGGACGGCGGCGGCCGGGCCGACGGGACCGACCACCCGCTCACCCCGGAACTCCCCGGCGGCGGCCTCGCATCGGTCTCCCTCGCGACGGTCTCCGACGAGGACCTCTTCGACTTCATCGACAACCAGCTCTGACGACCAGCTCCGAACGCCCGGCCCCGACGACCGGCTGCTCCGAACGCCCGGCTCCGACACCGGCTCCGACATTCGCGACGACCTGACTTCTCGTACTGGAGGGACACGCTATGACCAGCGAAGAGCGGCTTCGCGAATATCTGAAGCGGGTGGTCGGCGACCTGACGGACGCCCGGCGCCGGCTGACCGACGCCGAGGACCGCGAGCACGAGCCGATCGCCGTGGTCGGCATCGGCTGCCGCTACCCCGGCGGCGTCGAGGCCCCCGACGACCTGTGGCGGCTGGTGGACTCCGGCACCGACGCCACCAGCTCCTTCCCCACCGACCGCGGCTGGGACCTGGAGAAGCTGTACGACCCGGACCCGGACACCCCCGGCACCAGCTACACCCGCCGCGGCGCCTTCCTGCACGACGCGGGCGACTTCGACGCCGCGTTCTTCCGGATCAGCCCGCGGCACGCGCTCAGCACCGACCCGCACCACCGGCTCTTCCTCGAAGCGGCATGGGAGTCCTTCGAGCGGGCCGGTATCGACCCGGCGACGCTGCGCGGTACCGACACCGGTGTGTGGGCCGGAATGATGTACGAGTTCTACTCGGCGCGCTTCCTCGGCGCCGTCCCCGAGGAGGTGGACGGCTCCCTGCTGGTCGCCAGCACCCCGAGCATGCTGTCCGGCCGGGTGTCGTACAGCTTCGGCCTCGAAGGGCCGTCGGTCACCCTGGACACCGCCTGCTCGTCGTCGCTGGTCGCGGTGCACCAGGCGGTACGGTCCCTGCGCGGCGGCGAGTGCTCGCTGGCGGTGGCGGGCGGCGTGACCGTACTGGCCGAGCCGGACCTCTTCGCGGAGTTCTCCCGGCAGCGCGGCCTGGCGCCCGACGGACGGTGCAAGCCGTTCTCCGCCGACGCCGACGGCACGGTGTGGGGCGAGGGCTGCGGCGTCCTGCTGCTGGAGCGGCTGTCCGACGCGCGGCGCAACGGCCGCCCCGTGTACGGCGTGATCCGCGGCACCGCGGTCAACCAGGACGGCGCGAGCAACGGCCAGACCGCGCCCAGCGGCCGCGCCCAGGAGCGGGTGATCGCCCAGGCGCTCGCCGACGCCCGGCTGGCGCCCCGCGACATCGACGCGGTCGAGGCGCACGGCACCGCGACGCCGCTCGGCGACCCGATCGAGGCCAACGCGATCCTGGCCGCCTACGGCAAGGAGCACACGGCCGAGGAGCCGTTGCGGCTCGGCTCGATCAAGTCCAACATCGGGCACACCCAGGCCGCCGCGGGCATCGCCGGAATGATCAAGATGATGCTGGCGATGCGGCACGGCAGGCTGCCCCGCACCCTCAACATCGGCACACCGACCACCCGGGTCGACTGGTCGTCGGGCACCGTACGGCTGCTCACCGACGACGAGCCCTGGCAGTCCCGCGACGGCGCCCCGCGCCGGGCCGCCGTCTCGTCCTTCGGCATCAGCGGCACCAACGCCCACGTCATCCTGGAGGAGCCGCAGCCGGCTCCGGAACCCCAGGGGGATTGCGCGCCGGAGGCGGCGCCGCTCGCCTGGGTGCTCAGTGCCCGCGGCGCCGACGCGCTGCGCGGGCAGGCCGACCGGCTCAGCCGCCAGGTGACCGCCGACCCCGGGCTGCGCCCGGTGGACGTGGCGTACTCGCTGGCCGCCACCCGGGTGCGCTTCGACCACCGCGCGGTGGTCGTCGGCCGCGGCCGTGACGAGCTGCTCGACCGGCTCGACGGCTTCGCCCAGGGACGCGAGGGCTCCCCCGTCACCACCGGCACGGCGTCCGGCACCGCGCGGACCGTCTTCCTCTTCACCGGCCAGGGCGGCCAGCAGCCCGGCATGGGGCGCGAGTTGTACGGCGCCTTCCCGGTCTTCGCCGCCGCGCTCGATGAGGTGTGCGACGCGCTGGACCCGTATCTGGAGCGGCCGCTGCGCGAGGTGATGTGGGCGGAGCCGGGCTCGGCGGACGCCGCTGAGCTGGACCGTACGTACTACACGCAGCCCGCGCTCTTCGCCTACCAGGTCGCCGTCTTCCGGCTGCTCGGTTCGCTGGGCCTGGTGCCCGACCGGGTCGCCGGGCACTCCGTCGGGGAGATCGCCGCCGCGCACGTGGCCGGGGTCTGGGACCTCGCGGACGCCGCCCTGATGGTCACCGCCCGCGCCCGGCTGATGCAGCAACTCCCGTCCGGTGGGGCGATGTTCGCGATCGCCGCCACCGAGCAGGAGGTGTCCGCGACGCTGGCGGGCAAGGAGCACCTGGCCCAGGTCGCCGCCGTCAACAGCCCCGGCGACGTGGTGGTCTCCGGCGACGAGGCCACCTGCGCCGCGGTCGCCGCGCAATGGGCCGAACAGGGCCGCCGCACCAAGCGCCTGACGGTCAGTCACGCCTTCCACTCGCCGCTGATGGAGCCGATGCTCGACGCCTTCGGCGCCGAACTCGCCACCCTCACCTTCCGCCCGCCCACCCTGTCGTGCGCGGTGAACCTCGGCGCCGAGCGGTCCTGGACCGACCCTGGCTACTGGGTCGACCAGGTGCGCCAGGCCGTCGGCTTCGCCGCCATGACCGCCCGCCTCGACGCCGCGGGCACCGATGTCTACCTGGAGATCGGCCCGCGCCCGGTGCTCTCCGGCATGGTCCGCACGTGCCTGCCCGACAGCGCCGCGGTGGTGACCGCGGTGGCCCGGCGTACCCTGCCCGAGCCCGAGGGGCTGCTCACCGCGCTCGCCGAGGCGTACGCGGCCGGGGCCCCGGCGGACTGGAGCGCCGCGGCGCCCGGCGGCCGGCCCGTCGAACTGCCCACGTACGCCTTCGACCACCAGCGGTACTGGCTGCTGCGGACCCCGCAGCGCGCCGACGCCGCCGCGCTCGGCCTCACCGAACTGCCGCACCCGCTGCTGGCCGCGGCGGTCACCGTCGCCGACGGCGGGCTGCTGGCCACCGGCCGTCTCACCGCCGACGACCTGCCCTGGCTGGCCGACCACGCGGTCGGCGGCGCGGCGGTCGTGCCCGGCACCGCGCTGCTCGACATGGTCGTCGAGGCGGGCGCCCGGGCCGGTTACGACCGGGTCGAGGAGCTGACCTTCCAGGCCCCGATGCCGCTGCCGGTGACCGGTGCGCTCGACCTCCAGGTCACCGTCGGCCACGACGGCGCCGTGGGCGTGCACGCCCGGCGTGACGGCGAGGAGAGCTGGACCCGGTACGCGTCGGGCAGTCTGGCCACCGGCCCCGCGGAGTCCGGCGGTTGTGGCTGGGCCGCCGCCTGGCCGCCGCCCGGCGCCGCCGCGGTCGACATGGACGCGGCCTACGAGCGGCTCACCGGACTCGGCTACGACTACGGCCCGGCGTTCCGCGGCCTGCGCGGCGCCTGGCGGCGCGGCGGCGAGCTGTTCGCCGAGGTCGAGGTGCCCGAGGCCGCCCGGCACGACGGCTTCGGACTGCATCCGGTCCTGCTGGACTCCGCCTTCCACCCGTACGCGGCCGAGGGCGAAGGGGACGACCTGCGGCTGCCGTTCGTCTTCCGCGGAGTGCGGCTGGCCGCGGTCGGCGCGTCGGTGCTGCGGGTCAGGATCGTCGCCGAGGACGGCGCCGACCAGCTCTCGCTGACCGCCGCCGACGAGAGCGGCGAACTGGTGCTGGACGCCCGCGAGATGCGGGTACGGGCGGTACCGGCCGCCACCATGCGGGCGCTGGCCGGCAGCGCCGCGGCCCCCGAGGGCTACTACGGACTGGAGTGGACCGAGACGCCGCTCGCCGCGGTGGCACCGGGCAGTTGGGTCTGCCTGGGCGCCCCCGTCGCCACGCTCCCCGTCCACTCCGACTACGACGCGCTCGCCGCCTCCGGCCTCCGCCCCGACCACGTGCTGGTCGACTGCGAGGCGCTCGCCGCCACCGCGGAGGGCCAACTGCCTGACGCCGTACGGGAGGTGACCGGCGCGCTGCTCGGTCTGCTCCAGCGGTGGGCGGCCGACCCGGCGTTCGGCGACGCGCGGCTGGTGCTGGCGGCCGACCCCGGATCGCTGCGTACCGCGGGGGTGTGGGGCCTGGTCCGCGCGGCGCAGGCCGAGTACCCCGGCCGGTTCGTCCTGGTGGGCGCCGAGGGCGGCATCACCGCCGCGCTCGCCGGCCAGGACCGGGTACGGGCGCTGCTGGCGGCGGCCGCGGCCGCCGACGAACCGCAGGTGCTGGTCCAGGACGGCCGGGTGCTCGTGCCCCGGGTCGCGCGCCGGGTCCCCGGGCCCGCCGTGGAGCCCGCGTTCGCCGACGGGACGGTGCTGGTCACCGGCGGCACCGGGGCGCTGGGCGCCCTGGTCGCCCGGCGGCTCGTCGAGCGCTTCGGCGTACGGCACCTGCTGCTGACCTCCCGGCGCGGCGCGGCGGCCCCCGGCGCCGCCGAACTGGCGGCGGAACTGGAGGAGGCGGGCGTCTCGGTACGGATCGAGGCGTGCGACGCCGCGGACCGCGGTGAACTGACCGCCCTGCTGGGCTCGTTGCCTCCCGAGCACCCGCTGACCGGGGTGCTGCACGCGGCCGGGGTCCTCGACGACGGGCTGCTCTCCGGCCAGTCGCCCGAGCGGCTGGCGGCGGTGCTGCGGCCCAAGGCGGACGCCGCCTGGCTGCTGCACGAACTGACCGCCGACCTGCCGCTGAGCGCCTTCGTGCTCTTCTCGTCGGTGGCGGGCGTGCTCGGCAACGCCGGGCAGGCCACCTACGGCGCCGCCAACACCTTCCTGGACGCGCTGGCCGCCCACCGCAGGGCCGCGGGTCTGCCCGCGGTCTCCGTGGCCTGGGGCCTGTGGTCGACGGCGGGCATGGGCGCGACGCTGTCGGCCGCCGACGAGGCGCGGCTGGCCAGGATCGGGGTGGCGCCGCTCGACGAACGGCAGGGCCTGGCCCTGCTGGACACCGCGCTCACCGACCCGGACGCCGAACCGTCCGTCGTCGCCTCGCGCTGGAGCCTGAGCGGTCTGCGGGCCGCCCAGGAGCGCGGCGAGCGGGTCCCGCAGATCCTGCGCGGCCTGGTCCGCGCGGGGCGGCGTGCCGCCGAGTCCGGAGGCGGCGGCCGTACGGGCGGCGACGGCAAGGCGGCCGGCGGCCTGGCCAGGACCGTCGAAGGGCTCACCGGTGAGGCCGCGCGACTGGCCGTCCTCACCGCCGTACGCCAGCACGTGGCCGTGGTGCTGGCCCATGGCGCCCCGCAGGCGCTCGACCCCGAACTGCCGTTCATCGACCTGGGGTTCGACTCGCTCACCGCCGTCGAGCTGCGCAACCGGCTCGAACTGGACTCAGGGCTCGCCCTGGCTCCGACGCTCGCCTTCGACCACCCGACCATCAGCGCCCTGGCCGCCCACCTGGCCACCGCACTGGTCCCAGCCCCGAAGGATCCCGTGACCGTCATGGAAGAAACCCTCGCCCGGATCACCGGCGATCTCAGTTCGGCGGCACCCGCACTGCGGGACCGCATGGTCGTGGCGCTGCAGGACGCGCTCAACCAGCTCGGTGTCCGCGTGGACACCTCCTCCGCGGTGCTCGACCAGGCGTCGGACGAAGAGATCTTCGCCTTCATCGACGCCCAGGCGTGAGCCCGCTCCACCCCTGACGCGCACACCCCGGCACCACCCCCACCAACCGGCAGAGGGCAGGAAGATGGCAGGCGAGGACAGACTCCGCGAATACCTGAAGAAGGCCACGGTCGACCTGGGCGAAGCCCGGCGCCGCCTGGCCGAGGCCCAGGCACAGACGCACGAGCCGATCGCAGTCGTCGGCATGTCGTGCCGGTTCCCCGGCGCCGGCTCGGTCGACGCCTACTGGGACCTGCTGGACCAGGGCAGGTCCGCGGTCCTCGACGAGGTGCCCGACGGCCGGTTCGACCTGGGCCCGCACATCGAGGAGCACGGCGTGTACACCACGCGCGGCGCGTTCCTCGACGACGTGGCGGGCTGGGACGCCGAGTTCTTCGGCAGCTCTCCCCAGGAGGCGCTGCGGATGGACCCGCAGCAGCGGCTGCTGATGGAACTGACCTGGGAGGCGCTGGAGGACGCGGGCACGCCGCCGCCGAGCCTGGCGGGCAGCCGAACCGGCGTGATGGTCGGCTTCTCCGACATCCTGCAGTACCTGCGGGTGCAGCAGGAGCAGGACGGCGCCACCGTGCTGACCGACCCGTACGCGGGCCAGGGCGGTTCCGCGAGCGTGGTGGCCGGGCGGCTGGCGTACCACTTCGACCTGCGCGGCCCGGCGCTCACCCTGGACACCGCCTGCTCGTCCTCGCTGGTCGCGGTGCACCTCGCCGGTACGGCGCTGCGCCGCGGCGAGTGCGATCTCGCCGTGGCCGGCGGTGCCTTCCTGCTGCTGCACACCGACATGTACGTCAACGCCTGCAACACCTCGATGCTGGCGCCCGACGGGCTCTGCAAGACCTTCGACGCGAGCGCCGACGGCTATGTCCTGGGCGAGGGCGCGGGCGTGGTCGTCCTGGAGCGGCTGTCCGACGCGGTACGCCGCGGGCACCGGGTGCACGCGGTCATCCGCGGCACCGCCGTCAACCAGGACGGCCGCAGCAACGGCCTGACCGCGCCCAGCCGGGGCGCGCAGGCCGATGTGATCCGGCGCGCGGTGGCCGCGGCGGGCGCCGCGCCCGACGACATCGCGTACGTCGAGGCGCACGGCTCCGGTACGAAGCTGGGTGACGCCATCGAACTCGGCGCCCTGGGCGACGTCTTCGGGCGCCGTCCGGCGGAACGGCCGCTGCACGTGGGCGCGGTGAAGACCAATGTCGGCCACACGCAGGCCGCCGCCGGGATGGCGGGGCTCATCAAGGCGGTCCTCGCGGTCAAGCACCGCACCGTCCCGCCCAACCTCAACATGACCACCCCCGCCGAGACCGTCCTGACCACCCCCACCATCCGCCCCGCCTCCACCCCCCAACCCCTCCCCCTCGACCCCACCACCCACCCCCACCTCGTCGGCGTCAGCTCCTTCGGCTGGTGCGGCACCAACGCCCACGTGATCCTGGGCGCTCCTGAGGAAGTGCCTTCCGGTGCGGAGGTGCCCGAAAGCCCCTCCCGTGATGCGGAGTTGTTGCCCGTGTCCGGGGCAGATGAGGCCGCGCTGAGTGGGCGGCTGGGGGCTCTCGCCGGTGTGGCCGGGCGGGTGGGGCTGGGGGATCTGGCGTACACGTTGCAGAGCGGGCGGGCCGGGCTGGAGTTTCGGCGGGCCGTGGTTGTCGCGGGGCCGGAGGACGCGGTCGCCGCGTTGGGCGGGGCCGCGGAGGCGGCCGGGGTGCGGACCGGGAGGGGGCGCCCGCGGCTGGCGTATCTGCTGCCGGGGATGGGCGACCACTACCGGGGCATGGCCCGCGATCTGCACCGTACAGAACCGGCGTTCGCCGAGGCCGTCGACCGGTGCCTGGCGATCGCCGAGGAGCGGTGCGGCATCGACCTGCGGGACGCGCTGCTGGGCGAGCCCGCGCAAGCGACCGGCTTCCTGGCCCGGCCCGGCAGCGGGGCGGACCCGGCGGACGACCCGGACAGCCACGCCGAGACCGCCCACCTGTCCCTCTTCACCGTCGAGTACGCCCTCGCGCAGCTGCTGTCGCGGCACGGCGTCCAGCCCGACCTGCTGATCGGCTACAGCCTGGGCGAGTACGTCGCCGCGACGCTGGCGGGCGTGTTCGAACTGGCCGACGCGCTGTGGCTGGTGGCCCAGCGGGCCCGGCTGATCGAGGCGGCACCGGCCGGCCAGATGCTGGCGGTCGCCGCCGACTCCGACCGGGTCCGCGCCGAACTGGCCCGCTGCGGCGCCCCGGTGGACATCGCCGCCGTCAACGGCCCCACCATGACCGTACTCAGCGGCGCCCCCGAGGCCATCGACGCCGCCGCCCGGCACCTGAACGAACAGGGCCTCGCCGCACGGCAGTTGCGCTCCGCGCACCCCCTGCACTCGGCGCTGCTCGCACCCGCCAGGGAGGGGCTGGCCGCCGCGGTGGCCGCCGTGCCCCGCCAGGCGCCGCGCGTCCAGGTCGTCTCCAACGTCACCGGCGCCCCGCTCACCGCCGAGCAGGCGGTCGACCCGGGCTACTGGGCCGACCACCTCACCAGCACGGTCCGCTTCGCCGACGGCCTGGCCGCCTGCGCGGAGCTGGGCGTGGACGGCTACGTCGAACTGGGCCCCGGCCAGACCCTCGGCGGCCTGCTGCGGCAGAACGACCGCAGCGGCACCGCCCCCACCGTTCTCGGCACCATCCCCGCGCAGTGGGCGGCGGGCGGCCCCACCGACGGCCGCACCCGGCTGCTGGAGACCTGCGGGCGGCTGTGGGAGCTGGGCGCCGACCTCAACTGGGCCTCGATCCGCGGCGACCGCCCCGGACGGCTGACCGAACTGCCCGCGTACCCCTTCACCCGTACCCGCTACTGGCCGCGCACCGGCACCGCGACCGCCGGTCCGACCGGCACCGCGTCCGGTACCGCCGGCACCCGTGAGCCCGAGGACCTCTGCTACGCCCCCGCCTGGCAGCAGGACGTCACGCTGCCCACCCCGGCACCGGCCGAACAGACCGCCCCGCTGCTGGTGTTCGCCGACGGCGACGGTGGCGAGGGTGTCGGGGCGCGGCTCGCGGACCTCGCAGCGGCCGCGGGCACACCGGTCACCGCGGTGCTGCCCGGCACCGGCTGGCGGCGCGACGGGCGCACGGTCACCATCGACCCGGCCGACCCCGAGCACTACCGGCGGGTCGTCGCGGAAGCCTGCGGCACTACCGCGGGACCGCTGCGGGTCGTCCACCTGTGGAGCCTGCGCGAGCCCTCCCGTACCCCGCTCTTCGCCGACGACGCGGAGCTGCGCCGGGCCGTACGGTACGGCTTCGACAGCCTGCTGCTGACCGTCCAGGCGCTGGGCACCGCCGCCGCCGAGCGCGGGGTGCGGCTGCTCACCGGCACCGCGGGCGCCGCGGAGGTGCACGGCGGCGACTGCACGGCGCCCGACCGGGCGCTGGCCCACGGTTTCGCCCGGATCGCGCACGCCGAACAGCGCGGCCTGGCCTGGCGCGGTGTCGACCTCGACCCGGCCGCCGACGCCGCCCGCTCCGCCGCCCACCTGGCCGAGGAGATCGGCCACCGACCCTGGCAGGCCGCGGACCCGGCCACCGTCCCCGCCCTGATCGCCTGGCGCTCGGGCCGCCGCCTCCTCAAGGACTGGCGCCTGGTCCCGCTGCCGACCCCGGACGACACGACCGCGGCGGTGTCCACCCCCGCACCCCGTACGACGACCGGCCCGGCGACCCGGACCACGACCGGCGCCACGACCGGCCCGGCGGCACCCGGCGGCATCGCCACCACAGCCGTCACGACCCCCAGCACGACCGGCCCCGGCACCGGCACCACGACCCGCACCACCACCGCCACCGCCGAACCCGGCTTCCCCGTACGGGCCGACGGCGCGTACCTCGTCACCGGCGGCACCCGCGGTCTCGGCCTCGGGGTCGCCAGGGAGCTGGTGCGTGCCGGGGCGCGGCGGCTGGCGCTGGTCGGCAGGACCGACCTGCGGGCCGCCGCCGCGGCCGAGCCCGAGGGGCGGGCCGCGCGCAGCCTGCGAGACATCGCCGAACTGGAGGCGGCCGGCGCCGAGGTGCTGCTGCTCACCGCGGACGTCGGCGAGCCGCGGGAGCTGCGCGAGGCGCTGCGGGCCTGCCGGGCACGGTTCGGCGCGCTGACCGGCGTGCTGCACGCGGCGGGCGTACCGGCGGGCGGCATGGCCGTACGACTCACCCCCGCGGGCGCCCGCGGCGTCCTCGCGCCGAAGGTGCTCGCCATGGGCCCGCTGGCCGAACTCGTCGGCCCCGGCACCCCGGAGGCCGAACGGCCGGAGCTGCTCGTCCTGTACTCCTCGGCCGTCAGCGTCTTCGGCGGACTCGGCGAGGGCGACTACAGCGCCGCCAACACCGTCCTGGACGCGTACGGCGCCGCGCTCGCCGACCACGCCGCGGCCACCACACGGGTGCTCACCGTCGCCTGGGGCCCCTGGCAGCACGACGACTGGCAGGCCGAGGCGTCCGGCGGCGGCCTGGCGGAACGCGTCCGCGAGCACCGCGCCCGCTACGGCTTCACCGAGTCCGGCGGCAACGCGCTGCTGGGCCGGCTGGCCGGCGCCGCCCGCGGCAGCCTGCTGGCGGTCCGGATGCCGATGGCCGAGGGGCTGCGCGAGTGGGCGGCGCTGACCGACCTGGACACCCTCGTCGCGGCCGGCACCGCGGCCCCCGACCCCGGCCAACCCCGTTTCCCGCGGCCGCGGTTGCGCACCGAGTACCTGGCGCCGCGCACCGAGCTGGAGACGGTCGTCGCCGACAGCTGGGGCCGCCACCTCGGCATCGACGGCATCGGCGTCCACGACCCGTTCTTCGACCTGGGCGGCAACTCCCTGGTCGGCATGGCGATGGTCGCCGACATCGAGAAGCGGCTCGACCGCAGGATCGCCCCGGCCGTCCTGTTCGAGCACCCCACGGTCGCCGCCTTCGCGGCGGCACTCGACGGCGGTCCCGCGCAACCCGCCACCACAGCACGCGACTCCGGCCTCGCCCGGGGCGAGCGACGGCGCCGCGCCCGCGGTGCCCAGCCTTCCACCACCCGGTCCTAGGAGGACGGATCCATGCCGCGCATACCCACCGAGGTGTCCCCGGAGGACATCGCCATCGTCGGCCTGGCCGGGCGCTTCCCCGGCGCCGCCGACACCAGGGAACTGTGGAGCACGCTCCGCGACGGCCGCTCGGGCATCACCCGGTTCACCGACGACCAACTGCGCGCCGCGGGCGTCCCCGACGAACTGATCGACGACCCCGCCTACGTCAAGGCGGCCGCGGTGATCGACGGGATCGACCGCTTCGACGCCGACTTCTTCGGGATCAACCCGAAGGAGGCGCAGATCCTCGACCCGCAGCACCGGCTGTTCCTGGAGCACAGCTGGCACGCGCTGGAGGACGCGGGCTGCGACCCGGCCAGCTTCGACGGCTCGATCGGCGTCTTCGCGGGCTGCGCGATCAGCACCTACCTGACACGGAACGTGGCACCGTCCGGGATCGGCCGCAGCGTCGGTGAGTTGACCGTCGGCCTGGCCAACGACAAGGACTCGCTGACCCTGCGCGTCGCCCACACCCTGGGCCTGTCGGGCCCGGCGTACGGGATCCAGAGCTACTGCTCGACGTCGCTCGTCGCGGTCTGCGCGGCCGCCACCAGCCTGGCGAACTTCGAGTGCGACCTGGCGCTGGCCGGAGGCGCCGCGATCGCCGTCCCCGACGACACGGGATACCTCTACCAGCCGGGCGGCATCAGCTCCCCCGACGGCGAGTGCCGGGCCTTCGACGCCTCGGGCCAGGGCAGCCTGGTCGGCAACGGGGTCGGTGTGGTGGCGCTGCGCCGGCTCGGCGACGCGCTCGCCGACGGCGACCAGGTGTACGCGGTGATCCGCGGCTGGGCGGTCAACAACGACGCGGGCCGCAAGGTCGGCTTCACCGCCCCCGGGGTCAGCGGCCAGGCCGAGGTCATCGCCGAGGCGCTCGCCGCCACCGGTCTCGAACCGGAGGACATCGACTACGTGGAGGCGCACGGCACCGGCACCGCTCTCGGTGACGCGGCCGAACTCGCCGCCCTCCAGCAGGTGTTCGAGGGCACCGAGGTCATGATCGGCTCGGTCAAGACCAACCTCGGCCACCTCGACCGCGCCGCGGGCGTCACCGGCCTGATCAAGACCGCGCTGTCCCTGCACCACGGCGAGATCCCCGCCACCCGCAACTACACCCGGCCCAACCCGCAACTCGACGCGGGTGAGGCGCGGTTGACGGTCCTCACCGAGCGGCACCCGTGGCCGCGCGGCGAGCGCCCGCGGCGCGCCGGGGTCAGCGCCTTCGGCATCGGCGGCACCAACGCCCACGTCATCCTGGAGGAGGCCCCGCCGGTCGCCGCCCGCAGCACGGGCCCGGGGCGCCGCGGCGAGCTGCTGGTGTGGTCCGCGCGCAGCGCCGCCGCGGCCGACGAGGCCACCGCCAACCTGGCCGCGCACCTGGACACCGTCGACGCGACAGGGTCCGAGGCCGGTACGGGCCTGTCCGACGTGGCCTACACCCTGCAGAGCGGACGCAAGGTCTTCACCCACCGGCGCGCCCTGGTCGCCGACTCGGCGGGCGGCGCGGCACGCGAGCTGCGCGCCGGTGCCGCCCTCGGCCGGGCCGACAGCACCACCGGCCGCCCCGTCGCCTTCCTGCTGACCGGCGCCGCGGACCCGTACCCCACCGCGGTGGCCGAACTGTACGAGGCGGAGCCGGCGTTCCGCGGCGCGCTCGACGAGTGCCGGGCCGCGGCCCAGGCCGTCGGCGGCGCCCCGCTCGCCGGGCTGCTGACCCCCGACAGGACCGGCGGCCCCGACAGCGACGGGCACCGGGCGTTCGCCGTCGGGTACGCGCTCGCCACCCTCTTCCGCTCCTGGGGCATCGAGCCCGCCGCCGTACTCGGCCACGGCGTCGGCGAGTTCGTCGCCGGATGCCTGACCGGGGTGCTCTCCCTCCGGGACGCCTTCGCGCTGCTGCACCAGCGGGCCCGGACGAGCGGGCAGCCGCTGACCGAATGGGCCGCGGGACAGCTCGCCTTCGGCGTCCCCGGGACCACCCTGCTCTCCGCCGCGACCGGCGGCAGTCTGACGGCGGCCGAGGCCGCCGACCCCGCGCACTGGGCCGAGCGGCTGTCCGGTACGTCCGGTACGGACACCGACCCCGGCGCCGCACTCGGCGCGCTGGCGGAACTCGGCGACCTCGCCCTGCTGGAGATCGGCGGCGGCACGCTCGGCCGGGCGCTGCGCGTACACCCCGCCTTCGGCCCCGACACCGGCGACCTGCTGGTCACCGCGCTGCCCGGCGACGACGACCCGCGCGAGGCCGGTACGGCGCTCGCCGAGGCCGTCGGGCGGCTCTGGCTGACCGGTGCGGCCATCGACTGGTCCGGCTACCAGCAGGGCCGGGATGTCCTGCGCACCAACCTCCCCGGCTACCCCTTCCAGCGCTCCCGCTACTGGATCGACGCCCCCACCGCGTCCGCGGCTGCCGCCCCGGCCTCCTCACCGCGCCCCGCGGACGGTGGCAGCACGCCGAAGAGCCCTGACCAGCATGTCCAGTTGACGGCCCGGGTGTGGACCCCGGAGGACGCGACGGACGGCCCGGCCACCGGCCGCTACCTGCTGGTCGCGGACACCACGGGCGTCGCCGACGCCCTGGCCGAGCGGCTGCGCGACGGCGGCGCCGAGGCCGCCACGGTCACCGCGGACACCGCTTCCTCAGATGAACTCGTCCCCGGTGACGGCCCGTTGACCGTCGTCATCCTCTCCGCGCTGGACGCGGACCCCGCGGTGGGTACCGACCCCGCGCGGGCCGTGCTGGACGCCACCCGTACGGTCGCCGCCTGGGGCGGCTCGGCCGGGACCGGGGGGATCGTCGTGGTGACCCGCGGCGGCCAGAGCGTCGGCGCGGGCGAGGGGTGCGTGCCCGCGCAGGCCGCGGTGGCCGTGCTGCCGGTGGTCGCGGGACAGGAGTACCCGGGCCTGGACGCCCGCGGTATCGACCTCGACCCGGCCGACGGCCCCGCCGAGGCGGCGGCCCTGCTCGCCGCCGAACTCGCCCTCACCGAGGGCCCGGTGCTCACCGCCTTCCGCGGCGGACAGCGCCACACCCCGAGCTACCGGCCGATCGACGGCATCGGCAGCGACGGGACCGCCGAGTCCCCGTCCGACGGCGGACAGCCGCACACCCCCGAGCGCCGCACCCGGCGCGGCGGGACCTCCGTCGAGCCCGTCGTCCTCCCCGGCAAGGGCTACCTCGTCACCGGTGGTCTCGGCGACGTCGGTCTGATGGTCGCCGAGCACCTGATCCGCGGCGGCGCCGGACGGGTGGTGCTGGCGGGCCGTACGGGTCTGCCGGCCGATCCCGCCGACCCCCGCCGCCAGGCCGTCGCCCGGCTGCGCGAACTCGGCGCGGACGTCGAGGCGGCGCGGCTGGACGTCACCGACGCGGACGCCGTACGCGCGCTCCTCGCCGCCGAGGACTTCGACGGCCTGGTGCACGCCGCGGCCGACACCGCGGAGGACACCTTCCTGCCGCTGGACGCCGTCCAGGACGCCACCGTGGCACGGCACTTCGGTGCGAAGTACGAGGGCGCGCGGGTGCTGCGGGCGGCCGTCGCCGCCCTCCCCGCGGACCGGGCGCCGCGCTGGGGCCTGCTGTTCTCCTCCACCTCCGCGCACCTGGGCGGACTGGCCTTCGGCAGCTACGCGGCTGCCAACGCGGCGCTGGCGGCGCTGGCCGAGCCCGGCTCGGTGAGCGGGCCGACCCGCTGGACCTCGGCCGCCTGGGACACCTGGGCGCCGACGCTGGCCAAGGTCGGCGGCAGGACGGCCACCTCGATGGCGGCCCACGCGATGACGGCGGAGCAGTCGCTGACCGCGCTCGACCAGGTGGTGGCCCAGTCGCTGCCGTCCGTGGTCGTCGTGGCGGGCGGTCTCGCCGACCGGCTGCCCACCCGCCCGGCACCGGTCTCGGCCGGCGCGAGCGGTACGGCGCCGGTGGCCTCCTTCCCGCGGCCCGACCTGCCGCAGCCGTACATGACGCCGCTGACCGCCACCGAGCGCGAGCTGTGCGCGCTGTGGACCGAGACGCTCGGCGTGGAGCCGGTCGGCACCCGGGACAACTTCTTCGACCTGGGCGGCAGTTCGCTCTTCGCCCTCCAGATGCTGGCCACCGTCAAGACCCGCTTCGGGGTGACGGTGCCCACCGTGACGCTGTTCGAGGCGCCGACCGTGCACCGGCTGGCCGCGGTCCTCGACGAGCAGAAGCCGTCCCACCAGGCCCCGGCACCGGCACCGGCACCGGCCGTCCCGACCCCCGCGCCCGTACCGGTCGCCGCACCCACTCCCGTAGCCAAGGCCCCCGCACCCGCACCGGCGCCCGCCCCCGTCCCCGTACCGCTTCCCGAAGCCGACGGCCCCGACCTCGACCCCGACCTCGACCTCGACCGCCGGATCGCCATCGTCGGCATGGCGGGCCGCTTCCCCGGCGCGGGCGACGTCGCCGCCTTCTGGCGGAACCTGTGCGAGGGCGTGGAGTCCATCAGCTTCTTCACCCCGGAGGAGCTGATCGAGGCGGGCGTCGACCCGGACGCCGTCAACGACCCGGAGTACGTGCCCGCCCGCGCCGTCCTCGACGACATCAGCGGCTTCGACGCCGGCTTCTTCGGGATGAGCCCGCGGATGGCCGCGCTCACCGACCCGCAGCAGCGGCTGTTCCTGGAGGTCTGCTGGGAGGGCCTGGAGCACGCCGGGTACGCCCACGAGTCGTACCGCGACCGGATCGGCGTCTTCGGCGGCTCCAACCTCAGCACCTACCTGTTCGGCATGACCTCGCAGCTCGCCTCGGGCGACATCAGCCCGTACGAGATCATCATGAGCAACGACAAGGACGCGCTGACCACGTCCGTGTCGTACCTGTTCGACCTGCGCGGCCCCAGCGTCGCGGTGCAGACCTTCTGCTCCACCTCGCTGGTCGGCGTCCACCTGGCGGTGCAGAGCCTGCGCAACCGCGAGTGCGAGATGGCGCTGGCGGGCGGGGTGTCCATCTCCGTGCCCGACAGGATCGGCCACCGCCGCCAGCAAGGCGGCATGGAGTCGCACGACGGTCATGTGCGCACCTTCGACGCGCAGGCCAGCGGCTCGATGTTCGGTGACGGGGCCACCGTGGTGGTCCTCAAGCGGCTCTCCGACGCGCTGCGCGACGGGGACACCGTGCACGCCGTCATCCGCGGCTCCGCGCTCAACAACGACGGCGCCCTGAAGGTCGGTTACACCGCGCCCAGCGTCGCCGGGCAGGCCCGGGTGGTGCAGGACGCGATGGCCGACGCGGGTGTCGCCCCCGAGGACATCGGCTACGTCGAGGCGCACGGCACCGCCACCCCGATCGGCGACCCGATCGAAGTCACCGCGCTGGCCCGGGCGTTCGGCGCCGCGGGCGGCCCCGGCAGCATCCCGATCGGCGCGGTGAAGACCAACATCGGCCACCTCAACCACGCTTCGGGCACCGCCGGACTGATCAAGGCGGCGCTGACCGTACGCGACCGGCTCGTCCCGGCCACGCTGCACTTCACCGCCCCCAACCCGCAGATCGACTTCGCCGGCAGCCCGTTCTACGTCAACACCCAACTCACCGAGTGGCCCGCGCGGGACGACGGCAGGCCGCGGATCGCCGGACTCAACTCGCTCGGCATGGGAGGCACCAACGTGCACGTCGTCGTCGAGGAGCCGCCCGCCCGCCGTGGTGGCTCCGACACCCCCGGCGGCGGCAGGCGGCACCACTTCCTGCCCGTCTCCGCCCGTACGGAGGCCGCCGCCGACCAGGCGGTCCGCAACCTCGGCGAGAACCTGGCGGCCGCCCCCGGCACCCGGCTGGCCGATGTCGCCTACACCCTCCAGGTCGGCCGCAAGACCTTCGAGCACCGCCGCGCCACCGTCGTCTCCGCCCTGGAGCAGGCGGTGACCGCACTGGCCGGCACCGACGACAGCGCGCCGCTGGCCACCCGGGTGGAGACCGCGCACGGCCGCCCGGTGGCGTTCCTGCTGGCTGGGGTCGGTGAGCAGTACCCGGGCCTGGTGGGTGACCTCTACCGCCACGAGCCGGTGTTCCGCGCCGCGCTCGACCGCTGCCTGGACCTGCTGGGCCCGCTGCTGCCCGGTGTCGACCTCGCCGGTTTGCTGACCGGGGACCGTCCCGGCGGCGGCATGGACCTGGCCGCGCTGCTGGGCAGGGCGACCGGCCAGGCCGACGAGCGGGCCGCGGAGCTGGAGCGCACCGAGGTGGTGCAGCCGCTGCTGTTCGCCGTCGACCACGCCCTCGCCTCGACCCTGATGGCCTGGGGGCTGACGCCGTCGATGATGCTCGGCTACAGCCTCGGCGAGTACGTCGCGGCCTGCCTGGCCGGGGTGCTCTCGCTGGAGGACGCGCTCGCCCTGGTGGTGCACCGGGCCCGGCTGATCTCCGGCGCCGAGACCGGCGCGATGGCCGCGGTGCCGCTCGGCCCGGACCAACTCCGCGACCGCTACCGGCTGGAGGCCCGCGGTCTGGACATCGCGGCCGTCAACGGCCCGCAGACCGTGGTCGTGGCCGGTCCCTCCGACGCGCTGGCCCGGCTCGCCACCGACCTGGAGGCCGACGGCATCCCGAGCAGGGGCCTGCGCACCACGCACGCCTTCCACTCCCGGATGCTGGCCCCGCTCGCCGACGAACTGACCTCGTGGGTCGCGGAGAACATCCGGCTCAACCCGCCGCGGCTCCCGTACCTGTCGAACGTCACCGGCGGTGTCGCCGACGCCCGGCTGGTGCGCGACCCCGCGTACTGGGCGGC
Source organism: Streptomyces sp. NPDC051976 (assembly GCF_040680795.1). Taxonomy (NCBI): domain Bacteria; kingdom Bacillati; phylum Actinomycetota; class Actinomycetes; order Kitasatosporales; family Streptomycetaceae; genus Streptomyces; species Streptomyces sp. NPDC051976. The sequence continues at coordinate 50,644 of NZ_JBFAXL010000055.1, forward strand.
CCACATGTGCCGGACCGTACGGTTCTCCACGGCGGTCGAGACACTGCTGGCCGACCCGGAACTGGCGATCGTCGAGATCGGCCCCGGGCAGTCGCTGGGCGCGATGGTGCGCGGCGCCGGCTGCCCGCCGCAGCGCTGGCCGATGATCACCGCCACGCTGCCCGCGGAGAGCGACCCGCGCCCGGCCGACCAGGTGCTCACCGAGGCGCTGTCCCGGCTGTGGCTGACCGGCGCCGACCTGGACTGGGCGGCCTACCACGGCCGCGCCCCGCACACCGAGGAGCTGCACCGCGGCATGGCGCCGGGCCGGATCCCGCTGCCCACCTACCCCTTCCAGCGGCAGCGCTACTGGATCGAGCAGACCCCGCTGATCGGTGCCAAGGCCGAGCCGAAGGCGCTGACCGCCGCCCCGGGCACGCCCGGGGTGCCCGCCACCTTCGAGGACATCGACCTGGTGCCGCGGCTGCCCGAGGAGAACTGGGTCTGGCAGCCGGTGTGGCGGCAGACCGCCGCCCCCGCGACCGCCGCGGCCCAGCCCGCGAGCTGGCTGGTGTACGCCGACGGCGACACGGCCGACGCGGTGCTGGACGAGCTGGTCAGGTCCGCCGCGGCGGACGGCGCGGCCGTCACCGCGGTCCGCCCGGGCGACGGATACACCGCCGACCCGGCGACCGGCTACACCGTACGGCCGGGCAACGCGGGCGACGCCCAGGCCGTCCTGCGCGACCTGCGGCGGCGCGGTCTCGGTCTGGAGCGGGTGGTGCACCTGTGGACGCTCGCCGAGCGGCCCGGCGGCACCGACGAGGCGATCTCGCTCGGCCTGCACACCCTGGTGGCGCTGGCCCGCGCGGCCGGTGAACTGGGCTCCGGCGACTGGCAGTTGGACATGGTCACCGCGGGCGCCCACCAGGTGCTCGACGGCGCCGAGGCCCGGCCCGACGCGGCGACGCTGATCGGCCCGACGCTCGTGGTGCCGCTGGAGTACCCCCACGTCACCACCCGGCTGCTGGACGTCGAACCGGCCACCCCCGCCTCCGTGGTCGCCGCCGAGCTGCGCCGCCCGCGGACCGACGCGGCCGTCGCGCTGCGCGGCAGCCGCCGCTGGGTGTGCGGCTACGAGGTGCTGCCCGCCCCCGACGACGAGACCGCCGCGGCGGTGCTGCGGGACCGCGGCGTCTACCTGATCACCGGCGGCCTGGGCGGCATCGGGCTCGGCATGGCCGAGCACCTGGCCCGCCAGTGCCGGGCCCGGCTGGTGCTCTTCGGCCGCCGCGGACTCCCCGCCCGCGAGCGCTGGGAGGCGATCGCGGCGGGCACCGATCCGGCCGACGAGGCGGTACGGGACCGGGTGAGCCGGGTGCTGGCCATCCTCGAACTCGGCGCCGAGATCGAGATCGTGACCGGCGACGTGGCCAGCGCGCCCGACGTACGGCACGCGATCGACGTCGCCGAGGAGCGGTTCGGCGCCCTGCACGGCATCCTGCACACCGCGGGCGTGCCCGGCACCGGCCTGATCCAGTTCAAGCAGTCCGACGACTCCGACCTGGTGCTCGCACCCAAGGTGGCGGGCGTCCGGGCGCTGGACGAGGCACTGCGGATCGGCCGGCCCGACGAGACGGCGCTGGACTTCCTGGTGCTGTTCTCCTCGATCACCGCCGCCACCGGCGGCGGCCCGGGCCAGGTCGACTACTGCGCGGGCAACGCCTACCTGGACGGTTACGCCGCCCGGCAGGCGGCGACCGGCCGCCGGGTGCTGTCGGTGGACTGGGGCGAGTGGACCTGGAACGCCTGGGACTCGGGCCTGTCCGGGTACGACGAGGGCCTGCAGGCGTTCTTCCGCAAGCACCGGGAGGTCTTCGGCATCACCTTCGCGGAGGGCTGGCGCTCGCTGCTGCGGGCCCTGGCCTCCGGTGAACCGCGGGTCGTGGTCTCCACCCAGGACCTGCCGACCATGGTCAGCTACAGCACCGGCTTCACCGTGGAAGCGGTGATGGCCCCGGCCGGCGGCGCCTCCGGCCCGGCCGGCACCCGCCACCCGCGGCCCGAGCTGCTCACCCCGTACCGCGAGCCGTCAGGGCCCGCCGAGGAGCGCCTCGCCGAGGTGTGGGGCGAGATGCTCAAGCTCGAACGGGTCGGCGCCCGCGACAACTTCTTCGAACTCGGCGGCAACTCGCTGCTCGGCATCGCCCTGCTCGCGGCGCTGCGCCGGGCCTTCGAAGGCGCGGAGCTCCCTCCGCACATCCTCTACGAGGCCCCGACCATCGAGGCCCTCGCCAAGGTCGTGGACGGTCCCGCCGCGGACGCGGCCCCCGTCCCGGAGCCCGACGGCCAGGAGCAGGCGCGACTGCGCCGGTCCGGCCTGAAGACCGCCGCCAGGCGGCGCAGGAGTTGATCCCGCACCACCCAGCGGCCGTCGACGGCCGCTTCCACCAACGAAACCAGGAGAGATCATGACCGTCGTAGGAGTTGTCGGTGCCGGGGTCATGGGCATCGGTGTGGCGCACAACCTGGCCCAGTGCGGCTACGAGACCGTCCTCGTCGACATCGACGAGCAGATCCTGACCGACGCCAAGGCGGCCATCAGCCGCAACTGCCGGCTCAGCCGTCTGATGGGCGGCCCGGCCCTGGACCCCGACGAGATCCTCGGCCGGATCACCACCGCGGTCGGCGTCGAGGCGCTCGCCAAGGCCGACTTCGTGATCGAGAACGTCACCGAGAACTGGGACGTCAAGCGCCAGGTGCACGCCGACCTCGACCGGGTGCTCAGCCCGGAGGCGGTGGTCATCGTCAACACCTCCGCGATCCCGATCACCCGGGTCGCCGCGGTCGGTTCGCACCCGGAGCGCGTGGTCGGCGTGCACTTCATGAACCCCGTCCCGGCCAAGCCGGTGGTGGAGCTGATCCCCGGCTTCCACACCGCCCAGGAGACCGTCGAGGTCACCCGTCAACTGCTCAGCGGCATGGGCAAGAAGGCGGTGGACGTCAAGGACGCCTCCGGCTTCGTCTCCAACCGGGTGCTCATGCTCACCGTCAACGAGGCCGCCTTCCTCGTCCACGAGGGCGTCGCCACCGCGGAGTCGGTGGACGAGGTGTTCCGCGGGTGCTTCGGGCACCCGATGGGACCGCTGGAGACCGCCGACCTGATCGGCGTCGACACGATCCTCTACAGCGTCGAGGTGCTCTACGAGCACTACGCCGACAGCAAGTACCGGCCCTGCCCGCTGCTCAAGCAGATGACGGACGCCGGACTGCACGGCCGGAAGACCGGCCGTGGCTTCTACACCTACGACAACAAGGGATGACGACCATGTCGAACACCACCGCGCAGACCCAGATCCTCTCCTTCATCGAGGCCCGCTTCCCGCAGGCCAGCATCGAGACCGGCCAGGACATCTTCTCGCTCGGCTACATCAACTCGCTCTTCGCGATGGAGCTGGTGATGTTCATCGAGAAGACCTTCGGCCTCACCATCCCCAACGACGAACTGCGCATCGACAACTTCCGCACCGTCGAGGCCATGGCGGACCTCGTCGCCCGCCGGAGCGTCCCCGTCTCCGTCGACTGAGGAGCCCACAATGACGAGCTTGACCACGGCGCCGCCCCTCGCGGCGGCGCCGGCGGGGGCCCGGATCACCCGGGACTCGGCACGTGCGTTCGTCGACACCCACATCATGCCGGTGGCCGACGCGTACGACCGGGCCGGCGCCGTCCCCGAGGAGTTGCAGGAACGGATCGGCGAGGCGGGCCTGTGGGCGCCGTTCCTGCCGGTCGAACTGGGCGGCCAGGACCTTGACCTGGTGACGCTCGGCCAGGTGCACGAGGAGGTGGGCCGGGGCTGCTCCTCGGTCCGCTCCCTCCTCACCGTGCACACCATGCTGACGTGGGCGCTGCTCCGCTGGGGCAGCCCCGCCCAGATCGAGCAGTGGGCGCCGTCGCTCGCCGACGGCCGGGTACGCGGCGCCTTCTGCCTGTCGGAACCCGCCGGCGGCGGCAGCGACACCGCCGGCATCCGTACCACCGCCACCCCGCACGGCGGCGGCTGGCGGCTCAGCGGCCGCAAGAAGTGGATCACCGGAGGCCAGCGGGCGGACCTGTTCCTGGTGTTCGCCCGCACCGAGTCCAGCGTCATCGCCCTGCTCGTACCGCGCCGGTCACCCGGCGTGCGGGTGATACCGCTGCAGGACGTGCTCGGCACCCGGGCGTCGCTGATCGCGGAGCTGGAGTTCGACGGTGTCGAACTCGGCCCCGACGCGCTGCTGGGGCCCAGCTCCTTCGCCTCCGGCATGGTGCTCAGCGGCACCCTGGACCTGGGCCGCTTCTCGGTGGCCTCCGGTTCGGTCGGCATCGTCCAGGCGTGCCTGGAGGCGTCGGCGCACTACACCGCGCAGCGCACGGTCGGTGGCAGCAAGCTCCGCGAACTCCAGCTCATCCGGGCGAAGTTGTCGGACATGGTCACCGATGTCCGGGCGGCCAGGCTGCTGTGCCACCAGGCCGGTGTGCTCAAGGACGCCGGGGACCCGGCGACCATCATGGCCACCTGGGTGGCGAAGTACTTCGCGTCCACCGCGGCGGCACGGCACGCCACGGAGGCCGTGCAGATCCACGGCGCCAACGGAATGAGCGCCGACTACCCGGTCGCACGGCTGTACCGGGACGCGAAGGTCATGGAAATCATCGAGGGCAGCAACGAGATCCAGCGGATCACGATCGCTGACGAGGCGTACCGGGAGTGGGCACTGTGACAACGACCATCCAACCGCCGGAGTCGGCTTCGGCGACCGCCGCGGCCCCGCCGCAGGGGCCGTACCGCAAACCCGCGCAGGGCAAGATCAAGTGCGTGGTCTGGGACCTGGACAACACTCTGTGGGACGGGGTGCTGCTGGAGGACGGCGACGTGCGGCTGCGGGCCGGCGTGGTGGAGCACATCCGGCGGCTGGACGCGCTGGGCGTGCTGCACTCGGTGGCCAGCAAGAACGACCACGACACGGCGGTCGCGAAGCTGCGCGAGTTCGGCATCGAGGACCTGTTCCTCTACCCGCGGATCGGCTGGAACGCCAAGTCCGAGTCGGTCCGGCAGATCTCGGCCAAGCTCAACCTGGGCCTGGACGCGTTCGCGTTCGTCGACGACCAGGACTTCGAACTGGCCGAGATGGAGTTCTCGCTGCCCGAGGTCACCCGGGTCAACGCCGAGGACATCGACACCGAGCTGCACCGGATCGAGTTCCGGCCGCGGTTCGTCTCCGACGAGTCGGCGCAGCGCCGCGCGATGTACCACAGCCAGCTCGCCAGGGACGAGGTGGAGGGCGAGTTCGTCGGCACCAACGAGGAGTTCCTCGCCAGCCTGGGCATGACCTTCACCATCGCCCCGGCCGCCCGGGAGGACCTGCAGCGGGCCGAGGAACTCACCATCCGCACCAACCAGCTCAACTCCACCGGCAGGACGTACTCCTACGACGACCTGGACGCGCTGCGCGAGTCGCCCGACCACCTGCTGCTGGTGGCCACCCTCACCGACCGGTTCGGCTCCTACGGCAAGATCGGCCTGGCGCTGGTGGAGACGGGCGAGCCCGACTGGCAGCTGCACATGATGCTGATGTCGTGCCGGGTGATGTCCCGCGGTGTCGGCTCGGTGCTGCTGAGCCACATCATGGAGCGCGCCGTGGAGGCGGGCGCGGGGCTGCGGGCGGACTTCGTGGAGACCGGCCGCAACCGGATGATGCAGATCACCTACGCCTTCAGCGGCTTCCGCGAGGTGGCCAGGGAGGGCGAACGCCTGGTGCTGGCCGCCGATCTGACGCAGATTCAGCCGCTGCCCGGCTATGTCGACGTCGAGGTGACGCGGTGACCACCGCACTGGCCCCGGCGCAGCCGGCCACCGCGGCGTGGCTGCCCTTCGCGGAGCAGCCCGGCTGCACCGGCGTGCGGCTGTACTGCCTGCCGCACGCCGGGGGTTCGGCCTCGGCGTACCGCTCCTGGTTCGGCAGGCTGGGCGGGGTGTCGGTGCGCCCCGTCCAGCTGCCGGGCCGGGAGACGAGGCTGCGCGACACCCCGTACGACCGGATGGACCTGCTGGTGCCCGACCTCGCGGACGCGGTGCTGGCGGACTTGGTACGGGCCGACACCTCCCCCGGCGGGGAGACGCGGCCGTACGCGGTGTACGGGCACAGCCTGGGGGCGCTGGTCGGCTTCGAGCTGGTGCGGGAGATCCGCCGCCGCGGCGGCCCCGCGCCGGTCCACCTGTTCGTCTCCGGCTGCGCGGCGCCCGGCTCCCCCGACGACGGGGAGCCGCCGGTGGCCGGGATGACGGAGGGCGAGGTCGTGGCGCTGCTGCGGCGGATCGGCGGCACCCCGGAGTGGATGCTCGCCGACCCGACGGTGCTGCGGATGATCCTGCCGCCGTTCCGCGCGGACTTCGGCGTCCGTGACACCTACGTCTACCGGCCCGGTCAGCCGCTGGAGGTGCCGATCACCGCGCTGGCGGCCACCGACGACCCGCGGGCGGGCACCGCCGACGTCGCGGGGTGGCGGGACCAGACCACCGGCCGCTTCACCACGCACACCCTGACCGGCGGGCACTTCGCGGTACTGGAGCAGGCCCCGGTCACCCACCGGCACATCGACCTGGCGCTGCGCGGCGCCCCGGCCCCGTGGCGCGGCACCCGCCCGTCCCCCGTCAGCTGCGTCACCCCCGTCCCCACCAGATCGCGGGAGGCACACATTGCTCACCACTGACCCCGTGCGCCGCCCGGCCCGGCCGGGCGGCCCGCCCCCGGAGAAGGGGAACCGGCC
>NZ_JBFAXL010000056.1:0-54822 GCF_040680795.1 Streptomyces sp. NPDC051976
CACAGCGTCTCCCCGGCCGCCACATGTGCGCCCGCCCGGACCGGGGCGGGTCGGCGGGGTCAGCTCTGCGGCTGGAAGGTCCACTGCAGGTTGGGGCTGTCGACGGGCGTCCACTGCTTGGTCACGGACCCGGAGGCGACCTGGCCGCCGCCGTCGAGGACAAGTCCCGTGGTGCGGTTGGCGATGCGGTAGCGGCCGTGGCCGAGGTCGGTGATCTGCCACTGCTGGTTGGGCCCGCCGTTCCAGGCGGACTGCCGGGCCGGGGCGCCGCTGGTGGTCGAGCCCCAGCCGTCGACGGCCATGCCGTTGGCGCGGTTGACGATCCGGAAGTAGCCGGTGCCGAGGTCGATCGCCTGCCATTGCAGGTTGGGGCTGTCGACGGGCGTCCACTGCTTGAGGTTCGAGCCGTCGGGGACGCCGCCGCCGCTGTCCAGTGCCAGGCCGTCCGTGACGTTGGTCAGCCGGAAGTACACCGTGGGATCGAAGGTCACCTTCAGGGAGGCGATGGCGTCGTTGTTCCCGGTGGTGCGCAGATCCGCGGCGTCCGTGGTGAACGTCCAGGCGGTGCCGGTGAAGTTGTCGCCCGAGTAGCCGGTCACGCGGAAGCCGTGCGGTACGCGTATCGAGGAGATGCGTGCGGGTCCCGAGCCGGCGGCCGTCAGCTGGGCGGAGGTGTAGGTCCCCAGCGGCAGGAACGCGACGGTCCCGGAGTAGTCGACGTCCTGGAACACGCTGGCACCGGCGGCGGGCGCGGTGGGTGTGCCGCTCACCTCGACGACCACCACCGAGTCGCTTGCGTTGGGCGCGGCCGACGGCACGGTGACGTCGATCCGGTCGGCGCTGACGGTGTAGGACAGGGACACCGAGGGGTTGTTCATCAGAGAGGCACGGGTGACGGTGTTGGACAGGGCCGGGATCGACAGCACTCCGCCGGTGGGCCAGTTGAACACATGGGCGTAGAGCGCGCCGTCCTTCCTCGTGGCCACGCCCCATGAGGGGTCGGTGGCGTACGGGCTCGGCCCGGCCCCGTGGACGCTGTCGCCGTACGTGGCCATCCAGGAGGCCAGGCCGTTCAGGATGGTCACGGATCCGGCGGTGACCGTACCGTCGCCCTTGGGGCCGATGTTGAGCAGGTAGTTGCCGTCCCGGGAGACCACGGTGACCAGTTCCCGGAGGATGGCGGTCACCGACCGGTAGGAGTTCTCGGACCCCGCGTTGTAGCCCCAGGCGCCGTTCATGGTGGCGCAGGTCTCCCACGGCCGGTCCAGTGGCGCTCCGGGTACGGTCTGCTCAGGTGTGGTGAAGTCCCCGAGTCCGAAGCCGCGCTTGACCCGGTCGTTGACGATGAGGCCGGGCTTGCGGGAGATCAGCCAGTTGTAGAGGTCGGCGCCGTCCGCCTGCAGCCACCAGTCCGTCAGGGTGGGGCTGCTGGGCTCGCCGAACCAGTCTCCGTCGAACCACAGCACCGCGGGGTCGTACCTGTCGAGCACTTCCTGGAGCTCCGCCTTCATGTCGGCGATGTAGCCGGTGCGGGCGGTCAGCGACGACATCGTGGTGAGGCCGCCGCTGCGGATCGTCTGCGACGGGTGGTCCCAGTCCATGATCGAGTAGTAGAGGCCGAACCGGATTCCGCGCTTCTCGCACTCGGTCTTGAGCTCCGCCAGCAGGTCGCGCTGGACGCCGCTGTAGTCGTGCAGGTTGTACAGCTTGCTGCCGGTGGTGTCCTTGAAGCCGGCGACGTCGGAGTCCCACATCGCGTAGCCCTCGTGGTGCTTGGAGGTGATCACCAGGTACTTCATGCCGGCGTCCGCGGCCAGCTGGGCGATCGTCGCGGCGTTGAAGGAGGCCGGGTTGAAGTGCGCGGAGACCTGGGTCTGGTAATTCGCCTTGGACCAGCCCTCGTTGTTGAAGGCCCACTCGCCGTGGCCGAGGTAGGAGTACGAGCCGAAGTGGATGAACATCCCGAACCTGGCCTGGTACCACCAGTCCATCTTGGCCGGGACGGTGTACGCGTGAGCTGCGGTGGAGAACAGCGCCTGCGGCACACCGAAGGCGACTGCGCCTCCGGCGAGCGCGGCGGCCCTGAGGAAGGTGCGCCGTGTGAGGGGGGACGGGGACATGGTGCGGCTCCTTGGGGTGTGACGGCTACGCGGTCGTGGGCAGGCTGCGCGGGAACCGGGACATCGCAGCCGTACGAGGGCTGCGGCCGGTCACGAGCCCTGGTGCGACTGGTGCTTGACAGCGGATCACTCCAAGAGGACCGATAACATCGGACCTATCGTGCGCTGAGATTAGGGCGAGCGAACGGGACGGTCAAGACTTTCCACGTCGACTCATCCCGCGCGAGCGCCAAAGATCCTATCAATGCAGGCGGACAGCGGCGGCTGAGAACTGGGTGTGCTCAACCTCTGGCGCGGATTTCGTATATCGCATATCTTGCCACTTCAGCGGCATGCCGGCGATCCGCCGGCACCACCGCAGAGACCGCGCCCCCTCTCATGAGCACACCCTCGAACAACGCTCAGGCACAAGGAGAACCGCACCATGTCACCCCTTCGTCGTAGATTCGCCGCCGTCGCCGTGGCCTCCGCGTTCGCGCTCACGGCTTCGGCCTGTTCCTCCGGCAGCGGGTCGTCCTCCGCCGACGGCCGAACCGTCGTGAAGTTCTGGTCCATGCCGTACTGGATCGGGCAGGACAACAAGGTCAAGGAGCTGGTCGACGAGTTCAACGCATCCCAGCAGAAGGTGACCGTGCAGCTCACCTCGCTGGAGTGGAAGGACGGCCGGGACAAGATCAAGCAGGCCGTCGCGGCGGGCAACGGGCCGGACGTGTGGCTGATGAACAACGGCCTGGACGTCGACTTCCTCAAGGCCGGCACCCTGGCCCCGCTGGACAAGCTCGGCTACACACCGGCCGACCTGGACAAGTTCCTGCCGCTGTCGGCGGTGGACCGGTACAACGGCAAGATGTACGGCGTCCCGCTGTACTTCGACTCCGACGTCCTGGTCTACCGGACCGACATCCTCAAGAGTTACGGCTTCACCGCCCCGCCGAAGACCTGGGACGAGCTGAAGTCGATGGCCAAGACCATCACCACCAGGTCCGCGGCGGCGGGCAAGAAGGTCATGGGCTGGCAGTTCAAGGGCATGGACGACCACCTCAACGCCATCAACTCCACCTGGGAGAGCTTCCTCTGCCAGGCGGGCGGCAGCCTGACCTCGCCCGACTACGCGACCTCGACGCAGAACTCGACCGCGGGCAAGACGGCGATGGACTACATGCGCTCCTTCTACACGGAGAAGATCTCCCGCACCGGCACCAGCGCGCTCAACGGCTTCATCAGCGGTGAGGTGGCCATGTTCCCGTTCTTCCAGTCCGTGATCGCCGATGTGCAGGCGGGCGGGGCCAAGACCGCGGGGAAGTGGGCCGTGGCCCCGATGCCCGCGGGACCGAAGAGCGGGTGCTCGATGGTCGGCGGCCACAGCCTGGTCGCCAAGGCGGGCGGGAAGAACCTGGCCGCGGCCGGCACCTTCATGCGCTGGCTCGCCTCCCCCGAACGCAGCGCGCAGTACATGGACTTCCACGCGATATTCCCCTACGACCTGACCAAGGTCACCCCGGCGGTCAAGGCCACCGTGGATGCCAAGATCAAGGGCGACCCGAGCTGGCCGGCCATCTTCGAACAGCTCAACCGCAACACACCTGACCTGGTACTGCAGGACCGCAACGCCTACCAGACCCGGTGGGACGCGCAGAAGGCGTCCATCGTCGCCGGGGTCGACGGCCAGAGCTCGGTCGACAAGGCCCTGAGCTCGATCGACGACCAGGTCGACCAGGCGCTGAAGGCGAAGTAAGCGGCACATGACCACGACGACCGAGCTCCCCGCGAAGCACACACGCGGCGACGCCGTCGGCAACCGGCGCGGCGGCAGTCCGCCGCGCCGGCGGCGGCGCCCCGGCGGCACCCTCGTCGCCTGGCTGTCGGTGGCCCCGGCACTGCTGGTGATCATCGGCTTCACCTTCTACCCGATGGTGCAGGCGATGTTCCTCAGCACCGACCGCTGGAACCTGCTGGGGCCCAAGACGTCCGTCGGCGCCGACAACTACCGCACCATCCTCGGCCAGGGCACCTTCAGGGAAAGCCTGTTCAACACCCTGGTGTTCACCGCCATCACCCTTGCGGGCACGTACGCGCTGGCGCTGGCCACGGCGGTGGCGGCCAACCGTGAACTCGCCTCCGCCAGGTTCGTGCGCACCGTCACGGTGCTGCCCGCCGTCATCCCGATGGTGGTGGCGGGACTCATCTGGAAGTGGCTCTACGACCCCGACCACGGCCTGGTCAACACGCTGGCGGGCCTGGTCGGTTCCGACGGCGCCCGCTGGCTGTTCGACCACCACCTGGCGCTGCCCGCCGTCGCCGTCGTCAGCATCTGGAAGGACTTCGGAATCTACGCACTGATCCTGCTCGGCGGACTCCAGCGCATCCCGCCCGAGATCTACGAGGCCGCCACCATCGACCGGGCCGGCCCCTGGCGGCAGTTCCGCTCCCTCACGCTGCCGATGATCCGCCCTGCCAGCGCGGCCGTCTTCCTGCTGCTGCTGTTCAACTCGTTCAAGGTCTTCGACCAGGTGTGGGTGATGACCGAGGGCGGGCCCGGCAACGCCACCCTCACGGTCGTCACGTTCATCTACACCCACCTCCTCACCGATGTCGGCGTCGCCTCGGCCGCGTCCGTCGTCCTGTTCGTGATCCTGATGGCGATCACCGTGGTGAGGATCTGGTTCTCTTCCCGGGAGGAGTCATGAGGACCGCGTCGGCCCGGATCTCACCCCACCGGACCGCACCCCCGCGGATCGCACCCACCCGGATCGGACCCGCCCTCTGGCTCGGCGTGGTCACCGTGTTCGCCGGAGTGCCCGTCCTGTGGATGGTCCTGACCTCCTTCCAGCCCATGACCGATCTGGTGGGCACCGGCCAGCACCTGCTGCCCCGGCACCTGACCGGCCACGCCTACCGGGAGGTGGTCGCCGACTTCCCGTTCGGCCAGTGGTTCGTGAACTCGCTCCTCGTGGCGGGCGCGGTGGTCGCGGGCAACCTGGTGTTCGACACCCTGGCGGCCTACGGGCTCAGCCGGTTCCGCTTCCGCGGCCGCCAGGCCGTGCTGACCCTGATCCTGGCCAACCTGATGATCCCCACCCAGGTGATCCTGGTGCCGCTCTACCTGGTGATGCGCGACCTCGGCTGGATCAACACCTACTGGGCGCTGATCGTGCCGTTCCTGGCCAGCCCGACGGGTATCTTCCTGCTCCGGCAGCACTTCATCACCCTCCCGGTGCAACTGGACGAGGCCGCCGCCATCGACGGCGCGGGCCGCATGCGCACTCTGGTGAGCGTCCTGCTGCCCAACTCCTGGGCCGCGCTGGGCACGGTGGCGGTGCTCAAGTTCATGTGGACCTGGGGCGAGTTCGCCTGGCCCTCGCTGGTCACCAACGACGAGGGCCTGCGGACCCTGCCGGTCGGACTCGCCGGTTTCCAGAACCAGTTCGCCCCGCGGTGGGACCTGCTGATGGCGGGGTCGGTGCTGGCCGCCATCCCCGTGGTGCTCGCCTTCGTCCTGCTCCAGCGCTTCTTCGTCCGCGGGCTGACCGGAGGAGCGGTGAAGGAATAGCGCCGCCACGCGGAACCACCGCGAGAGGCGGGCCGGGCACCCCACGTCCCGGCCCGCCCCGGCTCAGCCGGTCAGGAAGCCGAGCACTCGGTGTAGTACGGCAGCTTGGTGCAGGTGACCGCCGCGGTGGCCGACGCCTTGCCGCCCTTGTCGTCGGTGACGGTCAGCGTGGCGGTGTACGACCCGGTCCGGTCCGGGTAGGTGTGGCCGGGCTTGACACCGGAGCCCGCGGCGGTGCCGTCACCCCAGTTCCAGGCGTACGACGCGATCGTCCCGTCGTCGTCATAGGAGGCGGAGGCGTCGAAGCCGCAGTATCCCGACACCGTGCAGAAGCGGGTGAACGACGCGACCGGGAGTTCGTTGACGGACGGATCGGTCAGATGCACGTAGGTGCTGTTGCCGCTCGTGGCCCCTGAGCTGTCTGTCACGGTGAGCTTGACGTGGTACTGGCCGTACGCGGCGTAGGTGTGGCTGGGCTGGGCACCCGTGCCGGTGCTGCCGTCGCCGAAGTCCCAGGCGTACGACAGCCCGCTGCCGGTGGACAGGCTCGCGTCGAAGGTGCAGCTCCTGCCGGTGGAGCAGTTGGGGACGAAGGTGGCGTTGGGGCCGTTCGTGCCGCCTGCCGGGAAGACGGCGGGGTCGTGCAGGTCGAGCAGCGGTTCCTTGACGCCGTCGTGGGAGGTGTCGGTCCAGTTGGTGTTCCCCGCCTTGACCAGCTTGTCGCGTACGGCGAGCACACCCGCGCGGTCGGTGGGCTTGTTCTTCCCCGCGACCAACCAGGCGGCCGCCCCGGTGACATGGGGCGCGGCCTGGGAGGTACCGCTGTAGTTGGAGTAGCCGCCGTTCTTGTACGCGGAGGTGATGCAGTCGCCGGGGGCCGCGATGTCCACGCCCGTACCGAAGTTGCTGTAGTCGGACAGGGTGTCGTCGGTGTTCTTGTTGTTCTTGTTGCACCAGGCGAAGTTGCCGAGGCCGCCGGGCTTGCCGTCGCCGTCGCTGAGCGAGGAGACGGTGATGACGTCGGGCACGTTGGCGGGGGTCTGGTTCTTCACGTCGCGGTGGTCGTTGCCCGCGGACACCACGACCACGATGCCCTTGGCCACGGCCCTGTTGACCGCGTCCTTGACCGCCTGCACGTCGCCGTCGAAGCCCAGGCTGAGGTTGGCGACCCCGATCTCGTCGGAGTGCGCGGTGACGTAGTCGATGCCCGCGACGATCTCTTCCGTGCTGCCGCTGCCGTCGCTGTCGAGCACCTTGATCGACCAGAGGCGGGCACCGGGGGCGACACCGGTGTAGCCGATGCCGTTGTCGAGCTCGGCGGCGATGCCCGCGACATTGCTGCCGTGTCCGTTGTCGTCGGTCCCGGAGTTCTCCACACAGCCCTTGCTGCCGAGGCAGTTGACCCGCTGGACCACGTTCAGGTCGGGGTGGGTGTGGTCGATGCCGGTGTCGATGATCGCGATGTCCGCGTTGACCCGCTGGTCGAGGCCGTCGCCGACCTTCAGTGCGGTGTTGGCGGGGGTGAAGATCCGGTTGTTGCCGTTGGGGATCACCTGGCCGTCGGCGTGGCCGACGGCGTCGGCCTCCACGTACGCGACGGCCGGGTTCGCGCGCAGGCGCTGGACGGCCGTCGGGGTGAGTCGGGCGGAGAAGCCGTGCAGTGCGGACCGGTACACGGAACCGACGTCGACGCCGGGGACTCCGTGCGCGACCGAAGTGGGGTCGGTCGACGCGGAGTCCTTGAGTACCACGACGTAGCCGGATCCCGGCTCGTGCGCGTTGGCGGGCCCGGCGGAGCCCATAGCGGTGACCGCTGCCAGCATCAGGCCGGCGAATATCGCGGTGCGCCTCATGCTTCCTCCTTGTGGGGGGCGAGAAGTTGCCCGAAGGGTAGGAGGCGGAGGTCACCGGTTTTTCGCCCGTGGCGGTAAGCCGACAGCGACCGGCAGTTCACCGCCCGGCCGTCTCGCCGCCGGGCCGGCTGCCTGAGCGCCGGAGTGCCGGAGTGCCGGTCCGGTCCGTCAGCCGAGCAGCCCCTTCCTTCCGGCCTGCAGTCCGGCCTGGAAACGGGAGCGGGCGCCCAGCAGGGTCATCAGCCGGCTCATCCGGCGTTCGATGGTCCGCTTGTTCACCCCGAGCTTCCGGGAGATCGCCAGGTCGGTGTACCCGGCCGCGGCGAAGCCGAGCAACTGCGCGTCCTCGTCGGTCAGTTCGGCGGACGCCGAGCGCTCGGACCACAGGGGGGTGGCCCGCTCCCACAGGAACTCGAACAGCGCGAGGAGCGCGTCGAGCAGCGGCGAGCGCGTCAGGGCCAGCGACTGGCGATCCTCGGAGAGCGTGATGGGGACGAGAGCGGTGGACCGGTCGGTGACGAGCAGCTTCAGGGGCAGGCCGTCGTACACCCGCGCCTGCTCGCCGTGCTGCGCCAGCAGCCGCGCCAGGGCCAGTTGCTCGGGGTCGGCGAGCGCGGCGCAGTCGTACACCGTCCGGTAGCGCACACCGCGGGCCATCAGCTCCAGTTGGACCTCGGTCTGCCGGGCGACACCCTCGGACACATACGGAGGCATGTCCAGCGTCAGCACCTCGTCCTGGCTGGCACGCTGGCACTGCAGAAAGCGCTGCACATTCGTCTCTCCGCCGCGGACGAGTTCGACGGCGGGCTGCTGCTCACGGTTGGCCGCGAGCCACAGCCGGGTCAGGTCGGCCGCGGCCATCCGGGCCTGGTCGATCTGCCGGTGCCGTTGCAGGGCGAGCACCTCGACGGCCAGGTCGGGCGGCAGCGCGCGGAACCGTACCGGCCGGCCGGGGTTCCTCGCCACCAGGCCATGGGTCTCCAGAAGCCGCAGCTCCCTGCGGACCGCGGAGACATCGCGTCCGGCGGCCGCGGCGAGTTCGGCCGGTGACGTCGCCGGACGGGCCAGCAGTTCACGGTAGAGCGACTCCGCCGTCTCGGGTATCCCGAGCGCGTCCAGCATGGGCCCGCCTCCTGAGGTGATCGCCTCACCGTACCGATCGGTCCCCTGTCTCGTACCGGATCGACGCCGCGGAGGGTAGACGTGCGGCCGCCCCGGCGTCGGCGGGCAACTGACGCCGGGGCGGCGGTTGTTCAGGGGTTGCGGACCCAGAACTCGACGGACAGGGGCGGCACGGTGAGGGTGAGGGAGGGGCCGTTGACGGTGGTCAGGGTCTGGTTGTTGGTCGACGGGCCGAAGCGGTGGCCCTGGAACGGCGCGGACGTCTGGGTGTCGACGGTGTAGGTGAAGGAGTCGGTGGTGGAGCGGTTGGTGATGGCGAAGACCGGCTTGCCCTGCGGGGTCTTCCAGGCCATGATCCGGTGGTCGGTGAAGTAGCTGCCGTCGGTGTGGCGGGGCTCGTCGACGCCGTAGCGGACGGAGTCCCAGGGCATGTACTGGACGAACCCGGCGACCGCGTTCCAGTTCTGCGGGTTGAAGTCCCAGTGCCCTACGGGGATGTTCGGGAAGTGGCTGAAGTCGGTGTCGCTCGGCGGCCGCCAGTAGCCGAGGCCGTAGCCGGGCGCCTCGGCGTTGGTGGTGGGCTTGAGGGCGTGCAGCCAGAACCAGGTGGGCGCGTTCTGGAAGGTCATCCAGTTCATGAGGGACTGGGCGGTGTTGATGGTGCGCACGTCCGAGGTCTTGTTGTCGAGGTACTCGAACTCGTTGTTGAAGACGAGCTTGCCGGCGGCGCCGGAGGTGAAGTCACCAGTGATCTGGTCGTCGCTGTCGGCGCCCACGCGGTGGTAGGTCCACGCGTCGACGTAGGACAGCGCTGAGTGGTCCGCCTTGATGGCCTGGCCGTAGGACCCGCTCCACCCGTCCAGGCTGTTGGCGTGGATCATCGCGTGCGGGTACTTGGCCCGGATCTTCGGCGCGACGGCGGCGAACGCCTGGTGGTACTGGTCGGCGGAGTAGACGCACGACGAGTAGTCGGTGCCGTAGGTCGGCTCGTTCTGCAGCCCCCACATGGAGATCGGCACACCGCGCGCGGCGAGGTAGTCCAGGTCGCCCACCATCGCGTCGCCGAGGGCGTCCAGGTCCCCGGGGGCGAAGGACGCGAGCGAGCCTTTGATGTAGGAGTTGTTGGACTTCCACCCGGGCGTGGGCGACCAGTACTCGGCGGAGATGCCCTCGATGCCCGCCTGGCTGATCATGTCGGCCAGCAACGCGGCCTGGCCCGGATAGCGGTCCTGGAGGTGCTTGCCGGTGGAGTCGGTGCCCCGGTAGTACAGCCCGAGCGCGAGCCGGCAGTAGCGGAAGCCGTGGTCGGAGCGGACCTTGAGCATCTGCTGGTAGAAGCGGGTGCGCTCGCTGTCGACGAGGTCGTACGGGACGCCGCTGACCGTGGACGGCAGGCCGTTGTTGCCCGAGCCGATGGAGTCGGACTGTATCTCGAAGCCGAGTCCGAGGATGGTCTGCTTGCGCGGCTGGTCGAAGCGGATGGTGTAGCTGCCGGAGCTGATGGCCTCGGCGGACCAGCCGCCGAGGGGGGACAGTGCGACGGCGGTGCCTGCGGCGGCAGCCGCCGCTCCGCCGAGAAGGGCACGGCGGCTGATGCCGTGGTGTGGGCTGGGGGTCATCTCGGGCGTCCTCGATCCGGAACTCGATGTGTCGGGGGCACGGCCCGTCCGCTCCCGTGTGCGGTGGCGGGGGGACGGGCCGTGGGATCAGAAGCGGGCGATGGTGTAGCGGTCGACGACGGCGTCGTCGAGCTCGAAGCCCAGACCGGGCCCGGTGGGTACGGTCAGGGCTCCGTCGCGGAACTCCGGCGGGTTGCGCAGGATCGCCTCGCGGATGGGGTTGGGCAGCCGGTTGTACTCGTACGTGCGCAGGTTGGGGGTGGCCGCGCACAACTGGAGTGCGGCGCACAGGCTGACGCCGGAGCCGACACCGTGCGGGGCGATGTCGACGTGGAAGGCGGAGGCGAGGGCGGCGAGCCGGGTCGCCTCCGTGATGCCCCCGCTGCGGGCCACGTTGGGCATGAAGACGTCGATGGCCCGGTGCAGCAGGGAGTCGCGCAGGTCGAAGCGGGTGAAGTGGGTCTCGCCGTTGACGACGGTCAGGCCGGTACGGCGCCGCAGCTCGGCGAGGTTGGCCAGGTCGTCGACCTGGAGGGGCTCCTCGTACCAGGAGATGTCCAGGTCGCGCAGGACCGCGCCGACGCGGGTGGCCTCGTCCAGGTCGTAGGCGCAGTTGACGTCGGTGAGGATGTCGATGTCCTCGCCGACGGCCGCCCGTACGGCGGTCAGGTGGGCGCGGTCGGTACGGATCCCGCGGCCGATCTTGACCTTGAGGGCCCGGAAGCCCGCCTCGACGAATCCGAGGGCCTGGCGGGCGGAGTCGTCGGGGTCGGCGTGCAGTGCGACGGGGCTGGCGTAGCAGTCGACGCGCTCGCGGATCGGGCCGCCCAGCAGCCGGTGGACGGGCAGGTCCGCGACCTTGCCCCGCAGGTCCCACAGCGCGAGGTCGATCCCGGCGAGTGCTTCGAGGTAGAAGCCGCGGTTGTGGCCGCCGGCCGCCTGCCCCTGGAAGAGGCGCTCCCAGATCGCGGTGGTGGCCAGGCCGTCCTGGCCGATGAGCAGCGGGGCGAGCACCTGGGAGACGACAGTGGCGGTCACCTCGGGAGAGGGCAGTCCGTAGCACTCGCCGATCCCCACGCTGCCGTCCTCGGCGTGGACCTTGACCAGGGTGGCGTACTGCCCACGCCGGGGCAGGACGAGATGGCTGGAGGCCGGGTAGCGCAGCCAGTCAGGGACATCGCCGGGCGAGTCGTAGAGGTCGTCGAAGCTCGCCGACAGGGCCAGGGCCTCGATCTTGGCGATACGGAGGGGGGTCTTGCTCACGGTTGGTCTCTCCACGGGGTCGGGTTGGTGAGGGCGCCGGACGGTGTCAGGCGGTGAACGCACCCAGGTCCTCGGTGTCCTGCTGTGAGGTCTCCCGTCCGCAGAACACCGCGACGGCGGTGACGACGCAGGCGGCGATGACGTACAGCGCGACGGGGGTGATCGATCCGTAGGCCGCGACCAGCGCGGTGCCGATGAAGGGCGCGGTGCCGCCGAACAGGGCGCCGCCGAACTCCCGGCCGGCGCTGACGCCGCTGAAGCGGACGCGGGCGTCGAACTGCTCGGCCACCAGGGCCGCCTGCGGGCCGAACACCATGTCCTTGCAGAGCGGGATGGCGAGCACCATGGCGAGGAAGATCAGGCCGGTGCTCCTGGTGTGCAGCAGGGCGAAGAAGGGGAAGGCGTAGGCGATGGTGCAGGTCAGGCCGATGGCGACCATGAGACGTCGGCCGATCTTGTCCGACAGCCAGCCCCAGAACGGGATCGCGACGATCTCCAGGGCCGAGGCGGTGGCGATGGCCCACAGCATCGTCGACTTCGGCAGGTGCAGCGTCTTGGTGGCGTAGGAGAGGGCGAACGCCTGGATGAGGTAGCCCCAGACGAAGCCGGAGACGGTGATGCCCATGGTCCGCAGGACCGCCCCGGGCTGCTTGCGCAGCGTGAGCAGGAGCGGGAAGCGTACGGTCTCGCCGCGGTCCTCCAACTCGGTGAAGACGGGAGTCTCGTCGATACCGCGGCGGACCACCAGCCCGAAGACCACCAGCACGGCGCTCAGCAGGAACGGGATCCGCCAGCCCCAGGTGTAGAACGAGCTGTCGGGCAGGAGGGAGAACAGCGCGAACACCCCGCTGGCCAGGACGAATCCCGCGCCGGTGCCCATGGCGGGGATGGCGCCGAAGAGCCCCCTCCTGCCCGGCGGCGCGTTCTCCACGGTCAGCAGGGTGGCTCCGGCGAACTCACCGCCGACCGCGATGCCCTGGCAGATCCTCAGGAAGACCAGAAGGATCGGGGCCCAGGCGCCGGCCACCGCGTGCGTGGGCAGGACGCCGACCAGAGTGGTGGCCACACCCATCCCGACCATGGTGATCAGCAGGACGTACTTGCGGCCTATACGGTCCCCGAGGTGGCCGAAGATCACACCGCCGATCGGCCGGGCGGCGAAGCCGACACCGAAGGTGGCGAACGACGCCAGCGTGCCGCCGACGGAGGAGGACCCGAAGAACAGCGGGCCGAAGACCAGGGCCGAGGCCAGGCCGTACAGATTGAAGTCGTACCACTCCATGACCGTGCCCACGGTGCTGGCGAGCATCGTGCGTCGGCTGGTGCGGTGTTGTGCAGCGGTCACATTGCCGTCTTCGGTCGTCGTGACAGTGGCCATGAGGACGTTCACCACCTGTGAGGGGGACGGAGGTGGGGCCACCGTATGAGATATACGAAATAAGAACCAGAGGTTGCGGGAAGATTTTCCGCGCACTTCGCCATGCTCATCACCCCTCACCTTCAGTGACCGCTCGCGGGGCCGCCCCGAAGGCGCGGGCGGCGGGCGCCGTCACGGCGCACGGCCTGCTCAGCACCGCTCCCGCGAGCACGTCCGGCCTGCTCAGCCGGTGCCGGGCCGTCGTCACGAACATCCGGCCGCCACCGAACGCCACGCTCGAGACATGCGGTGTCGGCACGGGCACGGTGCACTCCAGCGAGCCGCGGTCCGTATACGCGCGCACCTGACCTGCCCCCCACAGCGCGACCCACAGCAGACCGTCGTCGTCGACGGTCATGCCGTCCGGCCGCCCTTGCCCGATGGGGACGGTGACCAGCACGGACGGTTGCCCCAACTCCCCGGTGGCCGCGTCGAGGGGGTACCGCAGGATGTCCCCTCGCCCACTGTCGGCCAGATACATCACGGTTCCCGACGGTGAGAACGCCGGGCCGTTCGGCACCGACAGGCCGGTCAGCGCGCGGTGCACCGAACCGTCGGGGTCCACCCGGTAGAGCGATCCGGCACCGGGCGCGCCATCCGCCGCCATGCTCCCGGCCCAGAACCGGCCCGAGGGATCGCACGCCCCGTCGTTCATCCGCATGGGCGTCGCCGCATGCTCCTCGGGGCGGCCCAGCCAGTGCACCCGGCCGTCCGGTCCCACGGCCGCGATCCCGGTACCGGCGGCGACGATCCAGCCGCCGGAACCGTCGGCGAGCGGCTCCGCCGCCCCAAGGGGCACACCGAGCCCCAGAAGGCGGTCCGGGGTGTCCCCGGGGCGCGCGCCGCACGTGTAGAGGTCGCCCGCCAGCAGGTCCACGAACAGCAGCCGGCCGTGGTGCCACCGGGCGCCCTCGGCCAGGTGATAACGGTCGGGTGCGAGGGGAACCCAGTCGGCGCTCATCGCAGTGTGCTCCCCGGTTCGGCCCGCAGGAGGTCGAGTTCGTGCCGGGCGGGCAGGCCCTCCCAGTCGCCGGGCGACGCGACGGCGAAGGCGCCCGTGTGCACGGCGCGGTGCAGCCTGACCTTTGGTGTCTCGCCGTCGAGGAGCCCGGACAGGTATCCGGCCACGAAGGCGTCGCCCGCACCGACGGTGTCGCGCACCGGCACGCTGACGGCGGGAAGCGACGCCCTGGTGTCCGGCGTGCGCACCTCGGCGCCCCGTGCACCGCGCTTGACCACGACCTCCCCGACGCCCGCCGCCAGGAGCGCCTCGATACGAGCGGACTCGGTCGCCGCCTGCTCGGGTGCGGCCAGGGCCAGTTCGTCGTCGGAGGCCACGAGTACGTCGAGATGACGGGCGAGCGGGCGCAGCGCTGACGCCGCCTCCTCGCGGGACCACAGCCGTGAGCGGTAGTTGACGTCCAGGCAGACGAGCGAGCCTGCCTCGGAAGCCGACCGCACGGCCCAGGCGACCGCCTGCTGTGCGTCTTCGCCCAGTGCGGCCGTGACCCCGGTGACGTGGAGGACCCGCGCCCCTTCGGTGAGGGCGGGTACGAGGTGGTCTCGCGTCAGCCGGGAACCGGCGGATCCCGTGCGGTAGTACGCGACGCGGACCAGATCGGCCACGCGCGGCTCGAAGACGACCAGCCCGGTCGGTCCGGCGTCGGTGACACCGGCCCGCGAGATGTCCACCCCTTCGGCCATCAGCGTGCGCCGCACCAGGCGGCCGAACTCGTCGGCGCCGGTCAGTCCCGCCCACCGGACGCGGTGCCCCAGGCGGGCCAGGCCGATGGCGACGTTCGACTCCGCCCCTGCCACCGACAGGCGCAGCGAGCCGCCGAGGAGCAGGGGCTGTCCGGCGCGGAGCGCGGCCATCGTCTCGCCGAAGGTCAGCACGTCGGTCGTGGAGGGGGTCGGCACGCCGGTCGTCACGGTGGTGATCGGGGCGGTCGTCGGGACTGTCGTCGCGTCGGTCAGCACGTCGGTCATCACGACTCCACGGGGACGAGGCGGCGGAACCGGGCGGCGCGCCCGACGAGGGCTTCGTGACCGGCGGTGGCGGCGTCCCCGCCGTCCGCCGCGTCGCCGATCAGCGGGCTGCCCACACCCACGGCCAGCGCTCCCGCCGCGAGGTACGCACGGGCCGCGTCCGCGTCGATGCCACCGACCGGCACGAACGGCACGTCCGGGAAGGGCGCGCGCAGCGCCCGCAGATGGGCGACGCCTCCCAGACTCGCCGGGAAGAGCTTGACCGCGGTGGCGCCCTCGGTCAGCGCCGCCGCCACTTCGGTCGGGGTCAGGGCGCCCGCCAGGACGGGCAGCCCCAGGCCGCGGCAGGCGGCCACGGCGTCCGTCACCCCGGGCGTCACCGCGAAGGCCGCGCCCGCGTCGGCGGCCCTGCGGGCGTCCTCCGTGGTCAGCACTGTGCCTGCGCCCACTATCGCGTCGGGTCCGAGAGCGGCCCGGGCCCGCTCGACGACGCCCAGGGCGTCCGCCCCGGTGAGCGAGACCTCGACCAATCCGATACCGGATCGGACGAGGGTGAGCACCGTGTCGAGCGAGGCGTCGGCGTCCGATCCCCGCACGATGGCAAGCAGGCGCTGGGAGCGCAGAGCGGAGAGGAAGTCGTCCTCTGTCATGGCCTCTGTCATGGATACCTCCGGAGGGCGTTGCCGATATTTAGTAGATCGTATACCTTCCTGTTCTGTTCCACGGCCCGGGACGCACCTGTTCCGTACGGCCGATCCGCTCCCCCAACGGCACGAGGTACTCACGACATGACGCGAACAGCCCTGGTCACCGGCGCCGCGGGCGGTATCGGCCGCGCCGTGGCGGCACGCCTCGCCGCGGACGGCCTGCGGGTGGCCGGACTCGACCTCGCCGACCCGCGACTGCCCGGCGTCTCGTACCACCGCGCCGATGTGACGCGGGCCGACGACGTCGCCGCCGCCGTACGCGAGGTGACCGCGAGCGGCGGGAGTGTGGACGTCCTCGTGGCCTGCGCGGGGGTCACCCAGGGCGAGCCCCTGCACCGCACCACAGAAGAGGAGTGGGACGCGGTCCTGCGGGCCAACCTCACCTCCGTCTTCCTGTGCGTCAAAGAGGTGCTGCCCGGCATGATCTCCGCGGGAGGCGGCGCGGTGGTGACCATCGGCTCCGTGCTGCACAGGACCGCCGCCCCCGGCCTGCCCGCCTACGCCGCCGCCAAGGGTGCGCTCGCCGCCCTGACCCGCCAACTGGCCGTGGACTACGGCCCCCACGGGATCTCCTTCGTCACGGTGTCTCCCGGCTGGGTCCGCACACCCGCCACCGAGTCGCGGCTCGGCGGCGAGGAGGACCTGGTGGCGCTGCGCGAGAGCAATCCGCTGCGGTTGCTCGCCTCCCCCGAGCAGATCGCCGCCACGGTCGCCTTCGCGGCCTCCCCCGAGGCGGCGCTGCTCACCGGCGGCGAACTCGTACTGGACGGCGGCGCGTCGGCCGTCAGCCCCGCGAGCCTGCTGCGCGACAGCCACCGCACCCGCATGGGCCTGCCCCCGCTGCACGGCGGTTAGGGCCGCCCGCACCCCGGTCGTCAGCGTGCGGCCGTCACCTGGGCCGGCTACCGCCGCACGGACGGCTGCCTCAGGCCGTGCACGCCACTTCCGCCCAGACCCGGTGGCCGCGGGCGATCCGCCCGCAGCCCCAGCGGCTGCTGACACCGGCGACCAGGAGCAGCCCCCGGCCGCGGCAGCCGAGCAGCATCTCCTCGTCCTGCCAGGTGGCGGTGACCGCGGCGACATCGAATCCGGGGCCCGCGTCCACCACTTCCAGCCGCACGTACGGTCCCCTGGGTCCGCCGGACCGCAGGGTGAGCCGGACGTCGGCCGCCGAGCCTGCGTGCCGTACGGCGTTCGCCGCCAGCTCGGCGGCGATCAGCGTGAGATCGTCCCGCAGGTGTTCCAGCCCCCACCCGGCGAGCTGCGTGGCGACCCAGGCACGGAGCCGACCCGCGGCGCGGTCACTGGCGGACAGTCGGCAGCGCTTGGTCTGCGATCGCGGCGTGCCCGCGTCGGCTCGGGTGGAGGCCGGGCGGACGGCACAGCCGCCGGAAGCGAGAGGAGGGGTCATCGCGGACTCCAGTGCACAAGGTGCGGGATGCGGTACCGGGCGTGCGGCCCCGTACGGACGCGGTGCCGGGTATGTCCATCGGCACCACCGAACACAAGGAGGATATCGTATACGAAGAGCCTGTCAAGGCTACTTTCCGCGTCATTGTCCGATCCGCGCCTCCCTGACCTGCCTGTTCCTCCGAAGGAATATCGCATACGATGAACGCATGGCAGAGAACTGGGCAGCGCGCCTGCCCAAGGTGAAGAGCAAGGCAGACCTCGTCTACGACACCCTCCACCAGGCCATCGCGGGCGGTGACCTCAGACCCGGCGATCGCATCAACATGGACGAGCTCTCCCGCAATCTGGGAGTCAGCAAGATCCCCATCAGGGAAGCCGTCAAGCGGCTGGAGTCCGAGGGCCTCGTCGTCGCGCAGATGCACGCCGGCGTGGTCGTCGCCACCATCGACAAGAAGGAGATGCGCGGCGTCTTCCTCGCCCGGGAGGCCATCGAGAGCCTGGTGGCCCGGCTCGTCGCGGAGCGCGTGGACGACGAGGTCCTCGCCCGGCTCGACGCCGTCCAGGCCGAGATGCGCACCGCACTCGACGGCGGCTCCGTGGATCTGCTCCCGCAGCTCAACTCCGACTTCCACCGCGTGCTGTCCGAGGCCAGCGGCTACCGCATCCTCACGGAGCTGACCGAGCAACTGCTGCTCACCATCCGCCGCTACCGCGTCATCGCCCCCCGCGACGACCAGAACTGGCGCTCGGTGGTCGAGGAGCACGACGCCATCATCGAGGCGCTGCGGCAGCACGACCCCGAAGCGGCGGCCTCGGCGGCCGCCGCCCACACGACCTCCCAGGCGGGCCACGAGATGACGGTCGGCGGCTGAGTCGGGCCGCCCGACCGCCGCACCAGGCGTGGCGGGAGCGGAAACCAAGCTGCCCGGATCGCTGGTCCGGGTTCAGCCTTGGAGGGTGGCGAGCCAGTCGGTCAGCAGGCGGTTGACCTCGTCGGGGCGCTCCTGCTGGATCCAGTGGCCGCAGCCGTCCAGGAGGTGGGAGGCCGTCAGGCCGGGGAGGGTGGTGGGGTAGGCGTCGATGGCGTCGGACATCCAGGTGGTGGAGGCGTCCAGGGCGCCGCCGATGAACAGGGACGGCTGCTTGATCGGGGCTGCGCGGTGCGGGGCGAGGTCTTCCCAGTCCCGGTCCATGCTGCGGTAGCGGTTGAGTGCACCGGTGAACCCTGTGCGCTCGAACTCCCCGGCGTAGACGTCGAGATCGTCCTCGCCCAGCCAGGCCGGGAGGACCCCGGTGGGGAAGCGGTCGCGCAGCCGCCCGCCGCCGCGGGCCACGAAGTGCGGGTCGGGCTCACCCTGTGCGGGCATGGTGTCGGCGGACAGGGCGGCGTAGAAGCCGGTGAGCCAGCCCCGTACATCGGGCTCGATCTCCGCCTCGGCGCGGCCGGGCTCCTGGAAGTAGGAGACGTAGAACTCCTGCTCGGGGCCGCCGATCTGGCCGAAGATGTCGGTGGGGCGGGGGCCGCCGGGCGGCGCGTAGGGGACGCTCAGCAGGCCGACGGCGCGGAAGACCTCCGGGTGGAGCAGGGCGGAGGTGGCGGCGATGTTGGAGCCCCAGTCGTGGCCGACGATCACGGCGCTCTCCTCGCCGAGGGCGCGCACGACGGCGACGTTGTCCTCCACCAGGTCGAGCATCCGGTAGGCGTCGGTGGCCTCGGGCTTGGAGGAGCGGCCGTAGCCGCGCACGTCGATCGCCACCGCCCGGTGGCCGGCCGCGGCGAGGGCCGGGAGCTGGCGGCGCCAGGAGTACCAGGACTCGGGGAAGCCGTGCACGAGCAGGACCAGCGGGCCGGTGCCCTGCTCGACCAGGTGCAGGCGCCCGGCCGGGGCCTCGACGGTGCGGTGGCGGGGCTCGGCGGTCGGCTCGGGATGCATGGGCTTCTCCTCGGGTCGCGGTGGACGCGGCTACCCGTCGATCATGCGGCGTGGCACCCGTCCGGCGCGATCAGCGTTGCCATTGTGGCAAACTCGCAGGACAGGGCGGTGGAGCGGCAAGAGGAATGGGGCGAGGTGGCAGTCGACGACGTGGACGGCACGCTGGCCGCGATGGGGCCCCGGTTCCGGGCCGCGCGCGAGCACCACGGCGCGACGCTCACCGCGGTCAGCTGCGCGACCGGCATCTCGACCAGCACGCTGTCCCGGATCGAGACCGGCCGGCGCAAGCCCACCCTGGAAGTGCTGCTGCAACTGTCGAAGGAGTACGGCGTCTCCCTGGACGAGCTGGCCGGGACCGCACCCGCCCCCGCGGCCGAGCCACGCGCTACGGCACCGCTGAGCTTCGGCGACGACAAGGCGGTACTGCCGTTGACCCGGTACGTCGGCGGCCTGCACGCCCACAAGCACGTCCTGCCCGCCCTCGAAGAGCCGCCCGCGCGGCCCCGCCAGGTCTCCCACGACGGCCACGAGTGGCTGTGCGTCCTGTACGGACGGCTGTGGCTCGCACTCGGCACCCAGGACCTCATCCTGACCCCCGGGGACGTCGCCGAGTTCGACACCCGCACCCCGCACGGCGTGGCGAACGCCAGCCCCGGCGGCCCGGTCGAGTACCTGATCATGTTCGGACCGCAGGGCGAACGCCTCCGGCCGCGCACCCCTCCAGCCGCCGGTCGCGGGAACCACCGGCCGCATCCGGGCCAGGCCGACCGAGCGGAACAGCGGTAGGCTCCGCATCCCGCTCCGACACGCGCACGTTCGGCCCTGGCGCCGGGCGCGGGGTGAGCAGGCGTCATACCGTCGCTGTCATGGGGTGCGACAGCGTCTGGTGGCCACGTGTCGGCGTTGTGCTAGCCGTGGTGGGGGCCGTCCTCACGTTGCTGGGCATGACCAGCACGTGGCGGGCAAGCGGGCGCATGATGGGGGAGTTCCTGGGTGCCGGGCGCCTGAAGGCAGTCAGTCGCTCGGTACCGTCCCGTTGGCACCGCCTGACTCACCGGCGCACGGCCCCGGAGGCCGGCGCGGCCACTGCGGACGCGGCAGCCCTTGGCGCCACGGTGAGCACCGGAGTGGAGCTGCCTGCCGGGCCACTCCCCGACCAGGTGGCGTGGCTCGTCGACCAGGTGCAAACGCTGCGGGCGGACGCGGACCGCGACCGGCGGTACAGCCGCGAGGCCGACGCGGCGTTGCGGACCCGGCTCCACGCGACGGACAAGCAGCTCGTGAGGGCCCTGGACAAAGTGGCAGTGGGCGAGCTGCGCATGGCCGCCGTTGGCCTGCTCCTGGTCACCCTGGGCGCCGTCGCCGCTGCTGTGCCGGGCTTGTGCGGGGCCGCCTCGGACCACCCACAGCAAGATCACCAACGGCGGGCGGCGCGGCCTGTCGTGGTAGCCAGCCGTCTTGACCCCGGCCATGACCGGCCTCGGGGAACATCAGTACAACGGCTATCGGCGAGGCCGCAGTAGACACCTACCTGTCAGAGGTCAGTGCGCTCGCGCCCAACGACCGCCCGGATTCTGCAAATCGCGCGCCAGCGCTGGCCTCGTGGCGGCTCACACGTCAGTGCCAAGTAGGCTCCAGCGCATGTCACAGCCGATACAACTCGTCATCCTGATCACCGCCCTTCCGGGTCGCGGCCAGGACCAGATCGCCGCGTTCGAGCGGCTCGCGCCGATCGTGCGAGCCGAGCCCGGATGCCTGCAATACGACCTCCACCAGGTGAGCGGCGAGCCTGACCGCTTCGTTCTCATCGAGCGGTGGTCGTCGAAGGAGGCACTGGCCGCACACGACGCCACCCCGCACATGATCGAAGCCGATGCGGCCAGCCCCACGTTCCGAGCGGGGCCCGCGGAAGTGATCCAGCTCGTCGCCGAACCCGTGGCCTGAGCGCTTCTCGTACAGTGCCCCGAGGCCGCGCTTCCGTGGGGCACGCGGTATTCCCCCGGTCGGCCCGGAGGGACGCCCTGGTCCGGATCTGGACACGGTACCGGGGCCGAAGGCAGTATGGGAGCGCTCCCATGCGGATCGCGCTGACCGATCCGCCGGGAGTGCCGCGACTCCGTCCCCCCACATTCCCGGAGACGTCCATGCGATTACCCGTTCATGTCCCCAGGCCGGCCAGGCGGTCGTCCGCCGCCCTGGCCGCGTTCCTCGGCGCGGTGCTCGTCTGCGCCCTGACCATGCTGCCCGCCCCGGCCGCCACGCCGCGCGCCTCCTCGCCTGCCGCCGACGTGGTCGGCAACGCCACCCACTTCGACGGCCTCGGCCAGCCCTACGGCGGCTGCGGTATGCCGCAGGCGGAGTTGGAGACGCAGGACTTCGTCGCCCTCAACGTCTTCAACACCCCCGGCGACTACGCGACGTACCCGCGGCCGGTACCGCCTGATCAGGCGTCGCGTATCGGCGCGTGGGACAACGGGCACAACTGCGGGCGCTGGGTGAAGGTCACCATCGGCGACTACTGCACCGGCACCAACGACGGCGCCCCCCACCAGCCCTTCTGCCGCAACGGCTCCTGGGTCTCCGACTCCTACGACGGCGCGACCTTGATGATGCTGGTCGCCGACAGTTGTGCCGACGCCAACGCCTGGTGCCGCGACGACCCCAACCACCTGGACCTGCGCACGGGTTCGCTGGCGAACTTCACCAAGGACGGCCTGCCGGTCAGCGGCCTGGCCGACCACTGGAACAACCGGCACGTCTCGTGGAGTTACGCGCCGGCCCCCGCGTACAACGGCGACATCAAGATCGGCTTCCTGCAGGGCGCCCAACGCTGGTGGCCCGCGATCTCGGTCTCGCACCTGCCCAACGGCGTACACGGCGTGGAGTACCTGGCGGACGGGGCCTGGCACGACGCCCAGATGGACAGCGACATGGGCCAGTCCTTCATCCTGGCGCCCACCACCTCCGGCGGCACCGACTTCACCATCCGGGTCAAGGACGCCTCCGACCAGTACGTCTTCGACGGCCGCACGTACGCCTTCTCGCTGCCCGCCTCCTGCTCCAGCACCTGTTCCGGCGCCTACACCGGCGTCACGTACACGACGTCCGGCGGATCCACGACGCCGCCGACGACCCCGCCCACCACGCCCGTGACCACTCCCCCGACGACCCCTCCGACGACCCCGCCGCCGACCGGGGCAGGGTGCACGGCGGCGGCCAAGGTGACCAACTCCTGGCCCGGCGGCTTCCAGGCCGACGTCACGGTCACCAACTCCGGCGGCAAGGCCACGTCCGGCTGGTCGGTACGCCTCACCCTGCCCTCAGGCACAAGCGTCAGCTCGGTGTGGAACGCCACCGCCGACACCTCCGCACCACCCATCACCCTGCGCAATGCCGCCTACAACGGCAGCCTGGCGCCCGGAGGCTCGACGGCCTTCGGCCTGACCGCCAACGGCTCCGGCACCGGCCTGGGCACACCCCTCTGCACCGCGAGCTGACCCCGATCCCCCTCCCCCGCACGGCCGGTGGCCGGTCCGCGGCACGCGCCGCGCACCGGCCACCGCGCGGTGGAATGCGTGTGCTGATGCTGTGGCTTTTTGGCATGATCGCAGGGTCCGGGGTGCCGCGACACGACCACGGAGCGCGGTGGTTGCGGTTGGTCAGCGTGAGGGGGGTACGGCGTGCGCCTGGTCGAGGCCGGTCGGGGAGATGGACACAGGGTCGGGTATCGCGCGGCCGCCATGGCGACGGCGGTGCTCGTGGTGGTGCTCACCTGCTTGGCCGGCTGCTCCGGCTCCGGAAGCGGACCGGCCACTGCTGCGCCCTCCAGCGGCAAGGGCGCGGCCGTGCGGCAGACCCCTGTGCCGCCTTCTGATCCGAATGGCCGCCATCTGGCTCTGGGACAGTGCTTCACCGCCGATCGCGGCACGTTGCGAGGGGGGATCGAAGCCCGGACGGTCGTGCGTGTCGTGGCGTGCACCCGACCGCACGACGCCGAGGTGTTCGGCCGCTTCACCGTCGCCGGCTCCGACTATCCGACCAAGGTGTCCTGGGGTTCCTCGGCGGACTTCTACTGCGCCAATCTCCTACCCCGGTACGACATGGACAGCTGGACCCTCGGGCCTTCCGTCGCCCGCGTCCACTACTTCCTGCCGACCCGCGCCCAGTGGACCGCCGGCGATCACGACGGAGTCTGCTACTGGGTACCCGTGCCCGACCCCACCACCACTCGTCTTCGTCGCGATTCCACCACCCTGACCGCCGACGCGTACGCCTACCTGGACGCCGCGCAGCGGCCGGAGTCGCCCCTGGCGGAACCGGCGCAGCAGCATGACTCCACCCTGAGCGACTACCAGAACTGGGCAGGTGGGGTCGCCGACTCCTACGCCACCGAAGAGCAACTGCTGAAGAACCATCAGTGGCCGGTCGCCGCCCAGGGCCCCGTGAACGCCCTTCTGCAGCAAATCGATTCCATCGTCCCCGTCTGGCGGAACGCCTCCCAGGCCGCCTCGTTGCCGGCCGTCGCGAGCGACGTGAAGAGGGCGCAAGCGCTCACGACCACGGCCCAGGAGCGGACCGTCCGCGCAGCTCTCGGACTGACCACCACCCAGTCGTCACAGCGCGGGAACTGAGCATCTCGGGCGCCACGTACACCGATCGCGCCGTGAGCGGGACCCGCGGCATCCTCCCTCGGGACACCGCCGCGGGCCACGGCTGGGTCAGCTCGGCTTGACCGCCAGCGTCGCGAAGTAGTTCGACATGTAGGGAGCCGATGCGTTGGATTGGTGCGGGCCTTCCGCGAAGCCGGTGAGGACGAACCCCGCGGCGAGTTGCCCGCCGATCTGGGCGGTGAGGGTGTGGCTGTATTCGAGAGCGGCATCGGCGCCGAACTTCGTGGCGCGTTCCTCGGCGGAGTAGTGCGTGACATCGCTGTAGGGCAGCTTGTGCACGACGATCAGCTCGCCGCGCTCGTCGAGCGCCTCGTGGTCGAACAAGTACACATCAGGGTTGAGGAAGCCCGCGAGCAGGGTTCCGCCCGGTCGCAGGACGCGGAAACACTCACTCCACACCGGTGCCAGGTCCGGTACGAACAGGTTGGAGACCGGATGGAACACGACGTCGAATGTGGCGTCGCCGAAGACGCTGAGGTCGCGCATGTCGCCCAGGACGGTGCGCAGGTCGAGTCCGTCGCGCTCGGCCACCATCTGGTCCTGGCCGAGCTGGCGGGGTGAGTTGTCGAATACGATGACCCGCGCCCCCGCGGCGGCGAGGACCGGACCCTGCTGGCCGCCGCCGGAGGCCAGGCACAGCACGTCCTTGCCGGTCAGGTCCGTGGGCAGCCAGGAGCGGTCGAGCGGCTCGTACCCGATGAGAACGATCAACCAGTCGCCCGTGCGGGCGCGCTCGACGACCTCCGTACTCACCGGCCTCGACCACTCGTTGCCCTCTTGGACGTACTTGTCCCAGGCCGCCCGATTGTGGGCAACGGGGTCGTCGACACTGTCCTGCACGTTTCACTCCCTGCGACAGCCAAGCGGACACCTGCGGTACCGACAGTTCGGTGCCGCCAGCCAACACGACCGCGGGGGGCGGGCTCAACGAAATTAGCGGGCATCGAGGTGTCCACGGGCTCCACGGGTGCTCGCGGGGCGGCAGGTCAGACCGGGATCTGGTGGAGGTACAGCAGGTGCCGGCAGATGTCGGAGATGGTGCGGTCGTCGAGTGCGGCGTCGCAGACGATGGTGGCGCTCAGCAGTCCGGTGAAGATCTCCAGGCCCTGGTCGCGCCTTCCGAGTTCCGGTGCGTCCCAGGCGACCGGGTGCACCGAGTCGAGCCTGCGCAGCTCGTAGGGGTGGCCGTTGACGAAGCTCTGGAGCAGCCGCTTGGGCCCACCGGTGCAGCGGGCGGCGTACACCGCCCACTCGGTGTCCGACTCCGCACAGAGCACCTGGAGCCGTTCGCCGACGATCCATCCCGAGCCGTAGGTGTGAAGTGAGTCGATCAGGGTGGGGCCGGTGTCGAACACGGGCAGGCGCTTGCCGACCAGGAAGACGGTCGCGGCGCCGGTGGTGCCCCGCATGGTGGGGAAGGCGTACCAGCCGCCGGTGAAGCGCAGCGCTGGGAGGCCGTTGATCGCCGGGGTCTCGTAGACGGCGCGGTTGCCGACGGCCGTGCCGTCGTTGTGCGCGGGGCTGAGGTCGGTCAGTCGCAGCACGGGCATTCCGTCCCCGAGGGCGCGGTTCGGGTCGGCCTTCACGGATGAGGCGTCGGCGCGGTAGTAGCCGATCAGGCCGTCGAGCCGGAGTACGGGATCGTCGGCGCCGGCCGCGAGCAGCGGCGGTGCCGAGCGGGCGGGCGGCACGGTGTCCGTACCGATCCTCGCCGAGGCGCCGGGCGTGGCCGTGTTGACGACCAGCGGCGGGTAGGGCTTCGGCACTCTTTCGAAGAGTCCGCGCCACACCGGCCCGTCGACCGCCACGACTGCCTGCATCTCGGGCGCCAGATAGGTGTTGAACGATCGCTCGATCTTGCACCAGCCCGCGCCGCGGGAGGAGTCGCCGAGTCCCGCGCCGCGGTCGCTGCTGTCCAGCCGGACCGCGGCCGTCCGGGGACCGCCCGCGACCCCCACGCAGTCCCTGATGACCAGTTGCGTCCCGCCGACGTCGTCCTGGAGGCTGGCCCACACATAGCTGTCGCTGGGGCCCGTCCCCTCGAAGTCGAAGCTCCAGTTGTCGAGTTGGGTGGCGCCGCACTCGAACAGCCGCACAGCCGACACCGCTTCGGGCACACCGGTGACGAACACGTTGCGGTAGGAGGGGTTCGATCGCAGCGCCTTGAACGCGGACCGGCCGAAATAGGCAAGCTTGAGCCGGTCACCGCGGCCCATCTGGAACCAGGAGTAGATCGCGCAGTCGGTCTGATGACCGAATTCGCTGTCCGTGACGTCCACCGGGTAGCTGGCGTCGAGATGATACGCGCTCAGGCCCTGCGCACCGAAGAAGATCTTCGTGTCGGCCAGCGAGAACATGACCACCGATCCGAGCCCGATCGCCTGGCCGTAGTCGGACCCCGGCCGGCCGCCCACCACCAGGGCCGTGACCGCCAGCTTCTCGGCCCTGTTCCGCTCGAACGTCTGCCGGGGCCCGATCGGCATGAACAACCCGTACCCGGCCAGCCCGTTCGTCACATACCGCGCGTGGAGGTCGGGGACACCGTCGCCGCTCTTGTGCACGGCCTCGTTCATGGGCAGCACGCAGAAGACGCCCGGCTCGTCGGTCAGGAACGTCAGGTCGGTCACAGGGCCGTGCGCGTCCTGCTGCGCCGTGCCGGCGCCCAGGTCCTGGTAGCGCGTGACGTCGGAGAACCTGAGCGCGCCGAACGTCAGCGGAACCGGGGTGTCCTTGTCGCCCGGGATACGGTAGGTGCCGCCGCCCCATCCGCTGGACAGCAGGCCCAACTGCCCCATGTTGAACGGCGCGTACCAGTTCGGCGTGAAGGCGAGCTCGCGCTCCCCCCAGCCGTCGTTGATCATGTCGAGATCGGGCTCGACCTGAGCCAGCTCCGTCCATGCCATCACGGTGGACGCGTCGAGGTCGATCTGCAGGGAGCAGCGCAGAACGGGCTTCGCGTCGTCAAAGGGAACCCTGATCTCCCGGATCAGTCCGTCGGCCGTCTGGAAGACGAACACCACCCGCGGCGGCACGACGCCCGGGGCCGCCTCCGTGTAGACGTAGAACGGCGACGGCCGGTTGTACGCGTCGGCCATCCCGAAGAGCGGCCGTGACACCCATGGCATCGCGTCGTTGCGCACCACGAAATCAAGAGTCAGCTTTCTGACATCGGTCCAGAACGCGCCGTTTCGTGGCCCGAACTGGAAGGGCGAGCACGCGAAGGTGAGCGTCGCGTCGCTGAACGGCACGTCCTCCACCCCTGTGGGGACCCTGGTACGGAACCCCCACCGCTGCCCGGCGGCAGGGGCGGCGTGGGTGTCGAGCAGCCCGAAGAGATCAGCCCAGTGCCCGTCGCTGACCGGCCGCCCGAGCACCTTGCGGTCCACGCCGAAAATGAGCGGCGGGGTGTACGCCAGCCCCTGGAGCACGGTGGCCTCGGGCCCCTCGCCGACAATCCGCACATTGTGCCGGTCGACCAGCACCGAGCGGGAGAACAGATAGGGGAGTTTGCCGCCCGGTACCAGTACGGTGCCGCCGGTCTGGAAATCCAGTGAGTCAACAGCCTTCTGAAAGGCTTCCGAGCAGTCCTCACCCGGTACGGCGTCGAAGTCGCGGACAACGTTCACGATTGCGCTCATGATCCGAGCGTAGCGACGCCACTTTGCCAGAAATTGGTGATCGGGAGAACTCCCCCAATAGTCGTATGAGCGGCGGCTGTTGGGCCCAAATCCGCCCAGGCGACGGGAGGGGCGGGCAGCAGCGCGATGCGGTCCGGACACAGGACTCGCATAGGGTGCGCACTGGTGGGTCGGCCGGTCTGAGGAGACGAGTGGTGGAGCAGAGCACGGTCCTGGCGGACCGGTACGAGCTGGTGGAGCGTATCGGGCGGGGCGGGATGGGGACCGTGCACCGGGCCGTCGACCACAGGCTGCGCCGTACCGTCGCCGTCAAGACGCTGTCCGCGGGCATGGCGGCCCATGGGGAGTTCCGCAGCAGGTTTCAGCGCGAGGCGCACGCCGCCGCGGCGCTGAACCACCCCGCGGTCGCCACCGTCCACGACGTGGGCGAGGAGCTGGACGGCGCCGATCCGGTGCTCTTCCTGGTGATGGAGTACGTGGACGGCACCACGCTCGCCGAACTGGTACGGCGTGGCCCGCTGCCGGTGCAGCAGGCCGTGAACGTCGTGTGCGAGGTACTGGACGCGCTCGCCCACAGCCACGAGCACGGCATCGTGCACCGCGACATCAAGCCGGGCAATGTCATGCTCACCCGCGCCGGCACGGCGAAGGTACTCGACTTCGGCATCGCCAAAGCCCTCAGCGAGGCCGCCACGCGGGTGACCAGTACGGGAGTCGCGGTCGGCACTCCCGCCTACCTGTCGCCGGAGCAGATCAACGGCGCCGACATCGACCCGCGCTGTGACGTGTACGCCGTCGGCTGCCTGCTCCACGAGCTCCTCACCGGCGCCCCGCCCTTCACCGGCGAGTCACCTTTCGTCGTCATGCACCAGCACCTGGCCAAGGACCCCGTCCCGCCGTCACAGCGCGACCCGCGACTGCCCGCCGCTCTCGATCCGGTCATACTCCGGGCCCTGTCCAAGGACCGGGCCGACCGCTTCCCGAATGCCGCCGCGATGCGTCTCGCGCTGACCGAGGCCCTCGGCGGCACGGCCGCCGCCGAGACCCGAACCGCGGTCGGCCACGCCACGGCGCCGCCCACACCTCCCGCCTCCTCCCCCGGGGTCCCGCGCGGACTGCGGCCGTCGCTGCGCCCGCTCCTCTCCTTCGACGGCGCGATAGGAATCCTGGGCTGCCTCTTGGCCGTGCTGAGCGCCAGAAGCCACACCATCGAAGTGCACCACTTCGCCCGGGTGTCCCTGCTCGCCGCCGCGATGGGCACGGCCGCGCTGTTCTGGTCACCCCGGCTCGCATGCGCACTGGGCTGGGCACCGGTGGCGGAGGTCATCGCCACACAATCCGAGCTGCGCCGCGCCTATGTCGGCTGGGACACCGACATCGCCCTCATCGCCCTGCTGCTCGCCTTGAGCGCCGCCCTGTGCCTCACCAGCTCCTTGCGCACGGCACCCGGCGGAGCCGTCGCCATGGTCGCCTTCTGGCTAACCGGAACCGCGGCCCTCTGGTTCTTCCTGGACGACCTCGACAAGATCGCCGCCTTCTACGCCCTGATCCTGGTCGTCACGCTCGCCACCTGCGCCCAGGAGGTCAAGGACCGCGCACGCCGCGCCCCGTCACCAGCAGCGCGGTCGGGAGCCGGGCGTACCGGCTAAACGGTTGTCCCTCCTGACACGTCCAGGCGGTGGCCGGTCATGTAGCGGCTGTCGTCG
Source organism: Streptomyces sp. NPDC051976 (assembly GCF_040680795.1). Classification (NCBI taxonomy): domain Bacteria; kingdom Bacillati; phylum Actinomycetota; class Actinomycetes; order Kitasatosporales; family Streptomycetaceae; genus Streptomyces; species Streptomyces sp. NPDC051976. Next base: position 29,002 of record NZ_JBFAXL010000056.1, read on the forward strand.
GAGGCCAGGAACGCCACCGTGTCGGCGACATCTTCCGCTGTGCCCAAGCGGCCCAGTGGTGACAGGGACTCCAGCCATGTCAGGGCCTCACCGACCAGCCGTCCCTGGTGCATGTCGGTGTCGATGACCCCCGGTGCCACGAGGTTGACCGTGATGCCACGCGGGCCCAACTGCTTGGCGAGCGTCGAGGTGAGCACGTCGAGGGGCGCTTTGGACATGGCGTAGTCGATCGCCTGGGCCATGGCAGGGCCGCGGGTCAGCATGGTGCCGACCGTGATGATCCGGCCCCCGTCGCGCAGCCGGGGCAGGGCGAGTCGGGTGACGAAGAACGGGGCCGTGGTGTTGACCGCGAACAGCCGCTCGAAGTGCTCCCTGGTCACGGTGGTGATCTCGCCCTGGTCGCCGAGGATCCCGGCGTTGTTGACCAGGACGTCCAGTCCGTCGGCGTGGGCATCGAACGCGGCCCACAGCGCTTCGGCGTCTCCTGGCTCGCCCAGTTCGGCGTGGACGGCGAATGCCTGGCCGCCCGCCGCTTGAATGGCCGATACCGTCTCCTTCGCCGCGGTGTGGTTCCTGCCGTAGTGCACGGCGACATGGGCCCCTTCTCGTGCGAGCCGGGTGGCGATGGCTCTGCCGATGCCTCTGCTCGCGCCGGTCACCAGCGCGGTCTTGCCCGTCAACGAGGTCATGTTCCATACCTCCCGTTACGCGTGGTAGGGGGTGACGGCCTTGGCGTCGCGCAGCACCCGGGCCCACCAGGTCAGTTGATCGAGCATGGTCTTGGCGGCGCCCGCGCAGCCTTCCGGGTCGTTCGGGTGGCCGTCGGGGTCGAACCGGGTCCAGGCTCCGTGGAAGCTGACGGTGTCGCGGACGGTGACGGCGTGCAGCTCGGCGAAGACCTGCCGCAGGTGCTCGACCGCGCGCAGGCCGCCGGCCAGGCCGCCGTAGGAGACGAACCCGACGGGTTTGGCGTGCCATTGCTGGTGGTGCCAGTCGATCAGGTTCTTCAGCGACGCGGGGAAGCTGTGGTTGTACTCCGGTGTCACGACGGCGAACGCGTCGGCGTCGGACAGGCGCACGCTCACCGCCGCGAGTGCCTCGGCGTCCTCGGTTGCGAGGTCGGCGCCGAAGGTGGGGAGCACCACGGGCAGCCGGTGCTCCGCCAGGTCGATGACGTCGACGATCACGTCGTCGCGCTGCCGGGCGTGGCCGGTGAACCAGTTCGCGACGACGGGCGCGAACCGGCCTTCGCGGGTGCTTCCCACGATGACGGCGAGCTTGATCGGGGTGGTGGGCATGGGGGTCCCTTTCGAGATGGGGTTCCTGATGGGCGTGCGCGGACGGGGTCAGGTGACGTGGCCGGGCGCTGCGGCGGTGGCCTGTTCAGTGGCCGGTTCGGGGGCCGGTTCGGGGGCCGGTTCGGCTTCTGTGGTCCGGCTCGTACGCAGGGGGACCTCGCGGATCGCCCAGGCGCCGGCGAACGTGAACGCGGCCAGGACCGTGCCGAGGAGGGCGACGCCGTGCATGCCGCTGGTGACGGCGGCTCTGAAAGCGTCGCGTACCGGCGAGGGAAGCGTGTCCAGGAGCGCCGGGGTCAGATGGCCCCCGCCGGAGGCGATCGTGTGTCCTGTCCCGGAGCCGAGACGAGCCACGAGGGTGCTCTCGACCCGCCCGGCGTAGACCGCGCCGAAGAGGGCCACGCCGAGCGACCCGCCGACAGTGCGGAACAAGGTCACCGATCCGCTCGCCGCGCCCATGTCTCGCAGTTCGGCGCTGTTCATCGTGATGAGCACGGTGCTCTGCATCAGCAGACCGGTGCCGACGCCCGCCGCGAGCGTGAGCGCGCAAGCGGCGGCGGTCGTGGTGCCGACCCGGAGCCCGAGCAGCGCCGCCATCCCGATCGTGAGCGCCCCGCCCCCCAGGATCGGATAGATCCGATACCGGCCGTCGCGGAGGATGAGCCGTCCCGTCGTGAGCTGCGCGGCGAGCATCCCGAACATGAACGGCAACAGCAGCATCCCGCCGGCGGTCGGTGTGGCGCCGCGCACGTACTGCATGTACAGCGGGAGGAAGCTCATCACACCGAACATCGCGGCACCGACGAGGAGGCTCAGAACCTGCACGACGACGAAGTTGCGGTCGCGGAACAGCCGTGGCGGAAGGATCGGTTCGGGCACCCGGCCCTCGACGTACCCGAACCCGACAAGGGCCAGGACGCCCACCGCGGCGAGCCCGGCGGCCTGCGGGGACACCCAGCCGTATCGGGTACCTCCCCAGCTCGCCAGCAGGGTCAGCGCCAGGATGCCGATCGTGAGCAGCGCCGCGCCGGCGACGTCGATCCGCGCCTTGACCGGCTCCCGCCGCACCCTGATGCCGGTACCGATGACCAGGAGGGCGGCCGCGCCGAGGGGCAGGTTGACATAGAACGCCCAGCGCCAGCTCAGGTGGTCGGTCAGGAAGCCGCCCAGCAAGGGGCCGCCGACGAAGGCCACCGGCATCATCGCGCCGACCATGCCCTGCACCTTGCCGCTCTCGCGCGGCGGTACCAATTCGCCGATGAGAGCGAAGGCGCCGACCATCAGCCCTCCGGCGCCCAGTCCTTGCAGCGCACGGAACCCGATGAGTTGCGTCATGTCCCGCGACAGCCCCGACAGCACCGATCCGGCCAGGAAGACCGTGATCGCGACCATGAAGGTGCCCTTGCGGCCGTACAGGTCGCCGAGCTTCCCCCAGATCGGCGTGGCCGCCGCGGTGGTGAGCGTGTATGCGGTGACCACCCAGCCCAGGTGGCTGAGCCCACCCAGGTCACCGACGATCGTCGGCAGCGCGGTGCCGACGACCAGGTTGTCGAGCATGGCCAGGAACATGCCGAGCATCAGCCCGAAAAGACCGAGCCGAAGCGATCGCGGGGGTCCTGCCCCGGCCGCAGGTGACGGACCTGAGTCCATGATCCCTCCCATTTGGGTACGCCGTACTCGATTGCTGTTCGCGCACAGGCTAAGCATCTAGGTACGATGTACGCAACTAACGGGGAGAAAGGCGGGACCGATGCCCGGCGACAAGCACGTGAGCATCTGGATGCTGCCTGAACGCCCCCAGCGGTCGGCCCCGGGACCGCGACCGGCGTTCAGCAGGGCACAGATCACCGAGACCGCCGTCGCGATCGCGGACGCGGAAGGGCTCGACGCCGCGTCGATGCGCCGGATCGCGGCCGAGCTCGGCACCGGCGCGATGTCGCTCTACCGGTACGTCCCCCGCCGGGAGGACCTGATCGAGTTGATGGTCGACGCGACCGCCGGCGAGATGGACCTCCCCGACCGGCCGACCGGCGACTGGCGGGCCGACCTCTCCCGGCTCGCCCACGAACGACGGGCACTGTGGCAGCGCCACCCGTGGCTGGCATCGCTGACCGAAGGCCACCCGGTCTGGGGGCCGAACTCCCTGCGGGTACTGGAGTTCACCTACGGGGCGCTGGACGGATTCGGGCTGGCCATCGACGAGGTCGCCAGCCTCGTCGGCCTGATCAGCGGATACGTCGCCGGCGTCGTACGCACCGAGGTCGGCTGGGCGGAGGAGGCGCGCCGTACGAATGTGGACATGCGGCAGTGGATGAGCGACATCGGACCCTACGTGCAACAACTCATCGTCAGCGGGGAGCATCCGATGTTCGCCCGGATCATCCATGAGACGCAGACTCCGTGGATGGAACCCGACGCACGCTTCCAGTACGGCCTCGACCGGGTCCTCGACAGCATCGGCGCGACCTTGCCGGGCGAAGCCCAACCCGCGCGGCGGTCGAACGTGGGGGACGAACCAGAACCACCGACATGCCCGCCGGCCACTCCCTGATGTGATCTCCGAAGGGGGCCGCCCGGTCCTGGCATAGGGGGGTTTTCCCCATCGTGGACACAACGGTGGCTCCGTAGGGTCGTGGTGACCGATCACCGATCCAACTCGCTTCACACGGGGGGCCCTTCATGCGACGTCACCAGGTGCGTGTCCTTGCGGCGGTGGCATTGGCCGCGTCCACGGTCGGCGGGCTCTGCGGATGCACGGCGCTCGACAAGAAGACCTTCGAGGACGACGCCAAGGTGTCCCAGAAGGTCACCTCGATCCATCTCGACAGCGGGAACGGCGGGGTGAAGGTGGACGCTTCGCCGGACACCTCCACGATCTCCGTACACCGCACGGTCGACTATCACGGTGACAAGCCGACGGCCACGTCCTTCCACGTCGACAACGGCGTCCTGACGCTCTCCGGCTGCGGCCACGACTGCGGCGTCGACTACGACGTCAAGGTGCCCGCCGGTCTTCCCGTGACAGGCGGAACGACGAACGGCGGCCTGACGCTCACCGGAGTCGGCGCGGTCGATGTGCACACCACCAACGGGCACATCGCGGTGACCGGCGCGACAGGCCCGGTCAAGCTGCGCACATCCAACGGCGGCGTCGATGTCAAGGACGCCAAGGGCGGCGACATCGACTCCCAGACGACGAACGGCGGGGTGACGATCCAAACGGCCACCCCGCAGAACATCACGGCCCGCACCACCAGCGGCAGCCTCACCGTCACGGCCCCGCCCGCCACCTACCGGATCTCGGCGAAAGTCAGCAGCGGCGACAAGAAGGTGGCGTTCCCGAACGACCCGTCAGGCAGGTACCGCTTGGACCTGTCGACGACGAACGGCGACCTGACGGTCAAGTCGGCCGGCTGAGGGTTGCCGGCGGTGAATCTGCCGGGAAACTGCCGGTCCTTCTTCCGGCCGCTCTGCCTGGTCACCGCGGTGAGGGCTTGGCCAGCCTTGGACCGAGCGAGACGCAATGCCAGCAGACCGGCCGCGGGCCCAACCGCGGCCGATCGGCGAGGGCACCCTGGCTGACCTGGCACTAGGACGAATCCAGGACGGCCGAAGGATCGGTGTACCTAGCCTCTGCCGGGGTCCCGACGCGGTCAACGGACGCGTCGTACCCGGCCGTTCAAGGAGGACGTATGAACCGTGGAGGAAGACTTCGCGCAGTAGCCGTCGGCATGGCGCTGCTCGGTACGACCCTGGTGGGAGGCGTCACCACCGCCGGTCCCGCCGCGGCGGCGTCCGGGCCGAGTTGCCCTTCCGGAGGGCACGAGCTGACGCCGAGCGTCTACAAGGACAGCGCCGGCCGGGTCGCGGCCATCGGCTACATCTACACCTACAACTGGGGCGGATGCGCCTACCTCGTCACTCAGGGCCCGTACTACGGAATGTACAAGTGGATGGACGTCCAGATCCGGGCGGACAACGGCCAGACAGGCTACGACGCCGGCCACTTTCTCTACTACGCGGGACCCGTCTCGGCCTCGTCACCCACCACCGGCAGCCAGTGCATGACCGTGTGGTTCGACATGCTCGACAGCTCGGGCACGCGGGTGGTCCAGGGCGTCACCGGGACGCCCTGCGACTGACGCGACACAGAATCCGCAGACAAGCCCTCCAGGGCGCGCTGCGGCTCGAGACCGCAATTGATTGTCCAACGGGAGGAACACGTACATGAGGTTCAAGATCGGTCGTAGGGCGGGCATGCTCGCCGTGACGGGGGCGTTGGCCGTGGGGGCGGTGGGCATGGTGTCGAGCCCGGCGTCCGCGGACGCGGGGGTGCCGATCGCCGCGAGCACCAGCCACGGCGTCGGCTCCTACGCCGACCGGAACACCAACTTGAAGTTGGCCGTCCCGGTGCTCTGGAAGTCCGACGGCGACTGGGTCCTCGCCAACTGCTACGCCCTCGGCCAGACGATCGACAACCAGGGCGACGTCTGGTACCACATCTCGGCGGCCTGGACGCCCGGCGGAGGCCGCCTCAACTACGCGGGCTGGGTCTACGGCGCCTACCTGGACGGCAACTACGCCTTCCACATCAAGGCGCTGAAGCCCTGCTGGTAGACCGCAACTGACGCCGCGGCACCCCCGCCTCGGGGGGAGGGACATCCAGCACCACCGGATGTCCCTCAGGGGGTGCCGAGCGGCGCGAGGGCGCCGTCAGCCCGCGTCCAGAGCCGCCTGCGCGGCGTCCAGCGCGGTGGCGCGTGCCGCCGGGTCGAGGCCGATGCGCGTGCGGCGGTCGAGCAGGTCGGCGGTGTCCAGGGCGCCTTCGTGGCGTACGGCGAAGAGCAGTTCGGCCGCGGTGGTGTCGGTGGCGTCGCTGATGGGACGGTGCAGGGCCGGGTCGGCGGGGGCAAGGACCTGGGGGGCCTCGGTGCCGTAGCGGTGGAGGAGCCGGGACGGCGCGGGGATGAGGCTGAGCCGGGCGGGGGTGGCGGCGCCGACCAGGGGAAGGTCGCGGGTGCGGCAGGGGCCCGCGCGCAGGGGATTGCGGGCCAGGGCGGCGTCGAGCGCGTCCTGGGCCATCCGCCGATAGGTGGTCAACTTGCCGCCGACCACGGTGATCAGGCCGTCCGGGGCGGTGAGGACCTGGTGGCGGCGGGAGATGTCCGCGGTGCCCGCGTCGCCGGTGTCGAGCAGCGGGCGCAGGCCCGAGTAGGTGCCGAGGACGTCTCCACGGGTCAGTTCGGTGGCCAGGGCGAGGTTGATGGTGTCGAGCAGGAAGGTGATCTCCGAGGCGTCGGCAGTCGGCTCGTCGGGGATCGGCCCGGGTGCCTCCTCGTCGGTCAGACCGACGTACACGCGCTGGTCGGGCGCGGGCAGCGCGAAGACGTAACGGCCGAAGTGCCCGGGGACGGGGACCATCAGACCGCTTGTCAGGCCGCCCGAGAGCCCGCCGGAGGGCCCTGTGCGGGCCGCGCCGAAGGAGCGCTGCGACAGCACGAGGTGCGTGCCCCGGGACGGGCGCAGCCGCAGCCCGGGGGCCAGCTCTCCCGCCCACACCCCGGTGGCGTTGATGACCACGCGCGCCCGTATGTCGAGGGTCCGGCCGGTGAGCGTGTCGGTGAGGACCGCCCCGCTGCCGGTGACCTGCCCGGCCGCGACCCGGGTGAGGATCTTCGCGCCGTGCCCGGCCGCGGTGCGGGCCAGCGAGACCACCAGGCGTGCGTCGTCGGTGAGTTGGCCGTCCCAGCCCATCAGCCCGCCGCGCAGCCCGTCGAGTCGGACGCTGGGCGCGTAGCGCGTCACCTCGACGGGGGCGATGCGTCGCGAGCGCGGCAGCGTGAGCGCCGAGGTGCGCGCGGCGGCCCGCAGGGTGTCGCCCGCCAGCAGTCCGGCCCGGGTGAGCAGCGCGCCCATGGCGTTGACGCCGGGGTACAGCGGGACGATCTGCGGCAGCGCGCGGACCAGGTGGGGTGCGGTGCGGCTGATCAGGATGCCGCGCTCGACCGCGCTCTCGTGGGCGATGCCGACCTGCCCACCCGCCAGGTAGCGCAGGCCGCCGTGCACCAGCTTGGAGCTCCACCGGCTGGTGCCGAAGGCGAGGTCATGCTTCTCGACCAGGACGACGGACAGACCGCGGGAGGCCGCGTCCAGCGCGGTTCCCGCGCCGGTGACGCCGCCGCCGATCACCAGCACGTCGACCGGTTCGCCGGCGGCCTGGGCCGCCTCCAGTTGCTCGATGTGCCGTGCGCGTCGCGCGGCGTTGAGGGAGGTGCCGGACTGCGGGGCGGACGCGCCGCCGGGGGTGGTGGTCACGGGGCCAGATACCTCTCGATCAGCACCGACAACTCGGCGTCCAGGGCCGGGAACCGCTCGTTGCCGACCAGTACGGGGCCGCTGAGCGTGAACGAGTACGCGGTGAGCAGTACGGAGCGGGCCAGCAGCCCGGGGTCGCCCGCCCGGATCGATCCGTCGGCCTGCCCTGACCGGATCGCACCGTCGAGCAGGGCGAGGTGGTTGGCGGTGCTGGTGCCGAGGCGGTGGAGGAGGTAGGGGACGAGGAACTCGGGGTCGACGTCGATGATCTTGCGTACCAGCGGATGGGTGCGCAGCTCGCCGACCGCGCGCACGACGCCGGTGACCACCGCTTGCCTGCCGTGCGCGGCCGGACCGGTCATCCGCTCGGCCAGCGCCCCGAATTCGCGTGTCACCAGGGCCGCGATGACCGCGCGCACGTTGGGCCAGCGCCGGTACAGCGTGGCCCGGGAGACGTCGGCGCGGCGGGCGAGGTCAGCCATGCTGATCCGGCTCATGCCGACGGCCAGCAGGAGTTCGTACGCGGCGTCGAGGATGCGGTCCTCGGGGATGACGTTGGCCGGGCGCTGCGGCGCGGCCGGGTCCTCCCCCGCCAGGTCCGGCCCTGCCGCGGCCCGCCCGGCGGAGCCCAGCACGGCCGGTTCGTCGGGGGCCGCCGAGTGCATCGTCATTCCCGCTCCTTGCGTCACTGAGACACTAGGTGTCAAAGTGTATCAGGCATCGTTGAGAGCCGCCGTGAGCGAGGAGCCGCCGTGACCGCCGAGTACGACCTGCCCGACGCCGAACGCCACCCGTACGCCTGGGGCAACGCCGGCACCCCGGGCACGCTCCCGCAGGCCGCGCTCGGCGCCCTGGCCGCGCTGGGCGCCGTGCCGACGGCGCCGCCAATCCCTCCCGCCGAGGCGGACCTTCCCCCCTGCGCGCTGCCCGCCGCCGCCCTGACGGACCTGACCGACGCGCTCGGCGCCGACCAGGTGAGCACCGCGCACGCCACCCGCGTCGGCCACACCCGCGGCTACTCGACACCCGACCTGCTCAAGCTGCGCGACGGCGACGCCCGCGACGCGCCGGACGCGGTCCTCTACCCCGGGACGCACGACGAGGTCGTCGCCGTACTGGAAATCTGCACCCGGCACCGCGTCGCGGTCGTCCCCTACGCGGGCGGCACCTCGGTGGTCGGCGGGCTGACACCGGACCGCACCGGCTTCGCCGGGGTGGTCGCGCTGGACATCCGCCGGCTCGACCGGCTGGTCTCGGTCGACGAGGTGTCCCACACCGCCGTGCTGCAGACCGGCCTGCGCGGCGTCGTCGCCGAACGGCTGCTCGGCGAACAGGGCTGGACGCTGGGCCACTTCCCCCAGTCGTACGAGATGGCGAGCATCGGCGGATACGCCGCCGCGCGCTCGGCGGGCCAGTCCTCGGCCGGCTACGGCCGCTTCGACGAGATGGTCGTCGGCCTGACCGTGGCCACACCCCGTGGCACGCTGACGCTGGGCACCGCGCCGCGCGGCGCCGCCGGTCCCGACCTGCGGCAGCTCGTCCTCGGCAGCGAGGGCGCCTTCGGAGTGATCACCTCGGTCACGGTGCGCGTGCGACCCGCCCCGCAGGTGCGGGTGTTCGAGGGCTGGACCTTCCCCTCCTTCACCGCCGGTGCCACCGCGCTGCGCGCGCTGGCGCAGGACGGCCCGCTGCCGACCGTGCTGCGGCTCTCCGACGAGGTGGAGACCGCGGTCAACCTGGCCGACCCGGACGCCGCGCTCACCGGCCCCGGCTCCGGCGGCTGCCTGATGATCACCGGGTACGAGGGCACCAAGGACACCGTCGCCCGCACCCGCGACGCCGCCACCGAGCGCCTGCGCGCCCTCGGCGGCGAGCCCCAGGGCCACGAGCCGGGCGAGGCGTGGCGTGCCGGCCGGTTCCGCGGCCCGTACCTGCGCGATCCGCTGCTGGACGCCGGCGCGCTGGTGGAGACCCTGGAGACCGCCACCTTCTGGTCGAACGTGGAGGCGCTGAAGACCGCGGTCTCCACGGCGGTCGAGGGCGCGCTGACCGAACAGGGCACGCCCGGCCTGGTCATGTGCCACATCAGCCATGTCTACGAGACCGGCGCGTCGCTGTACTTCACCGTCGTCTGCGGCCGGTCCCAGGACCCGCTGGCGCAGTGGGCCAAGGCCAAGGAAGCCGCCAACACGGCGATCCGCGCCTGCGGGGCGACCATCAGCCACCACCACGGGGTCGGCAGGGACCATCGCGAGACGCTGGCCCGTGAACTCGGCCCGATCGGCGTGGACCTGCTGCGCGCGGTCAAGGCCAGCCTCGACCCGGCGGGCATCCTCAACCCCGGCATCCTGGTCGGCTGACACCATGACCGAGCCCACGACCCAGCCCGCCACCCCGCCCGCGACGGGCTGCACCGCCCTGATCAACCCGATCTCCGGCGGCGGCCGCGCCCTGAAGGTGTGGCGGCCCATCGCCGACGCGCTGGCCGCCTCCGGCTTCCCGGTCACCGAGGAGCTCACCCGCAGTCAGCACCACGCCGCCGCGGCCGCGGAAGCGGCGGCGCTCCGCGGCGACCTGGTCGTCGCGGTCGGCGGCGACGGCCTGGTGCGGGACGTCGCGGGCGGCGTCTTCCCGCACGGCGGGCGGATGGCGATCGTCCCCGCCGGACGCGGCAACGACTTCGCCCGCAAGCTGGAACTGCCCGCCGACGCGGGCGCCCTGGCGTCGATGATCGCGGCCGGGAGCACCCGGCGGATCGACGTCATCGAGGCGGCCGGCCAGATCGTGCTCGGCAACGTCTATGTGGGCCTGGACTCGGTCGCCACCGAGGCCATCAACAACAACCGGTGGCTACCGGGAGCCGTCGTCTACCGCGTCGCCCCCGTCGGCACCATCCTGCGCTGGCACGCTCCCACCTTCACCCTCACCACCCCCGACTGGACCGCCACCGCCGCGATGCACCAAGTCGTCGTCGGCAACTCCGGACGCTACGGCTACGGGCTGGACATCGTCCCCTCCGCCCGCCTCGACAGCGGCCTGCTGCACGTCCTCACCATCGGCGACGTCCCCCGCCGGCACATCGTGTCGTTCATCAACAAGGCCAAGACCGGCCGCCACACCGAGGAGGACGGCGTCGAGGTGCGCACGACGACCCAGATCACCCTCGACGCGGACCGCCAGGTCCCGGTGCACGCCGACGGCGACTACCTGTGCGAACTCCCCGTCACCGTAACGATCCGACCGTCGGCCCTGGAACTGGTCATCCCCTGACGCCCTGCGCGGCGCCCCCGCCACACCGTCGACCGCACCGCGGCCGGACCGATGCGTGCGGGGGCTTCAGCGCTCCGATTCCCCGAACTCGGACTCCATCCCTTGCGGGTGCGGGTGGGACGGCTGGACGCGCAGCGGACGGGCTGCCCACTCCGGCAGGTACCAGTTCCAGGAGCCGAACAGTGAGACCAGGGAGGGAACGAGCAGCATCCGCACGACGGTCGCGTCCAGGAGGATGCCGAAGCCGAGGCCGGTCGCGAGCGTCTTGAGGTCGGTGCCGGGGCCGGAGGCGAGTGCGGCGAAGGCGAGGAACAGGATCAGCGCGGCGCTGGTCACCAGGCGGCCCGTGCGGCCGACGCCCTCGATGACGGCGGCGTCGGTCGATCGCGGGGAGTCGTACTCCTCGCGGATGCGGGAGATGATGAAGACCTCGTAGTCCATCGACAGTCCGTACAGGAACGCGAAGACCATGAGCGGGATCCAGAAGGTGATGGCGCCGGTCGCCTGGATGCCGAAGATGGCGTTCGAGCCGTGGCCGTGCTGCCAGAAGATCACCATCAGGCCGAGTGTCGCGGCGAGCGAGACGAGGTTGAGCAGCACCGCCTTGAGCGGCAGCAGCAGCGAGCGGAAGGCGCGCGCCAGGAGCACGTAGGTCAACAGCGCGATGATCGTGAGCATCAGCGGGAAGTTGCCGTAGACGGCGTGCAGGAAGTCGATCTGGGCAGCCCCGATACCGGCGACACCGACGACCGCCGGCATGGCCCCCGTGGCGGTCTTGACCCGCTTGACCACGCCGACGCTCTTGGAGTTCACGGTCTCCTCGTCCGGGATGACCACCACGATGCTCTGCCCGCCGCGGTTGCCTGCCGGACCCGAGGGTACGAACGCGCTGCTGACGCCGTTGATCTTGGCCAACTCCGCGGCAACGGAGTGCGCCTGGTCGGTGCGGACCAGCACCTCCATCGGGGTCAGCGCGCCGGTGGGAACGCCGCCGCGCTGCAAGGTGGTGAGGGTCACGTAGGCGGGACCGCTCTTGGCCAGCGACTCCGACGAGGCAAGGCCGATCTTGATCCCGAGGAAGACGGCGCTCAGGGCCGCCAGCACGGCAAGCGCGGCGCCGGCCGCCAGCCAGCGGCGCCGCACCACGGCGGCGGTCCACCGGCTCCACGCCCGGCTGGCCCGGTTCTCGTGGCGGATCCTGGGCCAGTCGACGCGGGGCCCGATACCGCCGAGGATCGCCGGAGTCAGGGTGAGTGTCGTCATCACGCTCGCCAGCGGGATGAGCGCCCCGCCGTATCCCATGCTGCGCAGGAACGGGACCGGCAGGACGACCAGGGCGAGCAGCCCGATGGCGACCGTCACGCCGCTGAACACCACCGCGTGCCCGGCCCGTTCCATCGCGACCACCACCGCTTCGTGATTGTCCCGGCCCCGGTCGCGCTCCTCGCGCCAGCGGGTGACGAACAGCAGCGAGTAGTCGATCGCCACGCCCAGGCCGATGAGGGCGACCAGGAACTGCACGATGAACGACACATCGGTGACATAGGTCAGCGGCAGCAGCATCACGAACGTCGCGAGAATCGACACCGCGGCCACCACCAGCGGCAGCAGGGCGAGGAACGACGCGAACACGAACGCGAGCACGGCGAGCGCGCCGAGCGCCCCGAGGAACGTCTCCCCCAGCACACCCGGCCCGCCGTTGTCGTTGCCCCCGGAAGCGAGCGTGTCCTGACCCGTCACCCCGATGACCGCACCAGGAGGTGCCGCCTTCTGCGCCGCGGAGTGGATCGGGTCGGTCAGCAGCTTCTGCTTCGGTGAGGGGTTGAACCGGTAGAAGACGAGTGCGTAGGCCGTGCGGCCGTCTTTGGTCCGGAATGCCGTGTCACCGGTGTTCGCCTCGTCGATCACCCGCACATTCGGGACCGCGCCGCCGACCGCGGTGAACACCCGCCCGATCTCGGCCTCGTGACCCGGGATCGTCTGCCCCGCGGGAAGCGTGACCGAGACCAGATACGGACTGGTGTCGCCACCACTGCCGAAAGCGCCCTCGATCTTGTGCGCCGTCACCGTGCCGGGCTGGCCCGGCAGCGAGAAGTCGATCGTCAGCCGATTCGTCGTCCTCCCGGCCAGCAGCACGCCGGCGACAAGCACCAGGCCCCAAAAACCCGCAATCGCCTTGCGATGCCGCAGAACGAACTCGGCCCACCGTCGCATACCGGCCACTCCCACGCTGTAGACGGCGTGAGCATAGTGCAGTTTTGTCCCCTTATTTGGTAGACAAGCCCGTTTTCACCAGGGGATGGTCTGGTCGACGCGTCAGAACGGGCGTGCGGGTGTCGGGGTCGCGCAGCCTCACCTCGTGGATCTCAGCACGTCGACCTCACAGCCCGGCGCGGCCGGGTCGAAGCCGTGCTCGACCAGCCAGCGAACCCCCAGCAGGCTGCGCAACGACCACCACGCGCGGATGATGTCGAGGTCGACGTCGGTGCCGTAACCGGCGATGACGTCGCCCAAGTGCTCCTGGTGTCCGAGGGTCAGGGTGGCGAGGTCGAACAGGGCATCGCCCGGGCCCGCCTCGGACCAGTCGATGATGCCCGTGACCTCGCCGCCGTCGACGAAGACATGATCGATCTGCAGGTCGCCGTGCGTGAACACCGCAGTCCACGGCCGGATCGCGGCCTCGGCGACCTGGCGGTTGCGGGTGACCAGGTCGGCGGGCAGGATGCCGTTCGCCACGAGCAACTCGCACTCGCCGTCGAGTTCCGCCGCCACCTCGTCCGGACCCTGGCGGCGCCGGCCGGGCCAGGGCGGCAGCGGCGCCTCGTGCAAGCGCCGTACGGCGGCACCCGCCGCGGCCCACGCCGCCGGCGACGCGGTCGACGGCTCACCGAGTCGGCCGAGCGCCGTCCCCGGGACGGCGGCGATCGCGAGTACGGGCGGCTTGCGCCACAGGACCTCCGGGGTCGGGACCGGCACCAGGGCCATCGCCTCGACCTCGACATCGATGCGCGCCTGATCGGTGTCCACCTTCAAGAACACGTCCCCGACGCGCAGGGTCGCGCGCTCGGAATGGGCGACGACGACGTTGACCTCATCCATGGGCGACCACTATCGCGGGGATGAGCGCCGCTGTCGCCGGGATATCACGTGCGACGCCACCGCTCCCCCGCGAGACCTAGCGACGAGCGGTCCGCCAGGTGAGGGCGCGGAACGGGAGGTCGAAGGCGTCGTCCGGGCCGATGCCGAGCTCCGCGCAGAGCGTGTCCAGGGCGCGTGCCAACAGATCCCGGCGCTCGTGCTCGGGCAGCAGGATGACGCGACTGTAGGTGCCGAGCAGCGCCGCCGCCTCGGCCGGGGTGGTGCGGCGGGTGGTGGTGAAGACGGCGTGCTCCAGCGCGCCGAAGGGCGAGTCCGGGGTCTCCAGCGCCGTGCGGAGCAGCTCGCCGCGGCGGGTCGACTGGCTTCGGGGGGCCGGTTGGCCGCCGGTGCCGCTGAGGCCGTTCGACCAGCGGTCCACCCAGTCGACGTCACGGTCGATGCCGTTCCAGACGATGCCCAGCCGGCCGCGGGGCCGCAGTACGCGGGCGATCTCGGGTACGGCCCGGTCGGTGTCGAACCAGTGCCAGGCGGACGAGACGATCACCGCGTCCACGGCGGCGTCCGGCAGCGGGATCGCTTCCGCGGTCCCCGGGTGGACGTCGGCGTCCGGGAGGCGTTCGCGGAGCACCGCGCGCATGCGGTCGTCCGGCTCGACCGCGTGCACCTCCGGGACGCGCAGCGCCAGCAGCGCGGTGAGGGTGCCGGCGCCGGCCGCCAGGTCGAGGACGGCGGACGCGTCCCGGGGCAGCAGCCAGTCGATCGCCTCGTCCTGCGGCGCCGGGCGGAGCCGGCCGTAGCCCTCGGCGACGAGCCCGAAGGAGGCCGCGCGGTCCGGGGTGGAGGGGGAGGGAGTGGCCATGGCGAGTACCTCCGTCGGGTCGTCGTACGTCCGGTCGGCAGTAGATCACGGTCTGCGGGGGCCGAGGGGCGCGGTTTGCTCGATGCCCGGGAGGAGCAGGCAGGGAGGAGGACGTGCGACGTCAGGTGGAGGAGAAGGTGGCTGTGCGGTCCCTGACTTTTGTCATCGGTACGGGGCGGAGTGGTTCCACGGCGCTGTCGCGCATCATGCGCGCGCACCCGGCCGTACTGAGCTTGAACGAGTTCATGGCCTCAGTGGGAGATGCCGCGTTCCCTGACGGGAAGGTGACCGGTGAGGAGTACTGGCGCTCACTCTTCGGACCCGCCCCGCATTTCGAGCGGATGATCCGCAGTGGAGTGCCACTGCCGGAATTCCTCTACACGCGCCGCCCCGGGCGGTTCGCGACGGAGACCACCGGAATTCCCGCACTCTCCCTGATGGTGTTGCCCCACCTGACCGATGACCCTGACGGGCTCCTCGACGCGCTTCAGGCGGCGGTGGTCCCATGGCCCGCGCGCAGTGCCGCCGAGCACCATCTGGAGCTCTTCGAACTGCTCTGCGCCCGGTTTGGTCGAACCGCCGTCGTCGAACGCTCCGGCTATTCGACAGGCTGGGCACCGCGACTGCTGGCCGCCTTCCCGCATGCGAAATTCGTCCACATGTACAGGGATGGGCCGGACTGCGCGCTGTCGATGAGCCGCCACCCCGGTTACCGCATGATCTCGCTCCTGCTGGAGATCAAGGCGCGAGCGGGCATCGCCAGCTTCGCCGACCTGACCGGCGAGCACATCCGCTCGCTGCCCGAGGACCTGTCACCGTTGCTCGACGACTGCTTCGATCCCGCACTCGTACGCGACCGGGACATCCCCTTGCGCACCTTCGGCACGCTGTGGTCGAGCCTTGTCGCCGAAGGGACGCAGTTCCTCAGCCAACTGCCCGCCGACCAGGGCACCACGCTCGCCTACGAGGACCTTCTCGACAGCCCGACCGACGAGCTGACCCGCCTGGCCGACTTCATCGGCGTGGAGCCGGACCAGCAGTGGCTGGAGGCCGCGTCCGCGCAGCTCGAGCACAGCCATCGCGGATCCGCCCACCGGCTACCGGCCGCCGCACTCGACGAACTGCGGGAAAGCTGCGCCCCGGGGACGCGCGTACTGAAGGAAGGACCGATCGGCTGACGCGTCGACCGCACGGGGGCTCGTACTGGAGGCCGACGTCAGGGGCGGTCCAGACCCCACGTCTGCAGGACGAAGGGCCGTCCCTTCCCCTCTCCGGCGATCAACGGCACGTCGAGCAGCCGAAAGCCCGCTTTCGTGGCCACGCCGACGCTGGCGGCGTTCTCGGCCTCCAGCTCCAGGATCACCTGCTCCGCACCGAGCTGCTCGAAGGCGTACGCGGCCATCACCAGCACCGCCCGCGCCGCCAGCCCCTGGCCGCGGTGCCCAGGGCCGACCGCGTAGCCGAGCTCCGTGCCCTCCGCGGCGCGTCGCAGCATCACCTCGCCCAGCGGCGCGCCGCCGTCGACCGTGATGGCGAGCAGGATCGCGCTGCCCTCCGCCCGCAACTCCCGGGCCCGGACCAGTCGTCCCCGGGCCGCCTCCTCGTCGAACGGGGAAGCCAGCGGTGTCCAGTACGCGACGTCCGGGTGGTCGAACAACTCGGGCATCGCGGTCAGGTCCGCCTCCGTCCAGTCACGCAGCACCAGGCCCTGCCCCGCGAGCTCGATCTTCTCGGGAAACGGTGACGCGGTGCTGTTCATGGCGGGAGACCTCTCTGATCCGATCACGACGACACAGGCTAACCGAGAGCAGGTCAACGTCTCACCGGCCGCCCGGCGGAGGTACCGGGCCCGGTGGCAACACCCCGATCTCCCCACGACGCGGTGATCGGGAGAGGACACCGGGTAGCGTCATCCCCGTGGATGAGCGCAACGGCCTTACCGTCCCGCGATCGCTGCGGGAAGTCTGCGATCCCGGGCGCCTCGCCCTGCTGGTGTACGACATGCAGGTCGGCGTCCTGCGGCAGATCAACGACCGGGACAAGGTGGTCGCCGAGGCGGTGAGAGTGGTCGACGCCGCCCGCGCCGCCGGGGTGCGTACGTATTTCCTGCGCCACACCACGCTCCCGGTCGAGCTGATGGGCGTCTCCCAACTGCGCATGTGGCGAGCCTGGCAGCAGGTCGAGAGCGCGGCCGACGTGGTCTCCGCCTTCCCGCCGGACGCCGCGCAGTCGCAACTCGTCCCCGAACTGCGGCCCACCGAACGCGAGGCGGTGGTGGACAAGATCACCATGTCGGCGTTCGAGGGCACCTGGCTCGACATCGCGCTGCGGGACTGCGGGATCACGACGGTGGCCGTCATCGGATGCGCCCTGGAGATCGGCATCGAGCCCACCGTCCGGCACGCGGCGGACCTCGGATACATGCCGGTAGTGGTCACCGACGCCTGCGGCGCGGGCAACCCACAAGCCGCGCAGCGGTCGCTGGACGCACTGCGGTTCGCCGGGGACACACTGCTGACCACCGTGGACGAGTTCTGCTCGGTCATCGCCGCCCGCTAGCTCGGCGACCGGGCGAGCGGCTCGGAGCGGGTCCGGCCCCGGCATGATGGGCTCATGGATTCAGTGCTGCACGAACTGCCGGACGAGTTCTGGGCCGTGCCGTACGTGGGCTCACGGTTTCCCGGGTCCCCGGAGGTGACTGCCGACGGCCTGCGAGCGGGGGCGAACTGCCAGGTCTTCGCCTATCAGGTGCTCCGGCACTTCGGCCTGACTCCGCCCGATGTGCGTTCCAGCGAGCTCTGGGCGGATACGCGGGCCACAGCCCGTGTATCAGTGGCCCAGCCGCTCGACCTGCTGCTGTTCAACGCCACCGACGACGCTTACGGCGCTCACGTAGGAGTCTGGGTGGACGGGGGACGAGTGCTGCATCTGTGTGCGGAGATAGGGCGCCCGGCTGTCTGGACGATGGCAGAGTTCGCGCAACGGCAGCGCTACCGGGTCCTGGTCGGCATCAAGCGCGTGGTCGAACCGACGCCGCACACCGTCGGTGCCATCGACATCGTGGCCTGAGCGCGCTTGTCAGTCGAACCAGTTGGGCCTGCGGTTGCCGCCGACAGTGCTGAAGTCGCGCAGAACCTCGTCCAGTTCGGACTGCGCCTTCCGCTCGGCGGTTTGGGACGCGGCTATCACGTCGCCGTGCTTCCGGACCAGTTCGTCGTAGATCGGAGCGCCTGTCTGGTTGTCCGCCATCGCGTTTCCTTCCGTGTCTGCCTGCAGTGACGGCTGTCGAGTCTACGAGGTGGCAAGAATGCAGCGTCCCCCCGCATACGGTCCCGGGCTGCCGCTCAGGAGCCTTGCGGGTGCGGGCGCTCCGGCTCGGGGCTGTCGAGTTCGGGTTCGAGGCCGTCCGCGACCGCGGCAGGCGATTGGCCGGCGTCGGACCGCCAGAGGCGGAACGCCCATGTCGTCGCGGCCACCACGAGCAGCCCCAGCAGCCACCCGCCGATCACGTCGCTGCACCAGTGGACGCCGAGTGCCACGCGGGTGAAACCGACACCCACCACGGCGAGAGCCGCCACGGTCCAGCACAGCCGGTGCGCCGCGCGCGGGACGGTGGGAAGCAGGACCAGCAGGAAGATCGCGAAGGACGTGGTGGCGGTCATCGCGTGGCCGGAGGGGAAGGAGTAACCCGGCGCGTGCGCGACCGGGTTCGGCAGGGCCGGGCGGGCCCGCTCCACCACCGCTTTGACCAGGAGGCCGATCAGCGCTCCGGCTCCCGCGGTCGTTGCCGACCACGCGGCCAGCCGCCAGGCCCTGCGGTGCAGCAGCCACAGGGTGAGCAGCGCGACGGCTGTCCGCAAGGTGGTGGGGCTGAGAACCCACTGCGAGACGAAGGCGAGCGTCCGTGTCCATCCGTGGTGGTGGACGGCGACGCGGTGCAGGCTGTCGGCCGCTCCGGTGTCGAGGTTCCTGAGCGGTGTCCAGTGCGCCTCGACCAGGACGAGCAGGAGTCCGAAGGCCACGGCCGCGACCGCGGCGCCTGCCGCCGATTCCAGCAGATGGGCGCCGTACCTGCGGTCGGCCTGGCGTGCGCGGTCGTCGGTGGCCGTCGGGGTGGTGCGCGTTGCCATGTCAGGCTCCGGGATCGGGTCGGACGGGTCCGGGCCGCCGGGCGCGGGCCGCTTCCAGCTGGGCGGCGAACGACAGTCCGAAGAAGAGCGCCAGGGAGGCCAGGTAGGACCACAGCAGGAGGGCCATGAACGCGCTCAGCGGTCCGTAGACGGTGTCGAAGGAGCCGCTGAGCCGCAGGTAGAGGGCGAGCAGCGCGGTGAGGGCGGCCCACAGGACGATGGAGACCGCCGCCCCGAACGCCAGCCAGGTGTGGCCCGGTTGCCGGCGCCGCGGCGCGTTCCTGAAGACCTCACTCCCGGCAGCCAGCGCGAGCAGCACCCCGACGGGCCAGCGTACGGCGTTCCACACCGTCAAGGTGGTGCCGCCCAGGTGGTAGACCGAAACCGCGGCGGCTCCGAGGTCGTTCCCGGCCACCATCATGATCGTGGCCGCGCCCAGAGGAGTCCCGGCCGCCACGGACATCACCAGGCCGCGGGTGTACTTCTGGCGGAAAGGCCGGTCGCGCTCGATACCGTAGATACGGTTGGCCCCGCGCTCGATCTGGCACATCCCGGTGGTGAGGTTCACCCAGGAGAAGAGCAGGCCGAACCACAGGGCGAACTGGGCCCCCTCACCCGCGTGGTGCCGGCTGCGTTCGAGGGCGTCGTTGACGACCTGCTCGCTCGGCCCGGAGGCCAGCCGGCGGATCGTCAACTCGGCCACCTGCCCCACGCCTTCGCTGTGCAGGGCCGTCGACAACCCCACGAAGGCGATGGCCAGCGGGATCACCGCCAGGACGATCTGCAGGGCCAGCGCGCGGGCATGGCTGAAGCCGTCGGCGTACCGGAACCGGACGAACGCGTCGCGCACCAGCGGCCAGCGGCCGTAGCGGAGCAACGCCGCCATCGCCTCGTCGGCCGACAGTTCGTCCTCGGGCATGTCACGGGTCTGCGGGACCCTCGTCGCGGTGCCCATTCACCCCTCCCGCTCGGGCAGGAGGATGCCGAGCGCGCCCGGCACCACCCGCGCGGTCAGGCGCCGTCCGGCGGCCACCGGGTCACCGTCGATCTCACGCGGCTGCGAGGAGCTCAGTACGAGCTCCACCTGCCGGCACGGATACGTCTCCAGGCCGCCGGGGCGCGGGTGACCCGAGGGTCCGCGCAGTACGTCCGCGAGGGCGCCCACCCAGCCGCGGACGCCGTGCGGGTCCAGCAGCGCCACGTGGAGCAGGCCGTCGTCGGGCGTGGCGTCGGGCGCCAGCGAGGCACCTCCCTGCAGGTGTCCCACGTTGGCGATCACCACCATGCGCGCGCTGTGCCGTTGCGGCTCCCCGCCGTCCAGCCGCAGCGTCACCTGCGTGCGCCGGGCGCGTAGGGCGCCCAGTGAGCCCAGCGCGTAGGCCGGCCAGCCCAGGGCCGACTTGGCGCGGGCCGAGGTCCGCTCGATCAGCGCGGCGTCCAGGCCGGCGCCGGACATGGCGCAGAAGTGGGTCGCGGGCAGGCCGTCTCCCTCGATCCGGCCGAGGTCCACCGCCCGGACGGTCCCGCCGAGCGCCGCGTCCAGCGCCCGAGCGGCATCCAGCGGGAGGCCGAGGTTACGGGCCAGCAGATTGCCGGTGCCGTTCGGCGCCACCGCCAGCGGCACGCCGGTGCCGGCCAGGGCGTCGGCGACCGCGCGGACCGTGCCGTCACCGCCGCAGACGACGACCAGCGCCGCGCCGTCCGCCACGGCCCGCGCCGCCTGGCCGCCACCGGGATCGTCCACCGTCGTCTCGGCGAACCGTGGCGCTGCATGGCCGTGCCGCTCCAGCACCGCCCGGAGCCGGTCGCGGTCGGAGTCGCTGGTGGAGACGGGGTTGACGATCACCACGGTGGTACCGGGCACCGGCTGGGTGGTCGGGCGGGCCTCCGCCGCGGCTACCGCGTCGCGTGGCGGCCGGGCGGGCGAGGCGTCGGCGGACAGCACCGACCAGCCGACGATCAGCAGCGACAGCGCCCCGTTGACCATCCCGCCGGCGACGTCCGTCGGGTGGTGCATGCCGCGGTACAGGCGGCTGGTGCCCACGACGAGCGGTATCAGCAGCAGCAGGACCGTCACCACGATCCGCCAGGGGCGGCTCAGCCGCCTCGTCCGGGTGAGCACCAGCACGGCGAGCCCGCCGTACAGGGCGGTGGCCGCTCCGGTGTGCCCCGAGGTGTAGCTCGACGTCGGGGGCGAGCTGTCCAGCCGGTGCACCTCGGGCCGGTGACGGTCCACCGCGGAGGTGATCGCCAGGAACACCAGGGCCTGGAGCGAGACGCTCACCGCGAGGAAGACCGCCTCCCGCCACCTGGGCAGGGCCGGGCCGAGGACCAGCACCGCGCAGGCTGCCAGGGTGATCACGACGATCGTGAGGGTGTTGCCCGCCTCGGACCCCCAGGACGTCGCCGTGTTGAGGGCGTGCGTGCGTGAATGGGCGAATCCCTCGTTGACGCGGTCCTCCGCCGTGAGCGGCCAGATGTGCCGCGCGGGGCCGGTGATGAGCAGTCCCGAGCCGATCAGCAGCGCCGCCTGGCAGATGGTCAACGCCGTGATGCGGGCCGCGGCCGTCGCGGCGCCCTTGGCCCGCAGCGGCGGTCGTCCGGTGGCGGAGGATGCCGCCGGGCCCCGGCGCGGGGTGGGTCCGGGGCCGGGGACGCTGTGGTCCGGGAGGGCGGTTGGCATGGTTCCCCCTGTTCGGCGAGTACACCGGCGCCGTGCCGGATGACCGGTGAGCACCTGACCGGCCGAGTACCCCCCTTTTGGCCGAGCAGGCCGACGCGGTGTGCACGCCCTGGGGACGGGCGGCGGGCCGAAGTGTTCGGAGGCAGGCGCCGGGCGGGAGGAGGACGGCGTTGAGGGAGCCGCTCGCACGGCGCGGCGATGCCAACTGGGCTGCGAGGCACGAGCGTTCGCCAGGCAGGTGGGTCTGGATGGCGCGACGGCGGGGGCGGCGGTGTTGTCGTGGGCGCGGCCATTTCGGCGCGTCTCCGAACGGCTTCCCGCCCCTGCGGCGTCGTGACGGGGAGTGGCGTGCGGCCGCGGGAGGGGTGCATGGCCACGGGCTGGATGGGCATGGATGACGGGTCCGCGCCAACCCGCCTCTGGAAGGCTGCCACGTGAAGCGTAAATCCTGGGCCCTGCTCACCGTCCTGGCCACTCTGTCGCTGGGCCTGTCCGGCACCGCCGCCGTCGCAGAGCCGTCCGCCGCCCCCGCCACGGCGGCCCCGGCGGCGGCCACCGCGTGCACGTACACGCCCGCGGTTCCGGCCGACAACTTCAAGGGCATCCCCGTCTTCGACGCGAAGAAGGCCGCGAAGCCCTACAGCGCGAAGCTGCAGACCAGCCAGGGCACCATCACCTTCAAGGCACTCACCGACAAAGCGCCGTGCACCACCTTCTCGTTCCGGTTCCTCGCCGAGCACCGCTACTTCGACCGCAGCCACTGTCACCGCCTCACCACCCAGCGGATCTACGTCCTGCAATGCGGCGACCCGACCGGAACCGGCAGCGGCGGACCCGGCTACTCCTTCCCCGACGAGAACCTCGACGGCGCCACCTACCCCGCCGGAACCGTCGCCATGGCCAACGCCGGCCCCAACACCAACGGCAGCCAGTTCTTCTTCGTCTGGAAGGACACCAAGCTCTCCCCCGCCTACACCCCCTTCGGCCAGGTCACCGCCGGACTCGACGTCCTGCAGAAGATCGCGGCCGGCGGCGAGGACGACCAGAACAACCCCGGCGACGGCTTCCCCACCCTGCCGGTGAACTTCCGCCACGTCACCGTCACCAAGCACTGACCTCGCCACCCGCTCCGGCCCGTTCACCCTGGCTACGCCACAGGAGCCGGGCCGCCACCGCCCGCGGCCTGGCCCGGAGCGCGGAACGTACGCCGGTACGCCGACGGGGCGACCCCGGCCTCGGCCGCCAGGTGGCGCCGCAGTGAGGTGGCGGTGGCGAAGCCGACCTCGTGGGCTACCCGTTCCACCGGCAGGTCGCTGGATTCCAGGAGGTGCCGGGCCCGCCGCAGCCGCTGCTGGGTCAGCCAGCGGCCGGGGCTCAGGCCGGTCTCCTCCTGGAAACGGCGGGCGAAGGTACGGGTGCTCATCGCCGCATGAGCGGCCAGCTCGTCCAGCGACAGCGGCAGTTCCAGCCGTTGCAGCGCCCAATCGCGGGTCGGCCCGGTACCGGTTCCGCTCGCCGGCGGCAGCGGCCGCTGGATGTACTGCGCCTGCCCACCGTCCCGGTACGGCGGCACCACGCAGTAACGGGCGACCTGGCTGGCGACCTCGCTGCCGTGGTCCTGGCGCACCAGGTGCAGGCAGACGTCGACACCGCTCGCCGCCCCCGCGGAGGTCAGCACGTCACCGTGGTCGACGAACAGCACCCCGGCGTCCAGCTCCACCCGGGGGAACCGCTCCCGGAAGTGGTGGGCCAACGCCCAGTGGGTGGTGGCCCGGCGCCCGTCCAGCAGACCGGCGGCGGCCAGCAGGAAGGCGCCGGTGCAGATGGACACCAACCGGGTACCGGGGCGGACGCGGGACAGGGCGTCGAGGGCCTGCCGGTCCGCGGCGGCGGCCGAGGCCCGGGTGATCGCGTACGGAGGGATGATCACGGTGTCGGCCTCGGCCAGCACTTCGGGACCGCGCCCGGGGGTGACGACCAAGTCCGAGTCGGTACGCACCGGCTGCCCGTCCACGCTCGCGGACAGCACTTCGTAGCGTCCACCGGCCGAGCCCAGGACCCGCTGAGGGATGCCGAGTTCGAAGGGATAGACCCCGTCGAGCACCAGGACGACGACCTTGTGGGCGCCGGGCCGCGGATCCGGTCGCATCAACCGGCTCAGTTCGGCCGCGCGGTCGGCGAGTTCATGAGCCGGGAGGGGCGCTGTCGAGGCGGGGCGCACGGCGGGAGTGTCACAGGCGCCGGGAACACCGCGGGCGGCAGGGGAGATCGGCATGGCAGGAATGTATCGGAGGCTGACCATCTTGCCATCGCCGATGCCCGGACCGTACGGCCAGGATCGAGGCATGACGTCGAAAAGCACCCCCGAGAGCCTCAACTCCCCTGCCCCCGCCGCAGCGAGCGACTCCTCGCATCCCGCGGCCGTGGACGGCGAACCGGTGATGCTCGCCCTGCACCAGACGGTCCTCGGCGGCCCCGAAGTGCTGCGGTTGACCGAGGTCCCGCGGCCCGCGCCCAGGCCCGGGCAGATCCTCGTCGCCGTGCACGCCGCCGGACTCAACCCCACCGACTTCAAGCACCGCGCCATGAGCATCTTCCTGCCGCCCCCACCACGGACCCTCGGGTGGGACGTCTCCGGCACCGTCGTCGAGACCGGCTTCGGCGTCACCCTCTTCCAGCCCGGCGACGAGGTGTTCGGCATGCTGCCCTACCCGTACGGGCACGGCTCCCACGCCGAGTACGTCACCGGCCCCGCGCGCGCCTTCGTCGCCAAGCCGGCCACCATCGACCACATCCACGCGGCCGCTCTGCCGCTGGCCGCCCTCACCGCCTGGCAGGCACTCGTCGACACCGCGGACCTCCGCGCGGGGCAACGGGTTCTGATCCACGCCGCGGCCGGCGGTGTCGGCCACCTCGCCGTACAGATCGCCAAGGACCGCGGCGCGCACGTCACCGGGACGGCGAGCGCCCCCAAGCACGACTTCCTGCGCGAGCTCGGCGCGGATGCCTGCGTCGACTATCGCTCGGAGGACTTCACCGACACCGACACGCGCTACGACGTCGTCCTCGACACCCTCGGCGGCGACACCGCCACCCGTTCCGTCAGCGTGCTCCGCCCCGGCGGCGTCCTCGTCTCCTTGCTGCCGGGTGCCCAGGACACTCCGGCAGCGGCGGAGAAGGCACAGGTCCGCTCCGTCACCCTCCTCGTCGAGCACGACCGGGCCGGAATGCGCGCCATCGCGGACCTCGTCGACCGGGGACGCCTGCGCGCCCACGTCTCCGGCACCTTCCCCCTCGCCGAAGGCGCCCGAGCCCACGTTCAGGGGGAGACCGGCCGCACGACAGGCAAGCTGGTCATCACCGTCCGCTGAAGCCGAGTGGCCCGGGGGCAGCCCTGACCGTCGGCCCGATGGCGGTGGAGGACAGGTGGGAGACGACATGGTCGTTGACCGGGTCGTTGGCCGGGTCGTCGTGGACGACCAGGTGCTCATAGGTGGTGGCGCGCTGGGCGGGCACCCGGCCGGCCGCCCGGATGAGATGGATCAGCTCCATCCGGTTGGAGCGGTGCTTCGCACCGGCGGAGGACACCACGTTCTCCTCCAGCATCACCGAGCCCAGGTCGTCGGCGCCGTAGTGCAGCGAGAGCTGGCCGACCTCCTTGCCCGTGGTCAGCCAGGAACCCTGGATGTGCGCGACGTTGTCCAGGAACAGCCGCGCGATGGCGATCATCCGCAGGTACTCGAAGAGCGTGGCCTGCGTCTGGCCCTTCAGATGGTTGTTCTCCGGCTGGTACGTGTACGGGATGAACGCCCGGAAACCACCGGTACGGTCCTGCACGTCACGGATCATCCGCAGATGCTCGATCCGCTCGGCATTGGTCTCGCCGGTACCCATCAGCATCGTGGAGGTGGACTCCACCCCCAGCCGGTGGGCGGTCTCCATGATCTCCAGCCACCGCTCGCCCGACTCCTTCAGCGGGGCGATGGCCTTGCGCGGCCGCTCCGGCAGCAGCTCCGCCCCCGCACCCGCGAACGAGTCCAGCCCCGCCGCGTGGATCCGGCGGATCGCCTCCTCCGCGCTCACCCCGGAGATCCGCGCCATGTGGTCGACCTCGGAGGCACCCAGCGAGTGGATCACCAACTGCGGGTAGGCGGCCTTGATCGCCGC
>NZ_JBFAXL010000057.1:0-54544 GCF_040680795.1 Streptomyces sp. NPDC051976
CGCGAAGTTGTCAGGCGTCAGGTGTTGTTGGCGAGGTTCTGCAGGCCGGCGTAGGCGCCGTTGAAGTAGTCCTGGTCGCCGGGGAAGACGCCTGCCTCGTTGCGGCCGAGGGGGTTCGCCGGCAAGCCGGCGAGGCTCCGCGTTGCGGAGCCTGGGCCAGGTCCGCTTCGCTCCCCTGCCTTGGTCTCTACGGCTTCGCCTTCGAGCCCTGGCCCGCTGTCGCGGGCTGCACCTGGGGTCAGGTGGCGGCTTGCCTGGCGGCCCAGTTGGGCATGGTGGTCTTTATGACTGATATGTCCAAGCCTCAGATTCGTTTACAGTTCACGGACTTCCTCCTCGACCCAAACGATCCGGACGTCATGCGCAAAGCCCTGACCCTGGAGGCGGACGTACTGACCTTCGAGGCGGGCCAAGTCACCTTCTGGCTGCGGGGCGTTGAAGTAGCTGCCTTCCCTTGGGATGCGGTGCGCGCGGTGGAGCTGGCTTCGGGCACCTCCTTACCGGCTGCTCGCGCCTACTCGGTGGACGAGGTCAGGAAGCAGCACGGCAACGCGTACCAGAGATGGTCGAAGGAGGAGGAGCAACTGCTCGTTGAGCTCCACTCGGCCGGGCACGGTGTCGAGGCTCTTGCGGAGCGGTTCTCGCGTCAGCCGGGTGCGATCCGTTCCCGGTTGACGAAGCTCGGAGTGGAGGAGCCCTCGGTCGTGGGTCAACAGGACGTCTCTCCCTCGATCTGACGGGTGCCCAGCTGTCGGTACGGACTCTGGCACTGCCAAGGAAGTAGGGCGGTATCCCATGGTCTCCTTCTGGGGTTCGAGGATGTCCTGGTTCCGCTTCGGGTCGTGGATGCTCCTGCCACAGTTGGTGGCGTGCGTACGCCGTGGAACGCCTGGGCTCGTTCGATCAAGGAGTTTGCATCATAATGGCCTGAGATAGAGTTTTCTCTCATGGCCTACTGCCCCCGTTAGGGGGCGAGGGAAGGCGGGTAGATCGCGTGGCGGGTAGGCAGCGGCTTCGGGCACATCAGGTCGAGGCGGTGGACGCGGTGGTGCGCGCGCTGGGCGGGCTGGCCGGTCCGGAGGTTCCTGAGGGTGGGATGCGGGCCCAGGTCGTTGCCGCCACTGGATCGGGCAAGAGCCTTGTCGCGGTCCATGCGGCTCAGCAGTTGCGTGCCGGTCGGGTGTTGGTGCTGGTGCCCACTCTTGATCTGCTGGCGCAGATGCTGGATATGTGGCGGGCGAGCTGGCGTGGCGGGCTCATGTTCGGGGTGTGTTCGCAGCGGGAGGGCACAGGACTGGGGGTTCGGTGCTCGACGGATGCGGGCGAGCTGGCCGAGTGGCTCAAGGATGCCGACCGGTGCACGGTGTTCGCCACGTATGCGGCGGTGGGGCTCGGGGTTGTCGAGCGGGCGCATGCAGCCGGGGTCGACCGGTGGGATCTGGTGGTGGTGGACGAGGCGCATCGGACCTCGGGGGCGCTGGGTAAGCCGTGGGCAGCCGTCCATGACGATCGCCGGGTGCCGGCGCTGCGACGTCTGTATATGACAGCGACGCCGCGGCTGTGGGAGGTGTCGGCGGAAGAGGCTGCGGATGGTGGGGGGTCGAGGGACGCGCGGTTGGTGGCGTCGATGGACGATGAGGCGGTGTTCGGGCCGGTGGTGTACCGGCTGACGATGTCGCAGGCGATCGAGCGGGGGCTGATCGCGCAGTACCAGGTGGTTTGTGTGGACATTACCGATCCTCGCGTGCAGGCCGCGCAGTTGCTCGGTGAGCAGGCCCGGACGGATGCGGTGCGCGGAGTGCGGCTGGCGGCGCTGCAGACGGCAGTGCTGAAGACCGGAGCGGAACACCGGCTGCGCAGGATCTTGACCTTTCACCATCGCACCAGCGAAGCGGAGGCTTTCGCAAGCGGGCTGGGTCGGGTGGCGAAGGCGCTGTGGGAGAGCGATCAGGAGGTATATGCGGAGCCGGGGCTGGTGTGGGCCGACTGGTTGTGCGGGGAGCACAAGACAGTTCACCGGCGCCAGGTGCTTGAGGAGTTCTCGTCGGGGATCGTGGACGAGACGGTGATGGAGCACGGTGTGCTGTCGTCGGCACGTGTGCTCGGCGAGGGCGTCGATACCAAGAACTGCGATGCCGTCGTCTTCGCCGACGTCCGGGGGTCCACGCCCGATGTCGTTCAGGCCGTGGGGAGGGCGCTGCGGATGCAGCCTGGTGAGGGCAAGACAGCATCCCTGGTCGTGCCGGTGTTCCTCGGGCCGGGCGAGGAACCGGACGAGATGCTTGTCTCCAGGGCCTATACCGACCTGGCCAAGGTGCTGACCGCGCTGCGCGCGCACGACACTGAGGCCGTCGAGCAGCTCGCTGTCCCTCAGGCTCCCAGTCGTCCGTCCGCCGGCGGAACCGCGATGGCGGCGGACGGTGAAGGAGGGGTCAGCGGGCCGGCTCAAGGGCTGCTGACCTTCTCCACACCGCGGGATCCGGTGAGACTGGCGGCGTTCATCTCCGCGCGGGTCCTCAAGCCTGAAGGCGAATACTGGCGCCGCGGGCTGCAGGCCGCCCTTGCCTACTACGAAGACCACGGGCACCTGAACGTTCCCATCGGGCACACGGCGCCCGATGGATTCCCTCTCGGGGCATGGATCGGCCGGCAGCGGCACGCGCACCAGCGCGGGGACCTCACCGAGGAAAGGGTGCGGCAGCTCGACGAACTCTCGATGATCTGGTCCCACCACGCGGTGGCCTTCGACGAAGGACTGGCCGCGGCGTGCGGATGGGCCGCCGAACACGGGCACCTCCTCCCCCCCACCGAAGCCACCTGGCAGGGCTACCCGCTCGGCATCTGGCTCAAGAACCAGCGCGCCGCCGCCCGGCGCCCTGCCCAGTCCCAAAAGGAGGAACGGGCGGACGGTGCGGCGGCAGGTGCCCTGAGTGCGGAACGGCGTCAAAAGCTGGACGATATCGACCCGGCATGGTGCCCCGTGTGGCCAATCGCCTGGCAACGCTGCTTCCATCTCGCTCGCACCCACCTCGCAGGTGGCGGGTTCCTGCCCGAGGAGGACGGCCTGCTCATCGTCCAAGGCGAGGACATCGGCCGCTGGGCCCGCGTCCAGCGCGCCGAGTGGGACACGCTGACTCCTCCGCAGCAGTGGCTGCTCACCGAGATCCTCGGCGTCGGCCCGCTCGACGAACCGGAGCCGGCTGCTGTTCGGACGCCTGTGCCGCGGCGCAGCCGGGCCGAGATGTGGGCCGACAACCTCACGGCCGCACGCCAATACGCGCAACGCGAAGGACACCTGAACGTACCCCGATCGCACATCGAGAACATCGGCGGTACCGAGCACGCACTCGGCGTGTTCATCGCCAACTCCCGGGCACGCAAGAGCAATCTCGCATCCGAACGGGTCGAGGAACTGACCGCGATCGGCATGAGATGGAGCTGACAGATGAGGTTCCCGGTCCTTGGTGTAGCCCGGTCCAGCAAGGTAGGTCGGCGGCAGTGCTCGGATCTAGAGGCCGCGGGGCCGTGACGTTTCATGATCCCTGCGGAATGACGGCGAGCGTGCGAGGGTCGCCGCCCGGTACTCGTGCGTCGGCTGCATCGTGCAGCGCGTACCCGGTCAGTCGTCGATCCCCGGCAGGGCGGGATATCGCCTCCTTAGCCGGTGCCACCGACAAGGTGGAAGCGGGCAGGTTCTGCCAGCGCCGCTCGCGCTCCCTCGAAGTCCGCCAGCCGGGCCGCGACCGTGGCGACGGCGAGCCTGTCTGGGAGCGCGGCGGAGAACTTCAGGCCGCGCACGGCTCGCGGGTCCACGTCGGGCAGTACGAGACGTTCGCCCGCGCCGTTATGGGCAGCGCGCCACAGGTCCGGAGTCAGGTCCTCCCGTAGCCGTACCCAGCAATCACTCGGCCGCTGTACGGGGTCTGCGATCGAGGACAGGGTGGCGGCGAGCGTGGCGTTCGCCCGGTATCCGGCCCAGGTCCACCAGCGCACGTCGTCTGCGATCCGTGTCACCAGCGTCCCGCCCGGGTGCACGCTGCCCGGGGCGTCGTCTTCGCGTACTGCGGCCAAGAACGCCTCTGCGCGGCGGGTCAAAGACACCGGCGGGTCGGTGCCGAGCAGCACCTCGCGCATGGCCCGCGTTAGCGCGTAGGACAGTCCGGCGACGCCGCCGTTCATCCACTTGGCGATCCCGCCTCCGTCCGCCGGCTCGACGAAGACCCGCTTGCGCACCCAGTCGATGAAAGTGACCTGCCAGCTTCGCCCGCCCAGCAGTAGCCGCCTCGGGCCTGGCCGTTCCTCGGTCAGTACGGACGGGTCTGTCTGGCCGATCTCGGTTCGGCCGGACAGGACGGTGAACTGCGGCGGCGCGGTGAAGGAGGCGGTGAGTTCGATGAAGTGCCGCCGCCCGAAACGGCGTTCCGCTTCGGGGCCGACGAACAGCAGCCCGCCGTCTTCGTCGAGAAAACCCTTCTCCAATAGGTGTCGCAGGATGGGAGCGGCCGAGCGATCGAAGGGCGCGAGTCCGTTCCATTGCCCAGGCCACAACTGGTCGCCGAGTTTGTGCTGTTGCAGGGTGACGGCGAGGAGCTGTTGCGCGACGAGGTGGCGTGGCTCGGGCGGTGCTGTCACTGGCTCCACCCAGCCGCGTCCCCAGAGCAGCAGCAGTCCGGCCGCCTGCAGGAAGGTCTCCTTGCGGGTGGCGAGGAACAGGCAGTTGCGTACGGTGTCGGCGCGTCGGCCGGTACGTCCGATGCGCTGCAGGAACGAGGCGACGGTGGCGGGTGAGTCGATCTGGATGACGCGGTCCAGGTCGCCCACGTCGATGCCGAGTTCCAGGGTGGAGGTGGAGACGATGACGCAGTCCCGTGCCTCGGCGAACGCCTGTTCGGAGCGGGCTCGCTCGTCGGCGGCGAGGGAAGCGTGGGACAGGAAGACGGTGACCTCGCGCGCCCGCAGTGCCGCGCCGAGTTGTTCGACCTGCCGGCGTGAGTCGCAGAAGACGAGGCGCTTTTCGCTGCGGTGCAGGGCGGCGATCAGTTTGGCGGCGTTGTCCAGCGACCCGACGTAGTCCAGCTCGACCTCGCCTGCGGGCCGGGGCGCTTCCTTCGAGGGAGTACTGCCGGGGGTCTGGGCTTCGTCGGCAGCAAGGACGGTGCCGGGAGCGATGACTTGGCCGGGCCGTGTCCCTTGGCCCGCCCCCTGCAGCCAGTGCAGCATCTGGTGCGGATTGCCTACCGTGGCCGATAGCCCGATCCGTTGGATGGGCCGTGCGGTGACTTGCTCCAGCCGTTCCAGTACTGCCAGGAGATGCCAGCCTCGGTCGTCGCCCGCGAATGCGTGCACCTCGTCGACGACGACGGTCCGCAGGGTGCCCAGCAGGTGCGCGTGGTCGGTCTTGACGCCGATCAGCATGGCTTCGAGGGACTCCGGCGTGGTGAGCAGGATGTCCGGTGGCTCGGTGCGGATGCGTTGCCGCTGGGACTGGCTGGTGTCGCCGTGCCAGAGCGCAGCTCGTCGTCCCAGCCACTGGGCGTAGGAGTCGACGCGCGTGAGGAGGTTGTTGAGCAGCGCCTTGAGGGGGCACAGGTACAGCACCGAGGTGCCGGTCCACTTCTGCTCGGCCATCGCGGACAGGATCGGGAAGCAGGCCGCTTCGGTCTTTCCGCCGGCGGTAGGGGCAAGCAGCACGGCGTCCTTGCCGTCCATGAGGGGTGTGATCGCCGCCCGTTGCAGGGGGCGCAGGTCCGGCCAGCCGAGGGTGTTGACGATGTGGTGCAGGACGACGGGGTCGAGTCGGTCGAGGACGTCGGCGCCGCTGGCGTCTGGCGGCATCACAGCTCCAGTTCGATGTCGTCGGCAGAAGCGGATGCGGTCATCGTGGCCGCCAGGTTCCGCTCCACATCGGTGAGTTCGCTGCTCTCGACGGTCAGTCGGTAGTGCTGGCGGGGGTCGAAGTCCGCGAACTGGTCGACACGGTCGAGTACGTCCCCTACGAGCTTCTTCAGGAACAGCCGGGGCGCGACTCCGACCTTCCCGCCGAGCGCTCCCCCGACGGCCTTGGCCAGGTCTGCGATGTAGGCGTCGTCCACGGTGGCTACGATCCGCTCGGGTGACTGGGCCCCTGCCGTGTACAGGTTGCGGATGGTGACGCCGAGGCCCACCAGCGACTCCTGGGTGAAGCCGGGGAGTCTGATCTGCACAGCGCGGGGGTTGTCGAAGCGCGGGTCGGTGGTGAAGTCGGTGGCCAGTCGCTGGGCGAGGGGCGCGAGCCGTTGTACGCCCTGCTGTCCGTCGTAGAACGCAGGTGTTCCGGTGATCACCAGGTACAGGCCGGGGAAGCGCCCGGAGTGCACCTCGTCGATGAGTTGTCGCAGCGCGTTGAGCGCTTTGTCGCGGGCATCGGAGCGTACCCGTTGAAGGGTCTCGACTTCGTCGAGTACGACGAACAGTCCTGCGTGTCCGGAGTCGCGCAGCACGGTGAGCAGGCCCTGCAGGAAGCCGAAGGCTCCGAAGTGGTCGAGGTCGCCGCGTACCCCGGCGGCCCGGCGCGCGGCGGCGGCGACGTGTGGCTGCCCGCCCAGCCATGCCAGCACCGCGGCTGCGGTGGCTTCGTCGCCGTCGGCGAGGGCGGCCCGGTAGCCGCGCAGCGCGGTGGCAAACGACGGTGCGTGCCGGGAGACCTCGGCGAGCCGCGCGACGAGCAGCTTCTCGACTTCCTGCGGCAGCTCCTCTTCGCTCGCCCCCGCGGCGAGGGCGTCCTCTTCCAGTGCGTAGAACCAGGCGTCGACGACGGGCCGCATCGCGCTGGGTGGGAAGCTCGCAGTGGTGAGGCGTTCGGTGAGCCGCCGGTAGACGGTCTCCAGCTTGTGCAGGGGTGTTTCGGTCTCCGATATTTGCATCTCGGCCACGGCGAGGTTCCGGCGCTTGGCCCGCTCTCCCAGCCACCGGGTGAAGAAGGTCTTACCGGACCCGTACTCGCCCCGCACGGCTTTGAACACGGACGCCCCGGACGCGACCGCGTCCAACTCCGCGTCGAGCGCCGCCTCGAACCGGCCGAGCCCGGTGGCGAGCAGGTCCAATCCGCTCTCGGGCACGGCTCCGCGTCGCAGGGCATCGATCACGGTGCGGCGGCGGGCGGCACTGACCTGCGCGGGGCGCTTGGATCCGGTGGCACTCACGTACGTCAGTGTCCCATTGCCGCTGTTCTGTCGTTCGCCAGCGGTTCGTGGCAGCGCACGTCCCGCCCGGGGTGGTCATCGCACCGTTTGCGTCGGGTAGGGCTGAATCGGTTGACGGTGACCCGATGATGTTGATGAAATCACTCTGCGTACAGGGTGGTGGGCAGGGTAGGGGGAGTTTCAGGTGGCTGCGCTCGACAACGTCAAACTCAAGGAAGTGCTGGCCGATGTCGCATCCGGCGCGCTGCAGTTACCGGACTTCCAGCGTGACTGGAAGTGGGACGACGACCGGATCCGGGCCATCATCGCGACGGTGACGCTCGACTATCCGCTCGGCGTGGTGATGACGCTGCAGACCGGCGGCAGCTCGCGTTTCCGGGCCCGTACCCTCACCGGTGCTCAACTCGACGAGGAGCGAGAGCCCGAACTCCTGCTGCTGGACGGGCAGCAGCGGCTGACGTCGCTGTTCCAGGCTCTGTGCCTGGATGTTCCCGTGGAGACGGCGGACGCGCGCGGCAAGCCCATCGAGCGTTGGTACTACATCGACATCGCAAAGGCGGTCGGGCCCTCCGCCGACCGCGACGAGTCGATTGTGTCGGTACCAGCGAACAAGCTCTTACGAACGGACTTCAACCGCACGATCGTCCTTGACCTGAGCACCACGGACAACGAGTGCGCGGCCGGGCTCTTCCCCCTCCATTTCGTCTTCGACAGCCAGCGGGTGAACTCCTGGAAGAAGGCCTACATCAAGGCCGACGAGGACAGGAACTGGGATCTGTGGGGACAGTTCGACGAACTGGTCCTGCAGCAGATCCGGACCTTCCAGGTCCCCATGATCCGGCTTGCTGCCTCTACCTCGATGGACGCCGTCTGCGCGGTCTTCGAGCGCGTCAACACCGGCGGTGTGCCGCTCAATGTGTTCGAGCTGCTGACGGCCACGTATGCGGGAGACCGCGACTTCGTGAGTCAGACCGGTGACTACTACCGGCTTCCCGACGTCTGGCGTGAGATCAAGCAAGGCCTGGCCGGCAAGTACCCCGTGTTCGGCCGTCTGGAGCAGGGCATCGAGCATGGCCTGAGCAGCAGCGACTTCCTCCAGGCTGTCGCACTGGTACGTACCTGGGAGCGCAAGCAAGCAGGAGCCGGTGCCGCGGTCTCCTGCAAGAGGCGCGATCTGCTGGAGCTGCCACTCGCCGACTTCGACCGGTTGGCGCCCCAAGTGGCCGAAGCTTTCGCCTGGGTCGGGGACTTCCTCCAGCAGCAGTGCATCGTCCGATCGGCTGACCTTCCGTACCGCACGCAGCTCGTGCCGCTGGCAGCCGTACGCGCCATTGCCGGCGAAGCCACTGAAGGTCTGCGCGCGGAAGAAATGATCACGCAGTGGTACTGGTGCGGTGTGCTGGGTGAGATGTACGGCGGCTCCACCGAGACCCGGTTCACTCGCGACGTCGAACAGCTCCTTGCCTGGATCCGGCGCGAGGGCGATGCACCGGACACCGTCACCGAAGCCTTCTTCATCTCCGACCGTCTGGACAATCTGACCACCCGCAACAGCGCCGCCTACAAAGGCATCTACGCCCTGCTCATCAAGCAGGGGGCTGTCGACTGGCACTTCACCGGGGCGCCTTTGAACCCCGGGCGCCTGGACGAATACGCCGTGGACGTCCGGCAGATCTTCCCGAAGAGCTGGGCGCAACGCGCAAACGGTCAGAGCCGCCCCACGAACTCCATCGTGAACAAGACGCCGCTTTCCTACCGTGCCGCCCAGGACATGACCGGAGCGCCCGGCTCCTATCTCCCCTCCCTCGTCGCGGCTTCGGACATGCGACCCGAATGGTTCGACGATGTCATCACCACCCATCTGATCGATCCCGACGCCTTGCGCAGCAACGACTACGAGCGGTTCTACGCCGACCGGTCCAAGCAGCTGCAGGACCTGGTGCACGCCGCGATGGGCAAGCGGACCATGCACCGCGATGCGACGGGTGACGACCGACGATGACAGCCAAGCCGACCGAGCAGCAGCTCGTGGCGCTCAAAGGCACGACCGTGCCCGTCCAGCGCATCCTCGATCTCTTCGACGTGCGGGTGCGCAATCACCAGACCGTGCACCGCATCTCTCAGTCGCTCACGGACGCCGGCCTGACAACCCTTCCTGACTTCGCTGTCTGCGGCTCCCGCGAAGAAGTCGATGTCGTACCCCTGACAGCCGTTGCTGCGCCACCGGACGAAAACGACGCGGACGAGGACGAGGAGACCCTGCCCTCGCATGCCCTGCCGCAACGCCTTCTCCTGGGGGACATCCCGTCCGCGCGCAGGGGCGTGAGATGCGTCAGCCCCGGCCATTCGCTGACGCAGACCACGTATCTGATGCGCACCAGGGGGCTCGCGCAGGTGCCGGTGACCACCGGGATGGCCGCCCTGCACGGCGTGGTCACCTGGCGTTCGGTGGCCAAGATGTATGAGACGGGGAAGGAGCAGACCCTCGAGAACGCGATGGACAAGGACTCCCTGCCGGTCGCCGACGCCCGCCAGGAACTGTTCATATCCCTTCCGACCGTCAAAGAACACGGGTATCTCCTCGTCCGTGGTGACGACGGATGCCTGTCAGGCATCGTGACAGCCGCCGATGTCACGGAGCGCTTCGAGGGAGCGGCACGCCCCTTCTTCATCGTGGGAGAGATCGAGTCGCTGCTTCGCCGATGCCTCGGTGCGGCACTGGACCAGGAAACGATCAAGGCCGTCCAGACCAACAAGAAGGCCGAGCACCGATCCGGAATGGTCACGGATCTCATGTTCGGCGACTATCTGAAGCTGCTGGACGGTAACCAGACAAAGACAGCCATGGCTGCGCAAGCCGACCAGAACTGGGCGACGCTCAACTGGCCTGCCATGGACCGGGCTCAGTTCATCGGCCATCTGGAGCGGGTGAAGGACATCCGCAACAGGATTGCCCACTTCGACGAAAAGCCGCTCCCGGAGCAGCAGGTTCGCGAACTGACGACCTTCGCCAAACTGCTCCGGGATTTCGTCTCCTGACCATGGTGGCGGCCTGTCCTACCCCAGTTCGAACTGATCGCGGAGCAAGCCCGTACTCAGCCGCAACGTGCGGCCGTCCGGAAGAGTCTCCAGCACCTGCACCCCGTCGTAGTTGAGGAGCTGGCGCAGTACGGCGGCGAAGCCGTCGCCCCGGGTGGGCGGCAGGCCGATGCGCTGGGCCAGGGCCGTCACCGGGAGGGTGCCACCCGCGTCGAGGAGCGCGCTGAGCGCCTTCTCGACCTGGTCCGGCTTGGGCCGGCGGGCCAGGAGACCGATCTGAGCCTGGTATGCCTCCGAGGCCAGGAGCAAGGAGACCAGAGCCTTGTCCGGGGAGACCAACGTGGGCGTGACGAGGGCATCGTCCCCGCCGGGTGCCAGGGTCACCTCGAAGAGGGAGTCGTGGGTGCGGGCGAGTTCGGCCTGCTCCTTCTTCGGCTTCGCGGTCGTATTCTTCACGGCTGCAGCCGCGGACAGGGGCTGCGGCCGGGCGGGGGCTTCCTGAGCGTCTACGGACCACCACACCGGGCGCTGGTCGCCCAGCTCACGCCACCCCGTAGGGGGTTCCGCGCCGAACGGCAGGAAGGCCAGGACCGGGATGGTGAACTCGGCGAGTGAGGCTCCGCCGTGGTAGCCGGCCTTCAGCGCGGTGTAGTGGGAGTCGGCGTCCCACAGGGCGACGATGGACGCGCCGGGCTGCGGCCAGATCACACGGGGGCCGGACAGAGCAACCTCCCGGTCGGCCAAGGTGCCGCCGGGCAGGCGGTGGCGGGCGGAGGCCGGCTCGGCGGCGTCGGCTCGTACTCCGTGCCGGTCGACGACGTGGCCGTGGTCGCTGGTGAGGATCACCGCCATGCCCTGCGCGGCAGCCACCCGCAGCAGGTCGCGGAGCTTGCCGATCTCGTCGATGTGCCAGGCGCCGTCGCCGAGCTTCTGCTCCTTGGCGAGCCGGTCGTCGATGGTGTTCAGGACGACCGCGACGTGCGTCTTGCCGTCGGTGAGGGCTTCGGACAGGGCCGGGCCGAAGGCGTCGCCGGCGGTCTCGGTGCGCAGGTCGTCCTTGTGGAACACGGCGGCCGGTGCGCCGCCCCACAGTCTGTGGCTGGGGAACAGCCGCTTCTCGTCGGCCTGGGTTCCCTTCATCAGGGTGCCGGCGAACAGCGAGGTGCGGGAGACGGCCGTCAGGGTGGGGAGGGCTGCGGCTATCGCGCGTCGGTGAGGTGCTCCTCCTGGCAGCGGGTCGAACTCGGCCCACGACTGGCGTAGTTCCTCGCCGAGTTCGCTGGCGATGGCCGCGCTCATGCCGTCCAGGACGAGGAGCAGGACGCGTCGTCCCACGGCGTCCTTCACGGCCGGTTTCACGACCTGGTCGAGGAAAGTCTCCACGGTGAGCATCGAGCCGGGCGAGGTGCCCGCCTCGGTCCAGACTGCCAGTGAGCGGGCGAAGGCCCGGTCGATCTGGTGACGTCGTTCGCGGACCCTCGCGGCGAGGGTGTCGTAGGCGGCCTTGAGTTCGGGGTCGGGGTCGCCGCCGGCTTCGATGTGCTGCAGCGCCAGGTCGGCCCAGCCCGTCTCGGCGATCTGGCGCTCTATGGCGGCAGCGACCGTAGGCGACTCGGCGGCCGGGTCGGTGGCCAGCCACTGCGCGAGCCGCTGCCCCATCCGCGCCCGTTCGATGCGGGCACGCGCGTCGGGATCGGCGGCGAGCAGGTGATCGTCCAGGGTACGGACTGCGTCGGCGGCGGCCTGGGAATCGGCGGCGGCGAGTGCGCGGCCCACGGCTGTGAACCGGGATTCAAGTCCGGCTGCCATGACGGGACTCGCCTCGACGGCCGCGCCGGCTCCGAACTGGCGGGCCAGTGATGCCGCCCTGTCCAGGACGGTGCTAGTGATCCTGCGGGCCTCACGCGCCTCTTCCACCTCGCCGTTCCCGGTACGGGTTCCGGCGGCCAGCAGCGCTGCGACATGGTCCTCGGCGGCTTGGCCGAACACGGACACCAGGGTGTCGAGCTGC
Organism: Streptomyces sp. NPDC051976; assembly: GCF_040680795.1. Lineage (NCBI taxonomy): Bacteria > Bacillati > Actinomycetota > Actinomycetes > Kitasatosporales > Streptomycetaceae > Streptomyces > Streptomyces sp. NPDC051976. Next base: position 12,232 of record NZ_JBFAXL010000057.1, read on the forward strand.
TCACCGGCCGCCGGTGGCCGGTCACCGAACCAGCGCTCGGCCCGGCCCCGGGCCCGGTAAGTCTCCGCATCCGGCTCGGCGTGCAGCCACAGCGTCGCGCACACCAGGCCGAACGCCACCGCGTCGGCCCCATGCTCGGCGTCGACGAGAGCGAGCAGGACGCGGCCGGCAAGGCCCGCCTGGTCCTGCTCGCCGAGGAACGCGGTCAGTCCGGCACGTTCAGGTCCGCGCAATGCGACGAGGCGCTCGGGGCCGCCGCCGCTGAGGGACCAGCGCAGCAGGGCGTGGACGTCGAGGCGGTCGTCGCCGGAGCGGCGTACGTCCCGGTCGGTGTCGTAGCGGCCCAGGCGCAGACGCCGCAGCGCGAGCGCGGTGAGGGCGTCCCGCCGGGACAGTAGGCCGCCGGGCAGGGGCGGCCAGCCGCCGGGCGGGGTGGCGTCCAGGAGTGCCTCGGCGGCCCAGTTGGCGTCCTTGAGCCGGGGATCGACCTGCTGGGCTGCGAAGGCCTCGCGGACCACGTCCCAGCTGTCGACGGTCTCGATGCGCTGCTTGTGCACGCGGGCGAGGATCGCTGGGTCGAGTTCGGTCTGTTCGCGGTCGGTCAGCACGACCAGGACGTCCGGTCCAGGGACCCGGCCCGCCAGATGGTCGAGCAGCAGTTCGTGGACGGCGAGCGGTGAGGGCGCGACCGCGACGCGGGCGGTCCGGCTCTCGCCCCATGCGGGCTCGCGGGGGCCGTCCCACTGGGGCGCGGACCTCAGCAGGACAACCCTCCGCTTACCGCCTCCCGCGTGTGTGAGGGAGGCGGCGAGGGATGACTGGGACGACAGGTACTGGGTGACGGTCGCGGTGTTCAGCCGGACCGCGCCCGGTACGGAGGCAGCGGTGATGATGCTCATCAGTCGACGACCCGCCAGGTGATCTCGATGGTGGCGCCCGGTTCGCGGGACGCCAGCTCGGCCAGTTCCGCCTGGAGTTCGGCTACTGCGCGGGCTGCGGTGGTCCGGCCGCCGCCCGAGCGCCGGGCTGTGCCCGACCCGGTGGCGCCGGCCTGCTGCGGGATCTCGGGGACAGGCGGGTGGCTGGTGGGCGTATCCAACGGGACGTCGCCTGCTGTGGGCGCGGGCGGCACAGGAGCGACGGGTGCCGGTGGCGGGGTAGCCGCCGCCCGGTTGCGTTTCACCAGTGCCAGCACCTCGCGCTGGGTGCGGGACAGCGCGTCCCGCAGGTTTCCGGTGCGCTGATCTCCGCGGGCCACGTTCCGCAGGGAGTCCAGCAGTGCGGCGCCCTCGGGGCCTTCGGACGAGGCGAGGTCGAGGGTGGACCAGGAGGCCGCTGCCAGGGCCTCGGCGACGGCGCGGGCCTGGGTAATGGATGTCCCGTACCGGTCGGCGCTGACGACGCCCAGGTCGAAGGCGGCGAGCCTCTCCACGGTCTTCTTCGCGCCGGTCGCGCCCTGTCCGGCCGTTGCCGTGAGTGCCTTGAGGAGTTCCAGCGCGCGGCGGGCGAGCACGAGCCGTCCGGTGTCGTCGGTCTCGTCCAGGCCGAGGAATGCGGCGTGGTCCTCCAACTGCCGTACGAGGTCGGCGGCGTGGTCCTGGAAGGAGCGGGCGGATTCGATGATCTGCCGTGCGAACTGGTTGACCATCCGTCCGCGCTTGAGCGTGGGCGCCTTCTGCCCGAAGATCGTCTCGTACCGCTGCCGGGCGGCCTCCCAGTCGCCGTCGCTCGGCAGGGGCTGGCTGCGCAGCGCGTCGTGGTCCTTGATCCCCGACAGCTCGGGCGCCGGGTCCAAGACGGTGCCGCCGCGTACCCACACCCGGTCGTCCATCTCCGCGAAGGCGGCGACGACGAGCCTGGCGAGGAAGTCGGGCAGGCCGCGCGGGGTGGGCTTGTCGGTCCAGTCGGTGAGCGTGATCAGCGAGAGGTCACCGGTCACACCCTGGCTGCTGGCGAGCTGGCGGAAGTGGTCGGCCCAGTAGCGGGACAGCTCGAAGTACGCCTCCTTCTGCTGCCCCAGCCGCAGCGGCCCCGCGATCCGCTGCATCAGTTTGCGGTCGGCCGCCGGGACCTCGATCCGCCCGTCGCGGGCCTCGGCTGCGGCCCGTACGTGCGTGAACACCTTCCGCGCGTCGGCGGGCTTGACGGCGCTCTCGGTCGCGTCGGGGTCGAGGTTCGGGTGAGCAGGGTATTGGTGGGCGAGCAGCTTGCCGGCGACGTGCCGGATGCCGTCGTGGAGGGACTGCCCGAAGGACAGGGTGAGGTCGTCGACGTCGGGCAGCGCCAGGAGGTGGTGGTCGAAGTCGAGCGCCACGTCGGCGGCCTGCTTCTGCGCGAGGCCGTACGCCTGCTTGAAGGCGCCCTTGACCTGCTTGAGCAGCGCGTCGCGCTGAGTGGTCAGGAGGCCCTTGGCACGGGCGCGGTTGTCGGCGTTGAGGTGGCCGGCGTACTGGGTGTCGAAGCGCTGGTCGTCGGCGAGGGCCTTGTCGATGACGACGAGGCGGCGGAAGTCGGCCAGGCGCTGCGCGGACAGGTGCGCGGGCAGCCACGCGATGGTGCGGGACCGCTCGCCCTGCTGGCGTTCACGCAGCCGCTGCATCCGGTTGGCATCCTCGGCAGGCCCCCACTCGCCCTCGTCGAAGGGAATATCGACGGCTATCCGCCAGCGGCCCTCCTCCTGCGGCATCAAGTCGTGGTCGGGCAGCTCGTCCTCGTCGGCAACGTTCCCGAAGACGATCTCCGCGGTACGGCTGGTGCCGCGCCACACAAAGCTCAGATCGTCGCTGAACTGCCCGTGCTCGACCCCGAGTTCGGCCGACAGCAGCCGCTTGGCGAGGGCGAGCCGATTGCCGGGGTTGTCGTTGACCTGGGCGTTGGCGATGACGGAGTCCACATCGACGCCGGACAGCTCCAGCCGGACGCCGGGATTGGCGTCGGTACCGGTCTCCTTGATCTCAGGGAACCGAGCCGCCCACTCGGCGACCTTGTTCTTGATGATGCCGACCTCACTGCCCGGGATGGGCGCCATGACCGACCCGTGGTTGAGCGCACCCAATCGGCGGATGGTGAGCTCGGACAGGGCGGGCACGCTCGGGGCAAGAGCGGACAGCAGGAGGGTGCAGGCGAGCCGGTTGTCGCCGGTGAACATGCGGCAGCGATTGGCCAGTTGGGGATCGTTGAGGGTGTCGGGCCGGTTCAGGTACTGCTCGACGTCGTCCTCGGTGACGTCGTACGAGGTGAGCAGATACGGCCGCAGCTTGGTCTTGTAGAGCTTGTCGGCGGCCTCGAAGACAACCTTCAGGCTGTCGGTGAACGGCTTGTCGCCACCTCCCGCGATCACCGGGTACAAGTCGCCGACGGGGATCAGCTGCCCCAGCCGCAGCTCGTTGCGGTGATCGGCCAGGAGCTGGCCCATCAGCTTCAACCCGGTACGGGAGCGCTGCAGCGCGGACGAGATGTGGACGAGGGTGTCCATGAACGCCGGCGAGAACGGATACGTCAGCCGAAACGACTCGGCGTCCGCACCAGTCGTGGCCTTGTCCGAGCCGAGCAGGGTGTCCCATATCTGCGTACCGACCCGCTTGGTCTGCTCAAATGCGGCGTCGACGAGCCTGGTCGCCTCGTCGTCCTTCGGGCTGAGGAGCCGGGCGTGGGCGATCTGCGGGAGGTTGCGGTCCTCCAGCGTGATCTTGTCGAAGCGACCAGAGGCCAGGTTGAGGGTGTCCTGGATCGACGACTCCGCCGCGCCGGACACCTCCTCACCCACAAGTTCTCGCAGGTCGCGCTGGCGGGCGATGAACGACACGATGGGGACGGCGCGGCGGGCATCGCCGCCCTCCACAAAGTTCGTGATCTTGCTGGCTTCGCGAGCGACGAACTTCTGGTCGTGGATGAGGGTGGCCAGCCACAAGATCAACTCGTCCATGAAGAGGATCAGCCCGTCATAGCCCAGCGACTTCGCGTGCTCGGCGATAACGGACAAGCCCGCGTCGAGGGAGACAAAGCCGTGCTCGTCCTCAGCGGCATTCTTCGCGAAGCCAGGGAAGAGATACGTGCTCGCGTCCTGGACCAGGCGGGCCCGCAATTCCGACGGTGTGGAGGGGCTGACCAGGTTCAGCGCCACTCCGGCCTCGTGCACCTCCTCGGCGCCCAGCGCCGCATCCAGGAGCTCCGGGGTCCAGGCGAAGCCCTCGCCCCACTCGTCCTCCTCATCCCCGCCATCAGCCCCAACGCCCAGTCGGCGGATGACAGCTTCGTCACCGAAGTTGGCACGGTTGGCGCGGATGTCGTCGAAGAGGCTGTCGGTCCGGTACACCTGCGGCATGGACGCCTGCGGGTGCAGCTTCTTGACGTGGCTGACGTATCCGCCGAGGACCCGCTGCTCCAGGGCCTTCGCCCCCAGCATGTGGTACGGCACGAGCAGGAATTTCTTCCCGTCCGTGCCGAGCCACGCGTGCTTGGTCAGGACCGGGTCGAACTCCTCGCGGGCCAGGGCGGCCCGGTTGCCGCTGAGCAGCGCGTACAGCACGGCCATGAAGTGCGACTTACCGGAACCGAACGAGCCGTGCAGATAGGACGCCTTCGACCGGTGACCATCCAGGGCAGACTTGATGAGGTCCAGTGCCTCATCGAAGTTTGCCAGCAGCCGCTCCGTGACCACGTAGTCCTTCAGCGCGTACTCGGCGCCCTCCGAGGTCGTCGCCTCGGCGAGGGACAGAACAAAGTCCGAGGTGGAGATGGACTCCTTGATGGTGATGACATCACGGAGGAGGGGCTGCTGCTGGACCATCGTCGGTCTCGCTCTCCTTACGGGTGGGGCAGTTCGGCATGGGGGGTGGGCTGGGCTGGCCGGTGTCACTTCGCCGCGGCGCGGCGGCCGCGAGTGGCTGCCGCAGGGCGCCAGTTGCGAAGATCGTCGTCGGTCAGGCCGTGCTCGCCCTGCTTCGTCTGGCGGTACCCGGCGAAGAAGTCCGCCGGAGAGCCGCTGTACGCCATGTCGAACTCGCCATGCCACTGATACAGCCACGGCTGGAGCTCCAGCAGACCCGCAAGGAACGGCGTGATCTCCTCCGTCGACAGCGCCTGGTTGGTGAAGTACGTGGCCACCGCCTGCGCCTGCTCGCGATGATCCCAGCCCGCCCACCCGTACAGCTCCGGGGTGGCGGTGTTCGTCGGGGCGTAGGAGATGAACCGCTCCTTCGGCACGTCCAGCTTGCCGCGCGCCTTCCAGTAAGAGGGGCGAAGGAAGTCGGCCAAGTCGTACTTCGGCGGCACGGGGATCCTGTCGCGGACCTTGCTCTTGGCCATCTCGTCGGGCGCAGCGTCCTCTTGACGCTGGAGGTCCCACACCTCCTCCCAATCGGCGCGCTTCTTCAAGCCCGAAGGTTTGTAGCGCAGAGCAGAAATGAACGGCACGTGCTCGTCGGAAAGCAGTTCAGCAACGACCATCGGAAGGTCCTTGCGGGGCGAGTAGAGATTGGCGACGGAGACAAATTCCTCGTCGCGCGAAAGAGCGTCCGTGAGCCGGGAGAGGGTAACGAGTGCGGGCAAATCGTTCTCGTCATACCAATGGTTCCGGCTCCCAATCCGGTCGAGCAGCCAAGATTGGAGTGCCTTTTCCTGGAGCGCGTCCCAGCCCTCGGTTGCCCAGCGACGCTTGTACTCCGGGCGCTCGACCATGCCGATCGCACGGGACGACTCGATGACATCAATGCGCTTCTGGACGATCTCGCGGTAGGAAGCGGGCCAGTTGGCTGGAATCTCGGTAGTGGGGGTGGACTTGTGCTGCTTGAACCATTCTTCGGAAGCTTCCCCCGCAGCAACCCGGCGCGCGAGCACAATCTCAAACGCACGCTGCCCAAGAGCGATCTCAGGGATCGCGATAGAATCAGGATCTTCGGCAACGCGTAGATCGTGTGGACAAAGATTATAGAGGAAGTAAACTTGCCAATCCAGTTCCTCCTGCAATGCAATCATCCGCGCATAGATCGACATCCATTTTCTTCGGGCCTCACGGAGGGCCGTAGCCGTAGGGGCACTAGAGGCAGCAACAACGGCAGGGCTTGCTTCGGTCAATCTCCCCGCAAGTGAGTCCAAAGAACTAGCGAGACCCATTGGGAAACCTGAGGGAAGTGGCAGCTTCGCTACGTTAGTTCCAGTGAATTCATAAACCCAGGACCAAGGCTTATCGGACTGTCCGCCACCAGACTCAGGGCTTCCCCCCTTGGGATGGCTTACCTGCTTAAGCCAAAATCCAGCTGTCGAGCTATTGAGCAGTCCCAGCAGACGGAGATGTTGATCCCCGTCCGCTCCGACGTGCAATTTAATCACTGGCGCCGTCTGCTTGAAAAGCGACTCCCCTCGGTCAAGGACAAACTGACCATGAGACGAGTCGCGCGCAAAAGAAATAACCCATGCGTGGGCGCCCTCATCCTTAGGGAGCTGGTGCCACTCCCACCAAGCCCTCCCCGCCGAGTAATAGGTACCACCAGAAAACGTGGCGCGACTTCCCAGCTCGGTTCGGTAAGGCCACAGCGCCGGTGAACCGGCTATCTCCGAGGTCAAACTGAGCAGGGCCCGGTCTTTCGAGTAGGGGTAGAAGGCGAGATTCTCAGTGGTAGCACGCCAGTCGCGTACCCCACCTCCGGAAATTACCGGGCGCAGCAACCCATCCAGAATTCCCCGCCAAGCTCGCTTGGGACGAATCATCACATCATCTGCAGCCGTCATTCCCACATACCCGAACCGCTTGGCCTGATGCTTCAGGATGATCGATGAGTTGGCACCTATAGTCTCGTTCAGCTCAAGTCCCCCATCAGCTAGGATCCATGGCTGTTTGGCGAAGTAGCGTCCTCGATCAAGGTCGTCAACGGATACCCAGGGACTGATCGATCGCGGATTGTCGACCTGATTGACGATGGCGCGCCAAACAAATCCCTCTTCCGCGACCTGAGGGGTCTTGGGCTCACCCTGAATACTTCTCACCGTGCGGATCGTGGGCGAGCGGTCGGGACCCTCACGCCTCTTGCCGATTAGGATAACGGTTGGAGTACCGTGCTCCGGAATGTAGGCACCTGAGGTGTCAATCACCTCCGTGAGCTCGACCTTGTGCGCAAAGTAGTCCTCGATCAGCTTCGCCCCGAACTCGCGCCTCATGAATGAGTTCGCTGTAATCTGCCCAACCATTCCGTAGCCACAACCCCGGCCGTTGCCACGTTTGGCCAACTCGAAGAAGCGTTGAGCGAACGGCACCGATAGCGCATAGGTTCCGCTGCACGCGTCGTACAGATCCCTGTACAGGGAATTAAGATTCTTATCCTTTACTGTGATGTATGGCGGGTTCCCGACCACGACATGGTATCGTCCCTCCTGCAAAATCCGGGGATGGTCATGCAGGTCCTCCGTTGTGTACGCGAACGCCGCCAGTTCGTCCTCGCCTTCGATCTCATCGAAGAGTCCAAACTGCCGTGTCTTCATGAGCGAATCACCCACCGCGAGGTGAATTGGCCACTGATACTTCGTTGCATCCGCCATGCTCCGCACGCCGCTCGCCGCCATCGCGGCAACCAGCAGACGGAACCGGGCAATCGCGACCGCGAACGGGTTCAGGTCCACCCCGTGCACTGAGTCCAGCGCGGCGCGCACCCGCTCGTGCACGTCACGCCCGGGCTGGCCCTCACCCCACAGCCTCACGAGCCGACGAAAGGCGCCCAGCACGAAGTGGCCTGACCCGCAGGTGGGGTCGATCATCTTCAGGTCCTCGTAGCCGAACTCGCGGACTGCCGGGTCCATCGTGCGATCGAGGATGAACTCCTCTACGAACTCCGGGGTCTGAAGGAGCGCGTACGTTTTCCGGGCGGACTTGCTCAGGTCCTGGTACAGGTCGCCCAGGAAGCGCGTGTCCCAGCCCTTTGTGCCGTCTTCGTTCAGCGGGTCCGTGAAGTCGTGGACGAGCGTGCCGGCCTCGTTCCTTCCGCGCCAAAACTCGACCAGTTCGCGTGCGCCGTCGTGGGACAGTGGGATCTGGTACAGCGGGTTGTGGCCGCTGTCGAACAGCAGTCGGCCCGCCTGCCCCTCGCCCAGCTCTGTGAAAGCTCGTCGCAGCCACCCGCGATACGTCGGGTCGTCGTCCACCTCCACGTACGCCTCGTACCGGGCCTCTGCCAGTTCGCGGCGGTTGCCGTCCGCGCCCGTCAGGTACGGCTCCGGGATCAGCCGGTTGTCCTCGCAGAACCGGACGAACACCGTTCCCAGGACCCACGCCACCGCGACCTGGGTGACCCGTTCATCGAGCCACGCATTCCACGTCGCCGCTGTTCGGCCCAGCTTGCGGGCCTGCTCGTACTCGGCCTTCAGACGCGCTCCGACCTCGGCGACGGCCTTCACCTGCCGTGCGAGGTCGGTTTCGACCGCCTTGACCTGCTGCTTCAGGTCATCTAACAGAGCCTTGCGGTCGATCACTTCGCGTCTCCTTCGGCACTGACAATGAACTCGCCGGACGCCGCGCGGTGGGCGTTGCCCACCCAGGTGTCCGGAAGCTGTATCCACTCGCCCAGGCCGGCCTGGTACGGCACGGCTGTCTGCCCGAGACGTGGCTCTCGCGAGGGGTCGGCCTGCGGGACGAGCAGCCACAGGCCGCGCCCGCCCTGACGCGCCGCTTCGGCCAGCCGGTCCAGGACGCCCATGGCGTCGTAGCGCGCGAACACTCCGGCTTCCGTGAGCAGCACCGGGCCGCTCCCAGAATTCGCCCCCGAGGCGAGCGGTTTACGTATCCGAGGTTCGACGGCGCCCCAGGCGGTGCGTGCGTACTCTGCGAACTTCAGGGCGCCGCGCGATCCGGGTTCGGCCACGTCCGCCTTGAGCAGCGTCTCCCAGGTGGGTTTCGTGCCTGGCGCAACCAGCCCGTGCATGGACTGCAGGAATAGCTCGGTCACGGAGACGATGAAGGCCCCGAGGCGGTCGCCGCCCAGCTCCCGTATTGCGTCCCGCGCAAGCTGCTGGCGCACGGTCAGCACGCGGTAGCCGTCCCGCCGCGCTGACGCGAGCAGCCGCTCTTCGGCGCGGACCGCACCGGCCAGTTGCGGGTCGTCCGCGTAGCGCGTCACGGTACCGTCTTGCGTGGACTGCCGCCAGGCTCCGCTCGTCAGGTAGCTGGAGGCATGGTCCATGCGCGTCGGCAGGTAGCGCAGTGTCTTGGTGTCCTCGCGCGTGGACAGGGACAGGTCGAAGCCCGCGTCGCGTAGCGCCTTGGTCAGCGGGCCGTCCGTCGGCAGGCCGTGCTGCAGGCCGCCCTTCCCGTCAGGGACGACCAGCTCGGGGAAGCGCGCCCGGACCCGTTCGTGGACGTCCTGGCCGGTCAGGCCGGGCTGGCGTCCCTCGGGGACGCCGGGGATGAGCGGCACGAGGCCCGCCTGTGTGAGTCGCAGCGCCCGTACCAGGGACAGGTCGCGCGGATACACCTCAAGGCGGGGGGTGGCCGCCGCGTTGAGGGAGGCGGCGGCGGCCAGCTGGACCATGCGCCGCTCGTCCCACTCGATCGCGCCGGGCGGCACGGTCAGCACGCCGAGCTCGGCCAGGACCGTCGAGGCGGTCGGCAGGGTGTCGAGCTTGGCCAGCCGGTCCGCTGTCTTCCCCAGGCGCATCGCGTAGTCGAGGAGGCCCGGGGCGGTCGGTGTGTCCGGTCCGTCGTCCTGTCGGACGTCCAGGGCCAGCAGGCCCGCGCCGAGGGACTCCTCGGTCGCCTTGCGGTTGGGCTGGTGCTGGAACTCGGCCTCTTCCGGGTCCAGTTCCTCGACCTCGACCATGCCCCGTACCGCGGCCAGGGCCAGTGCGCGCCGCTGCTCGCGCTCGGTGAGCTGGGTGCCGCGCCGGACTGCCAGCGCGTCCGCGATCTCGAGAGCAGACGCGACCCTTCCCATGTCGGCCAGCAACTCCAGGATCTCCTCGCGTAGCGCCTGGAGGGCCGGGTGGTCCTTCCAGCGCTTGCGCTCCTCCTTGAGCATCTGCGAGATCCGGCCGGCGCTCAGGCCCAGGGTCACCGCGACGTCCTTTGCGTGGGGCCAGACACCGATGTCTGGCAGGACGCCGTGCTCGTCGGGCAGGCGCAGCAGCAGCCGCACCATCTCGGCCTTGTTGCGGTTGGAGCCGTTGTTGTTGATCGCCGGGACGAAGATCGTGGCGAGGGTGTCGAGGCTGAGGGAGCGCAGGGTCCGTGCCGACAAGCCGCCCGCGGCGTTACTGGTGGCGTGGTCGCCGGTGAGGGCGGGCTCGGCGGCGGTCAGCTGCTCCAGTTCCTCCTTCGCGTCGGCTCGTCCCTTCGGGGTGAGCGGCGAGGCGGGGACCTGGCGCAGCTTTTCGCCCCACTCGCGCTGTCGCCGTTGGACCTCGTTGCGGGTCTTGGCGCCGAGGCCTGGGGCGTTGACGAGTTTGCGGCGGCTGTAGTCGAGCAGCTCGCCGACCGTCGTCACGCCGAGGCCGTAGAGGAAGGACTCGGCGGCGCCGGTGAGACCTGCCACCGACAGAGGGGTGCCCCTGGTGACCTCTGCGGCGAGCCGGTCGCGCTGCTGCTCGGCGGTCTCCGGCTCGGCCTCGGCAATGGCTGCCGCGGTCGACTCGTCCGCGGATTCCGGGTGGCGGCTGCGGTGGCTGGACGGCACGGTCTGGGATGCGTCGAGGAAGATCTTCTTCCAGGCGTCCCGCATGTGTTTGAGTTCGGGGTAGCGCTTGGTCGCGTCCCGGTGGAGGGCCTTGTGGAAGAAGGCGGCGAGCCCGTCGCGGACGGCCGGGTCGAATGCCTCGGCGGCGATCGTCGGGAACGGCCACTTCTTGTGGTCCGTCATGCGCGGCAGGACGGAGCCGTCGCCCCATTTGGGGAGCTCGCCCGATGCCATCTGGTGCAGGGTGACGGCCACCGCGTAGCGCTCGGCGTGGGAGTCGTAGGACCCGCGCGTGATGATGTCGACGAAGGGGTCGAGGTAGCCCTCGGTGCCTGCGTCGATGTTCTTCGCCGGGTATCCGGCGAGCGAGAAGTCGATGAGGACCAGCTCGCGGGTGCGGTTGGGCCGGATGCGGATGGCAATGTTGTCCGGCTTGATGTCGCGGTGCCAGACGCCCTCGCCTTCCAGGAAGTCGACGGCGCCGAAGAGGTAGTCGCCGTACGCCTCTAGCTGGTCGACCGGAAGGCGTCCGCTGTCGCGGAGCTGCCGGGCGACCGTCTCCTGGCGGCGCCGCGAACGTGAACTTCCCTCCCCCGCCTCGCCGTTGTCGTCGCGCTCGTCGCCGACGTACTCCAGCGCGAGAACCGTACGACCGCAGATGTCCAGCGGTTCGGGCTCGACGAGGCGGATGATGCGCGAGTCGGGGCGCAACCGCCCCATCACCTCGGCCTCGTGGAGGAGGATCTCGCCTCGCCTGTCGGACAGCGCGACCTTGAGTACCGCCAGCGGGCGGGTCTTCTTCGCCTCAGCTTTGAGGTCGCGGACGAGGAAGGCGCGGCTGGTGGAGCCGGTGCCCAGGCGGCGGCGGACCTCCCAGCGGCCGGCCAGCACATCGCCGGCGACGGCTTCGAGGGGATCCTTCTCCGGTGCGTCGCCGGCGTGGGGTACCTCGGGGTCGGCGGGTGCCGGAGCGGTGAGGGAGTCCTCGACGAGCTCCAGCATCTCCAGGAACTCGGCCACCGTGGACAGGCGCTGCTGCGGCCGATAGGCCGTGGCGGCCTGCACCAGCTCGTCGATGTCCTCGGACAGGCCGTCCACCAGGGAGCTGGGACGCAGCCCCTCCCCCGCCTCCAGGCGGACCAGCAGCTCGGCCTGGCTGGCGGCCGGGGCCCTGCCCGTGACCAGCAGATAGGTGAGGACGCCGAGTCCGTAGACGTCCAGGTACACCGGATCGGCGTTGCGGGCGGTCAGCTCGGGCGCAAGGTACGCGTCCGAGCCCTCGGCCAGGTGCATCGCCGACAGCGCCGTCGGTGCGAACCGTGTCGCGCTTTGGCCTTGGGACGAGTCGCTGCTGCGCTGGGTGGCGATCTGCCAGTCGGAGATCTGCAGGTGCGGGGTGAGCCAGGCGGCCTCGTCACCTACGGCCTTCCCCTGACGGCCCCGGGGGCGGGGCATCACGTGCACGGAGCGGGCAGCCAGCGCGCGGTGGTGGATGCGGCTGGAGTGCGCCGACCGCATGGTCTCGGCGAGCTGCCGCACCAGCGCCATCCGGCTGAGTATGTCCAGCTTGTCCCCGTACTGAACCAGGTACTCATCCAGCTTCAGGGTCTGCGGGTGGTGGTCGAAGATCAGCGCGGGGCCGGCGGAGTGCCCGGAGGGGTCGTACTGCTTGAGCTGGACGACGCCGGGGTGGCGGAAGCGGCGCAGGACCGCGGCCTCACGCCGGGCGGCATTCTCAACGGACTGCCGGATCGAGGCGTCCGAGCCGCGTTCCCGCAAGTAGATGCGGACACGGGCCAGCTCGGGCAGCTCGCTGTGGCGGGCCAGGTAGTCCGCCCAGGTCGGTCCGGAGTCGAATGCCTTCCGCTCCAGTTCGTAAGGGCCGACCTTGTACTCGGCGTCGCTGCGGCGGATCCCGATCCGGTCCAGCGCAGCCTTGATCTCGCGGGAGCCGGTCGCGGTGATCCGGCGCCGCTCGTCGCGCGGCGGCTGCTTGAGCAGCTCGACCAGCTGGTGGACGGTGTACACGCCGTTGTGGTCATGGGCCGGCAGATGCACCCGCAGCGAGTTGTCGGTGAAGCAGACCGCCTCACCAACCCACACCCGCTTGCCGTTCTGCCCCAGCAGACCGGCCAGCTCCTTGGCCTTCTTGTTCACCAGATGCAGCGGGTTGCCGTGCGTGCGGCGGTGGCCGCCGGGCGTGGTCTGTACCCACGTGCCGTTCTCGGAAATGACCGAGCCGTGCCAGTCCTTCAACTCGACCAAGCACACGCCGCCGGGCGCGACGACCAGCAGGTCCACCTCACGCACATGCCCGGTGTTCGCGGTGAACGTGAAGTTCGACCAAGCCCGCCACGGATCGGCGTCCGGCAACTCCCCCCGGATCGCCTCCAGGCCCCGGCGCTCGTGGTCGAACTCGGACTCGGTGACCGTCGTCCACCGGCCTTCCCGCATCAGCTGCCCCTGCTCATCGATCCCTCGGGGCTGCTGTTCCAGATGACCGGTCCCCCCGCCTCAAATCCTAATATCCGAACGGGAGTTGAGGAGACCCCGACGCGAGACGGAAGCACCAGACGTTCAGTCCGCGCGGCAGGAGCTCCCCTGCCTCCCGCCGCTCGGGCAGGCTCCGCCGTCGTCGGTGCCAGAAGGAGGGAGCGTACCCGTTTCAGCGTATGCAAAGCTGTTGGGTGCCGTGAGGGGCCTTTGGCCCGGCGTTCTTCACATTGCTCTACTTCACCGATCAAGCGCTGCCGACTGTGCCAGGGCCGCGCGCATCGATCCTCGACGGAGTGCTGGCCAGCGTGCCGCGCGCCAGACGGTGTTCAGTCCCCGTGGGAGCGGGGGCGTGGCAGCCAGCGCATGTCGAGGGCTTGGAGCGCGTCGAGCTGCTCCCGGGTCAGTGCCCCCGGAGCTCGTCGCTTGTCGGCGATCCATCTGCCGAGCAGGAACCTGGGGCCGTCCTGGCGGCAGGCGTACGCGAAGGGGACGTCGAGGTGCTGGTGAGCGCGCCAGAAGGTACGTGCTGCGCGCAGGCCGCGGGCGAAAGCCCATTCCGAGGCGCCCCGGGGGCGGCGGAGCAGGAGGGCGAGGGGGTGCTGGAGCGGGAGGGCGCCGAGAAGGTTGTGCTGGTTCGGGTGCAGGGAGGGCAGGGCATCGATCTGCTGGTCGAGCCAGCGTGTGAGGGGGCTGTCGTCACCGTCGGGCCGCAGGTCGGGAAAGGCGAGATCGCCTTTGCGGGCTGCGGCCAGGGCCTTGGTGTAGGCGCGGTTCCATGAGCTGTGCCAGCGGGCGTTCCACCAGGGATAGATCTCGTTGAGGGCGCGGTGGTAGCAGAAGGGGAGAGTGCGCTCGCGTGCTTCTTTGCGGCGCTCGGCGACCCAGCGGCCGAGGTGGATGCCGCCGTGGCGTTCGTCGGTGCGTGGTGCGAGGTGTCCGTGGCGGGCGGTGTACTCACGGGCGACCTGGAGCGTGTACTCGATGCTGTGCCGTGGGTGTTCCCAGGTCATGCCGAGGGTGTCGAGGGCGTTGATGCGTTCGGGTAGGAGCATGTGGTTCTGGCGCAGGGAACGTTGCTGGCCGATCCACCAGCCGAGGTAGAAGCGGTCGGCGCCCAGGTGGCGGCTGGGGACGTCGAGGTGGCCGTGCTCGGCGTGGAAGCGTTCGGCGCTTTCGAAGCCGTGTTCCCACACCTTGTTGGGCGGGGAGGCGTGGGTGAGGCCGAGGAGAGGGATGATCTCGTCGGCGCGTTCAGGGCGTGCGGCGATGTGGGGGCGGTCGGCATCGTCGTCGTGCCGCAGGTATTCGACGCGGTGGAAGACGTGCTCGTCGTAGACGCTGAGGGCGATCATGACCTGGTAGAGCAGGTGGAACGGGGTCCTTTTGGTGCCTTCGCCGAGGTCTTCGCCCGGGGCGATGTAGACGGGGACGATGATCCGGGAGATCTTGCCGTCTCCGGGTGTCTGGCGCAGGGCGCGGCCGACGGCCTGGACGATCTCGACGGAGCTGGTCTTGGGGTCGGCGAAGAGGATGGAGTCGATGGTGGGGATGTCGACGCCTTCGGTGTAGCAGCGGCAGTTGGTCAGGACCGCGCGTCGCGGGGGTGTTCGCGTGGGCTGGGTGTGCAGGGGCGTGGCGACGAAGTTTTCGGTGGCCCGGTGGCGTTCGAAAGGACTCTGGCGGGAGTTGACCGTGCAGACCTGGAGGGGTGCCTGCGTGGTGGCCGGCATGAGCGCGGCGGTCTCGTGCAGGGTCTCGGCGAAGGTGGTCGCGGCTGCCACGAAGGTGTGGAAGGTCAGGGTGCGTCTGAGGTCGTAGCGGTGTTGGGCGCGTAGCAGCGCGACTTGAGCGGCAGCGACGCGAAGCCCTTCGGCGGTCTGCGTGCTGGTGGTGTGCCGGTTCAGGATGCGGCGCAGGTCTTCGTCGGTGATCTCTACGGCGACGATCTCGTAGTCGGCCAGCAGCCCCTGGTCGATGGCCTCGGCGAGAGAGATGCGGTAGACGACCGGGCCGTACAGGCTCAGGTCGTCCATGGACGCGATCTCGCACTCGGGCGCCGGACGCAGACCACGGCTGACCGCTTCATGATCGAAGATGCGGGGGGTCGCGGTCATGTAGAGGCGGTGATGGGCGGGGAGGGCGTCGTTGCTGTGGATGATCGCCCATGTCTTGCCGAGGTTGCCCGCGGAGCGGTGGGCCTCGTCGGAGATGAGCACGTCCCATCGCGGCAGATGGAGGTCGCGGTGTGCGGCCTCGATCTTTTTCAGTGAAGCGTAGGTGCTGAACACGTTCACCGGGCCGTCGGCACGTGCGCTTGCGGCCTCGGCGGCCAGGTGCTCCGGGGTGTGGACCATGGTGAGGACGCTGCGCAGGTCAGGCTCTTCGGGCGCGGGCAGTGAGCAGACTCCGAGGTAGCGGCCGCGGCGGCCTTCCCGGCGCCAGACGGCTGCTGTCTGCTCCAGCAGTTTCAGTGTCGGCATGACCACCAGGGCGTTGCCGTGGGGGGCTGTTTCCTGGACGGTGTTGAGGCCGACGAGGGTCTTGCCGGTTCCGGTGGCCATGGTGACCGTGACGCGCGGAGTGCCCTGGGCGAAGCTGGTCACGCAGGAGTCCACGGCGATCTCCTGGTGTCCCCTCAGCGGGGTTCTCAGGCCGTTGGCGGTCAGCGTGGCCACGGTCTGTACCTCCTGATGGGGTGCGGCGCGGTGCGGTTGCCCTTGATCACAGGGTGGAAGGGCATCTCAGGAGCGTGCCGGGGCCTTTGAGGTGGTTCACCGGAACGAGTGATGAGGGTCTTGACTGGCCGCTTTGGAGCTGGCGATGGTGCGGTGACGGCGTCTGGAGTGAAGGGGAGAGCGGTGCTGGACATCCCCGTTGTGTACGGTCCGCGCCGGCCGCTGCCGCTGTCGGCGCCGTACCTTGTCGGCGAGTCGACGGGCTCGTTCGTGAACCGGCTCGCCCACCGCAACGGGATGGAGCTCCACGAGTTCCTCGACCGTGTCGGCCAGGGAAAAGCGTCGGAGGATCCTGCACGGGTCGGAAAGTACCCCCCGTACACCGAGATGTATGTGAACGCCGCAGGCCTGCGCTACCTGGCCGTTCTGACGGGCCAGCCGGAGGCGCTCCTGCAGCGGACACTGCCCAGCCTCGCCGATCAGCACCTGCTGCCCGGCACGGACGAGGCAGTGTGGAAATGGCCATGGGAACCGTCCGAAGGGCACGTCGTGCGCAGCTGCACGCTGTGCGCCCAAGACCGCGGGGTCGCAGAGCCGGCATGGCTGATGTCGCCGGACAGCTGGCGGGTGTGCCCGCGCCACCTTCGCTGGACGGATGACTCCCGAAGCGATGCCCCCGCCTTCGTAGAGCTGGCGGAGCTGCCGGAGACCGTCCACGCGCACCGGCAGCGGCAGCAACTGCGGCGGCGGTTCGGGCCGGCGGGCGAGGAGCTGTTCGCCGACGCCTTCCAGGCCGCTATCCACTGGTGGACGAGCATGCCGGACACGACACGCTGGGTGCGGCGGGCACAGTCTGCCAAGCTGGAAGCCCGCGCGATGAGGACGGCGCCGCTGGTGGTCTACCCCGAAGCGGCAGCGCTCGCGCTGGCCATGCTGCGGTTCGAACAGGACGGGAAGCGTGACCCGGCGGGGCGCGCCCGGTGGCTGGCCGGTATGCAGCAGCTGATGGACAGGTGGGAGGTGGACTTCGGGACCGGGAAGCAGCCCTTGCTGGCGTGGCTGGAGCTCCATAGTCAGGCGGCGCTGCCCGCCCGAGCCCACTCCCCCGGCCGTCGCCGTCTGACGCTGGCTCTGGGACACAACCGCATCGCCACCCGGACCGGCTCGCTGGACAGGCGCTCCTGCCTGCCCTGGCAACTGGGCATGGCAGCCGCCGAACTGTAGATCTGGTCGGGGCGTCACGTGCGTGCTCGATGTCAAGAGCATGTTCCTCGTTCGGGTGACACAAGCAGCCGTTCTGGCGGGCCGCCACCGGCACAGCGTCACGCTGGTGGTCGGTCGCGTAGGAGGTGCTGGTGAAGGTCGTCGTGGGGGCGGCACCGGGAAACCGGCGCCGCGGCAGGTGGTAGGCGCCGTGAGCGCGGTGGTGGACTCCGGCGGCCTGCCAGACGAGGCGGTGCCGGGCGCGGGGCAGGATGTCGTGGCCCTGTACCGGGAGCCGTATGGGCCGGTGCACTCGTCCGGCGCGACCGGGCTTCGGGGGGTGGCGTTGGAGGAGTTCGGGCCGGTGAGCGAGCCGGTGCCCTACCGGGGCCGCAGGGGCATCATCACCTACTGGCCGGTGGCGACCCGAGAGCAGACGGTGGTGTGCGGCAGTCTGCGGCAGTGGCGGCTGGCAGTGGAGCTCGACTTCGAGCCGGTCTGGGTGGCGTTCAGTGCCGGCCCGGTGGAACTGCGGTGGCGGGCGGGCGGCCGCCTTCGCCGGTGGCGCCCGGATTTCCTGGCGCGCACGGCCGATGGCGTGCGTGAGGTGCTGGTGTTGAAGCCGCCCGGCCAGGAGAGCCTGCCCGTGTCGAGGCTTCAGGTGATCGAGGAGGTGGCGCGGACAGCCGGGTGGCAGGTGCGACAGGTGCGTGAGCCGTCAGGACTGCGCGGGCGCAACCTGGGGTGGCTGGCCGGCTACCGGTTTCCCACGGGCGACGAGGAGGGCCAAGGGCGAGCACTGCTGGAGGCGTTCAGGGCACCGACGGGTCTGCGGGCCGGGGTAGCGGCAAGCGGGCTGGACGAGCTGACGGGGCTGGACCTCGCTTACCGGATGCTCTGGCAGCGGCGGCTGCTGTTCGACATCACGCAGCCCCTACTGCCCGATGCCGTGGCCTGGACGGCCTGAAGGACAGGGAGGGGCGCATGGCGAGATCGGGTGAGGGCCGGCTTGCGGGCTCGCTATCCATCGAGGCGCGAGTGCGCTGGCAGGAGCGTGAGTGGGAGGTGCTGGAGTGGCAGGGGCCGCAGGTCACGCTGGTACCACAGGACGGCGAGGAAACGCCCCGGGCGGTGTCGTACCGGTGGCTGGTCGGCGCGGACGACTTCGCTGTCCTCAGCGGCGGCGGGGCGCCGGCCGCGGATGGCACGGCTCTTGAGGGGTGGGGGCGGCAGCAGGACCGGGAGGAAGAAGCCGCGCGGTGGCAGGGGCGCATGGTGGAGATCGACACCGGTCTGGCACCGGGCCGGAGCGAGCATGAGCGGGGATTCGGGCCAGGGACGACGCTGGCCCAGCGATGCGCCGCAATGTCGGCGCGGCTGGCCGCCGAGGGTATCCGCTATTCCGCCCACACCCTCGCCGACAAGCGGCGCAAGTGGAAAGCAGCCGGGGAGAACCCGGTCGTCCTGCTGCCCGGGCCACGGAAGGGACGGCCGGGTGGCTTCACCGACCCGCAGTGCCTGGCCGCCATACAGGAGGTGGTGGCCCGGCGCGCGCACGAGTCGGATGTGACCATCGACGTGATCCGCGAGGAGGTCGAGGATCTGCTGCACGCGCGCTACGACAAGGAACTCGGCGATCCGGCCGCCGTGGCGGCCCTGCTGCCCTCCCGGTCCACCTTCTACCTGCGGATGAAGGAGTCCGGCCTGGCCGATGTCCTGGATCGGCCGACGCGGGCCCGGGCCGCACTGGCCTCCACCCCGCCCCTGCCGCACGGCGGACGCGAGGCAGTACTGCGGCCTGGACAGGTCACCCAGGTCGACACCACGCCGCTGCGGATCCTGGCCCGCGGCGACGACGGCCGGCCCACCGCCACCGAGATGTCCTCACTGATCGACGTGGCCACCCACAGCATGTGCGCGCTGATGATCACGCCCAGTCGCCCCCGGGACGCCGAGAACGGACACGCAGGCCGGGCGACCCGGGCGATCGACCTGACCCTGATGCTGGCCCAGGCTCTCGCGCCCTGGCCGGTGATGCCCGGCTGGGACCCGCTCAGCGCGGCCGCCGCCTCCAGCCTGCCGTTCGGGGCGCTGCGCGCGGCGGACGAACGGTTCACCGAGGCCACCGCCGCCCGCCCGGTCATCCGCCCCGAACTAATCATCTACGACCAGGGCAGCCCCTACGTCAGCGAGCACTTCACCGAGGTCTGCGACCGGCTGCGCATCGCCCGCCGCCCGGCGCGCAAGAGAACCGCGCCCGACAAGCCGCTCGTCGAGCACTTCTTCATCACCCTCGCGCACCGCTTCAGCCAGCACGTGCGGCACGGCTGGCAGGGCCGCAGCCACAAGAAGCGCGGCCGCGGCATCGAGCGGATGCCGCTGTACACGATTGCCGAGCTCCAGCAGATGGCCCAGGAGTGGGTGGCACTGGAGTACCAGCAGACCCCCGATGCGGGGCTGCGCGACCCGTTCCGGCCCCACATGGTGCTGTCACCCAACGACATGTACGCCGTCCAGGTGGCCCGCAGCGGCTACCGGGCCGTGCCGCTCTCCCCCACCCAGAACCGCTTCTTCCTGCTGTCGCAGTGGGTCACCCCCGGCAAGGGCGGCTTCATGATCGACTATCGGACCTATCAGCCCGTCGCGCAGGACGCCGGGCACTACCGGGAGATCCTCCTGCGCGGCGGCTCGAAGCTGCCCGGCCGAGCGAACCGGTGGGAATGCCGCTTCAACCCCTACCGTCCCGAGCGGGTGTGGCTCTACGACCATGCGGCGGGCACCTGGGTCACGTGCGACTTCCGGCTGCGGCACCTGCTGCACGACCCGTGGACCGCGGACATGTGGCAGGAACACGCCGAGCAGCACCGTGCGGCCGGCGGCAGCGAGCAGGACGAGGAGGCGATCGCCCTGGCCCTGGCCCAGCGCGACCGGCGCCGCCGCAGCCGCAAGCCGCCACCGAAGCGCACAGCAGCCGAACCACCCTTCCAGGGCCTGGAGTTGGAGACCGAACAACCCTCCCACGACCCCTACGCGGACCTGGAGGAGTTCGACCTGTCAACCCTGCGTCCCTACCCGGCGCTGCCCATCTCTCCTCTGGCTCCCCCGCCCGCGCCCGCCCCGCCGGCGCTGCCCGCCGGCACGGGCGGCGCGGACCAGCCGTCGGACAACGGGCAGGCCCGGCATCCGCTGGCAGCGCTCTTCCCCGACGACGACGACGGCAGCCCGCCGGACGCCCCCACGGCCGAAACACCGGCAGTTGCCTACGAGGTCGTCGAGGCGGAACTCCTCGACGACCTCGATCCGGACGGTGATGACGGTGCCGAGGACGACGTATGGGAGATGTAGGCGGCCGGCGCAGGGGCCGTGGACGACGCGGCCGTGTGCCGGCCCCGGGGGCGGACGCGTCCTCCGGGGCCGGGGCCGGTCTGGAGGTGTGAGGCAGGAACCGTGATGAGGGAGAAGCGTGATGAAGGCGTCCGTCGAACTGCGTGACAAGCGTGAAGCCCGTCTGCGTCAGCAACTGAGGGACACTCCGATGCGGCCCCTGCCGCTGTTCCAACTCACCGGCTGGAACCACTTCGTCGACGAGGAGGTGAACCCGCCCGTTCTGGCGGCGGGCAGCAGTCCCACCGAGGGCAGGGAGACGGACGAGCAGGCCATCGCCTACCACCGGCACCTGCGGATAGTGCCCACCGACGCGATGACGCACATGCAGGAGACGGTCGTCGAGGCGGTCCACCGCAACAGCGGGTGCCGTGAGGGCCTGATGGACCATGTCATCGACGGGCCCGCAGGCACCGGCAAGACCTGCCTGTTGCGTGCGATCGGGCGCACCGCCCAGCAGGAGGTCGAGGCCGCCACGAACGGCAGGCAGCCAAACACGATCCCGGTGGTGCACATCACCACCCCCGCGGACCCGGAGCTGAGGGTGAACTGGGTCTGGGAGATCGGATCCTACCTGGGTCTCAACCCCGAGCCGAAGAGCCTCGCGGAAGTGCTGGAGATGCGCCGGCACCAGGACGTGACCCTGCCGGTCAACTACGTCCTGGAGACGGCGCAGACCCGTCTGCTGCTCATCGACGACATCAACCGGGCCTCACCGCAGCAACTGGCGAACGTACTGTCCTACTTCGACTACCTGCGCGACAAGCTGGGCATCTCGCTCATCTTCTCCGGCACCGGCGCCAGCCACCTCCTGCACCAGGCCCGCATCCTGGCCCAGGACCTGACCCGGGTCAGCGAGGAAAACCGGGTACGGCTCGAACAGGCGGGACAGCCAGCCCAACCCGTCTCACCCTCACCCACCGCGCTGCTGCCGGTGACCTGGCTGCACCCCCTGCCCCTGGGCACCAAAGCCAAGGAACAGGAGATGTTCCGGCGCGTACTGGCGGGCTTCGAGGCCGACTTGAGCCTGTACCGGCTCGAGGAAAACGCCCTGAGCAAACACGCCGCCGAACTGCACCGGCGCACCGGCGGCTACTTCAAGGCCCTCACCTACGTCATCTCCACCGCCGCCGTCATCGCGATCCGCACCGGCAGCGAGAACATCACCGACAAGGAGCTCAAAGCCGCGACAGCCCAGCTCGGCTCCTGGCAACCAGCCGCAGACCAGACGTGAAGCCGGGCTAGCCCTGATCAGCTCGGCTACCGGATGGTCGGAGCCCGCCTGGCGAGCGCCACCCCATTCCGGCAGGAGGCCGCTGTCTTGCCGGGTCGGTCACCGGCCCAATCGGCGCGCTCGTACCTCCGGGGGCAGGAGCCCCTTCGCCCCGACCCGCATCTTGCCCTTCGGCTTCGCCCGGTTCTGTTCAAACCAGCTTCGAAACGTCATCTCCTCGATCTGCGAAGGGGGGATGCGACAGAGTGCGTGAACTCACCTGTCTGCGGCATCTTGCTGACGGTGCGACAGCCGATCCATGTTCGTGTGACGGTGACCGGCGTGCCTGGCGATCGCCCGGTCGAGGTCTTCCGGTGTCGTGTTGAGGCGGCTGCCCTCCAGCGACATCAAGCGCAGGCCGCCGTGCTCCTGCCGGTAGAACCACCAGAGCGATCGGGGCGGCTTCGCCCCGGGCCTGAGCCACATCATCAGGGAGTGCTGGGCGGTGGGCCGCTGGGCATGGACGATGCCGACGCTCTCGATGTCTCCCCAGGGGACGCGCAGGGACTGGGGGCGGAGTCCGCAGACGGTCAAGGTGAGCCCACTGGTCCCCACGTGGAGCTCAATTCGGTGACGACCCGTCAGAAAATAGGCTGCGAGGACCGCGTAGGGGAGGAAGGGGAGCAGAAGGGCGCTGAGTGCGGCGATCGGTGGGGGCAGGCTCCCCGCGTTGTACCAAAGAAGCATGGCGATCAAGGGTGCCGTGCTCACGCCGAAGAGTGCCACGCTGGCCCGCGTCGGTCTGAGGCCCGAGACGGTCGTTCCGTCCTTCGGTGCCTTCGTGGTTCTGGTGGCCTTCGGTGCCAGGGGCCGGAGCCAGCCGTGGGCAGGGGGGACAGCTTGTGATGTGTCCGCGAAGCGGTTGAGGGCGGCTCGGAGCCTGTGCGTGTTGCCGGTGACTTCTGGGAGCATGCAGAGGGTGACGCAGCCATTGTCTAGTTTCGGCAGGTAGAAGGCCGTGCGGCCGACCGGCGTAAAGTCCGGCCGGGCAACGGGACGCAGTACCAGCAGGTCGCAGTGCGGCAGGCCCGGCAGGTTACGCGGACCCCGCTGCCAGGGGAGGATGCCGATGTGTTCGATCTCGGACCAGGCGTAGGTGGTCCTCGTCCGGGCACGAGCGAGCGACACGCCGGCCGCGCTGACCACCAGGCGTACGGGATGGACGACACGGGAGAGAGCGAGGCACGCCAGTCCGGCGGCAAAGGCCGCCGCGCCAAACAGCGGCGAGAAGGCCATGGAGAGGGCCCCGTAGGCGAGGAAGGCGGCGAGCAAGGCGACGCCGGCGAGAGCTGCCCGGTCCGTGGAGAACGTCGCCTCGGATTGGTCGTCAGGAGCTGGACCGAGCTGCCCGTTACTGGGCGTCCACGCGGATCCTGCAGCCTGCGACAGCATCTTCTCCACCGCAGCAGGCGATTGGTTCAAGTGCCGCAGGTTGGCAATGCGCAGGGCGCCCGTTGCCTTGTCGCGCCGGGGGCCTGGCGCGCCTCGCTTGGCGGTCTTGGGCAGGACGCCCGGCTTGGGCCGTAACAGCAGCGTGTAGCTGGTGCCGAGGAAACGTCCTCGGTACCGGGCGGCCACCCAGACGCGGCTGACACGGTGCCACGGGTAGTAGAAGTGCTGGTCCTCGTAGCGCACCTCGATGCCGTGCTGGCCTATCACCAAGGAGTAGTCGTTCGGAGCGCTCCGCCCCAGCCACGTTGCGGGTAAGAACAACGCGCCGAACAACGCGACCAGTACGCCGTGCACCGATATCAGCGATCCGCCGCCGCCCGGAAGAGACTTGGCGATCCCCCAGACTGCCGCTCCTGCCAGTAGCAGGCCGGCCAACTGGCGCAGTAAGTAAGAGGCGTTCAAGGACAGCTGCGTCTCCGGCACACGGCCCGTGTCCCGTTCGGCGGTGTGCTGCCGTGGGCCGCCCGTAGCCGGCAGCCGTCCTTGTGGCGCGGCCCGGTTGCGCACCAGCGCCAGAGCCGCGTGGTCATCGGAGCCCTGCTGGCGCGGACTCGGCAGCCGGCGCCTTTCCAACGCCGAGCTCAGTGGCTCGAACAGGACGCTCAGCGGGAGGAGTTCGGGACCCCCCGGCAGCCCGTCGCGCAGGAGTCTGACGAGTTCACCGGTGAAGGCGGTGTACCGGTCGCCGGGCGGCGCGTACGACTTGAGCTCCGCGGAGGAGGACGTGAGCAGGTAGGTACCGCGGATGTCCAACGGCACCCCATCGTGATCGTTACCGCCCATCATCGCGTCCAGGATCCAGCCGCTCTGGCAGCAGTCGAGGATGAGGATCTTGTTGCGGCAGGCGGCAGTCTCGAAGATTTCCCGGATCGCCTGGAACGGGACGGTCGTCCATCGCAGGTCGCTCTGATCAGTGCAGGTCAGTGCCAGATGCAGATGGGTCAGATCGTCGCTGAGGATCCCGTGCCCGGAGAAGTAGACGAGCAGTGTGTCCGAGGCCTCGCGGGCCGCTTCCCGGATCGTGCGGCACACGCCCCGCGGGTCCGACGAATCCTGCACGACGGTGCACCTGCCGGGCATGAACGCACCGCTGTCCGAGGTGAGCAGTTCCTGGAGCACCTCGAGGTTGTTGCGCACGGCCAGCAGGGGTTTGAAGTCCGGGCTGTCGTAGGCGGATGTACCGATGAGGACAGCCCGCGAGATGCGGGGGTCCGGCAGCCTGACGGTCACGGCTGCGGCGGGTTCACGTGTTCGCGCATGGCCGCCTCCAGCAGGGTCCGGGCGTCCTCGGCAGAGTCGGCGGTGACTTTGGCGCTGCGGCCATCAGCAAGGGTAATCTCGACGGATGTGGGCGAGCGGCGGGCGCGGAGCAGCGCGGGCAGCGTCCCGAGGAACGCGGAGAGGGCGCTGCCGCTGCCCAGAAAGACGGCCAACAGTGCCGGCCCTCCGCCCATCTCGCCTTCCGCCGGGCTTTTGCGCAGGACGTTCACGTGGCCGCGAAGTTCTGGCTGGGCTGCCAACTGCCTGCGCAGCGCAGCGGCATCGGAGTCGGTGGTGTTTTTTCCGCTCTCCTCGACCAGACGTAGCTGTATGTGCACAGCACGGCTCCTCTCCCCCGGTGGGCGATCCAGTGTGCCGCGCACGAGAGCATGGATGCAGCGCAAACGCTGGTCAAGTGGGCGGGGACGACCGGGCCTTGCCCTCCACGCGGTCAGCGTGCAGAAGACGCTCGCCGAACGGCCTGAGTGCGAGTGTCCTTCCTCTTCCTCGTGGGGTGTGCACCGCCTGGCCGGTGCCGTCCGGGCGTCGGCCGCATCGGGGCCGTGTATCCACCGCAGGGCAGGAAGCCGCGTACCTCAGTGCTGGCTT
The DNA here is from genome assembly GCF_040680795.1 of Streptomyces sp. NPDC051976. Classification (NCBI taxonomy): domain Bacteria; kingdom Bacillati; phylum Actinomycetota; class Actinomycetes; order Kitasatosporales; family Streptomycetaceae; genus Streptomyces; species Streptomyces sp. NPDC051976. The sequence goes on from NZ_JBFAXL010000057.1 coordinate 37,239, forward strand.
CCCCTGGCGCCCCGACGCTTGGTCCGCGTCCGCTGTGCGCTGGCGTGGGGGTACCAGGGGGCGAGGCGAAGGAGGAGCTGGAGGGTGTGGCGGGCGGCGGTGCGGTGGGCGGGGCGTGGGGCGTAGGCGGCGCCTAGGGCGAGGGCGGCGGTGAGGATCAGGAGCAGCAGCAGGGCGGCGCCGACGTAGGCGAGGGCGGCGCGGACGGCAGTGGTGGGGGCCAGGAGGAGCGCGGCGGCGGCCGTGCGGGCGGGCCATCGGCGGCGGGTGGGCATGAGGGCGGGGCTCCTTGGCAAGTAAGACCCGGGTGTGCGGGCGTACGAGATGGTGTCCTGCCTCAGTTCACCGGGGGCGGCGCTGTGTGCTTCTCGGTGCCTCGAGGGGTTCTAATGTGGTGCGGGTGGTCAGAGGAGTGCCGAGCCCTGCGGATCGGGAGCTGATCGAGCGCCTTGCGGCGCTCGACGTGGTGGTGTCGGGGGCGCAGCTGGAGCGGTGGCGGGCGGCGGGACTGCTGCCCGGGCATGCGCGTCGGTGGCTGGGGCGGGGGCGTGGCTCGGTGTCGGTGCTTGTCGAGGAGGCGGTCGCGGTCGCGGCGGTGCTGGGGCGGCATGCGCGGCCGGGGCGGGATCTGCGGTGGACGGTGATCGCCTGGTACGCCGAGGCCGGACTTCCCGCTGGGCCTGGGGAGTTGGCGGTGCCGGAGCCGCCGTGGCCGGCCGTGCGCGAGGCGTTGGTGTGGGCGATGGACGGCTCACCCGCCCGGCGGCTGGTGGTGCAGGCTCGGGCCGCGGGCGGCGGGAGCGAGGAGGCGCAGGACGCCTTCTACGCCGAGGCAGGGCGAGTGGTGGGGCGGGGTCCGGCCGGGCTGCCACATCCGGACGAGGTACGGCGGCTGGTCGAGGACCCCGAGGGTGAGTGGGAGCCAGGGCTGGAGCGCGCGCGGCGGCGCGCGGCGGTGCACCTGGCCGCGGCCGCCGGGATGGGGGCCAGCGAGGTCGGCGGTGAGGCACTCATCGAGGCGCTCGCCACCCTGATGCCCGGCGTGGACTGGGCACCGGTCGCCGGGTCTGCGCGGCAGGCCGAGGGGGACGGCACCCTGGAGGACTGGGTGCAGGCAGGGACACTGGTCGACCCGCTCGCCCGCCTGTCGGCGGCCAGCGAGGCCGAGATGGCCGCGGCGCGCGGTGCGGCGCGGATGCTCACCATGATCGGTTTCCTGTACGTGACGCACGGGCTGCTGATGCCCGACAACCCCGCCCTTGCGCGCCTGCGGACGAGGATCGACGAGTCCGGGTTCGCCCTGCTCGTCTCCCAGTTCGTGCCTCAGATGGTCAGTCCGTCCGGCATCCCCCACGCGCTCGCGATGTGCCTGTCTCCCGAGATGGCCGCGCTCGCCGCCTGGCTGGAGGCGCCGCTCGCCGAACAGACTGGTACCGGACAGGGGTTGTTCCGGCTGCCCGGCGCCGAGGAGGACGGAGCCGAGGCGTTCATGCAAGCCTGGATCGGCCGCCTCCACGACCTCACCGATCGTGCGCGGGCAGGGCGTACTGGTGCCGAGGCATCCGGCCGGTGATGGCGGCGTAGCCGGCGAGCGGATCGGGACGGCGAGGGGCGCGCCGTGGCCGGGGAGATCGTGCCTTGGGTGCCGCCGCGTCGCACTGCTCACGGCCGTCACCGTGGTCCGGCTCAGGGCCGGAGGTGGTCCTGCGTCGGCGTTGTGCGGAAGAAGGCGTCCAGGGGTTCATCGACGGCGCGTTCGCGGTTGGTGCCGGCGGCCGCGGCGTCGAGGAGGGGGGCGAGGTCTTCAGTGTCGCAGGGGGTGAGGACGAGCCAGCGTAGGACGACCTGCCGCACGGTCAGCCTGAGGTCACGCAGGGCGGCCAGCTTCGTCCTCTCGTCCTGGTCTTTGAGGACGTCCCCGTGCACGTACTTGGAGCGCGCGCTGTACGCCTCCTGCACGATTGTCTCGACCTGCTGGCGCAGGGACGGGGTGGGGAACAGGGCCGCTGCGCGAGACCGGATCTTTTCGCTGATGCCCTCATGTTGGTCGTTAGGCAACCAGGCGGGTCGCGTCCCCCAGGCCTGATCCGCCCAGGAGCGTGGACCATCGGGGCGCCCAGTCACCATCGGCCTTGCCGTACAGGTCGCGGTGTTCGGATTTCGGCGCGGCGCCCACCACCGCGTTGGCCACGGCATCGAACTCCGGTCGCGTCGACAGCTCTGCATCGGTGATCGCCTGGGGTATCGGGGGCAGGTCCCGTGCCTGCTCGAGCCAGGCGAGGACGGCCTGACGCAGTGGGGCGGTGTCTTCCATGCGGCACGAAAATAGCGCACCTTCACCCGCGAGACTCGACCACCGGGCCACCGCTCCTGACCGCACCAGCGATCACCTGCGCCCCACGGCCTTCAGCCCCTCGGCTTCGCGGAGGGCGACGACGGCGGCTTGAACTGGACGTCCATCGTGGAGAACGCGTGTCGCGGTGGGATGCCCCCGGTGCAGCACGCGGGCGCTTCACCAGCCCGGACCGTTCGCTGCACCGTGCGCGGACCACGGGGCCGCGGCGGCCGAGCCGGGGACGGCGTCGACTGCCCAGTTCGTCCTCACGCAGGGGGCTTACCAGGGCCACGCCGTGGATACGCCAGACACCAGCGGACTCGGCCGCACCCACGGGCCGCCGCTGACGGTCGCGTTCGGCGTCGCCTGCGGGGGCCTCTAGGTCGAGGCCGCCGACTGGCGTGCTCGATCGCTCTTACCCGGTAGTCGTGACACCGAGCTTCAGCCGCTTTCCGTTCTTGGGGGCAGGGCGGCCGCGAGCGAACTGCGAGCGCTGCGCGCCCGCGTTGCTCGTCGAGCGGCCCCGGCCTGACGGGGGCTTGCGTTCGATCCAGTGGTTCCACTCGTTGGGCTTGTGCAAGTTCTTGAAGATTTCGTTGTCGTACCAGGAATGCTTCTTGTCCCACACCCGGGACAGAGCGTCCAGCCAGTCCTGGTGCTCACGCTCGGGCACGTCACAGACCGTGAGGAAGGCCAGGATCTGGTCCTTGCTGAGCATGGTGGTGCCGTCGAGCATGCGGCGCATCGTGCTGCGCGGCAGGCGCCCCAGGCCCGCCCGGCGTTCCATCTCGCGCAGTGGCATCGCACCGGCCCGGTGGTACATCTCGCGCAGAGCGGCACGTAGTTCCGCCGCATTCTCGACCAGTCGAGGGCGGGGCGCGCTGCCGAAGGCAAGCGCAGCGCTGTGCTCCACGGCGCGCGCGTGGCGCCAGCGGCGACGGGCCTGCTCCAACGATCCGCCGCAGGCCATGGCATACGCCTCCACCACCGACAGGCGCGGGACGCGCTTGCCACTCGCAGCGCGCTGCAGCGTGGTGGCCGAGTACGCGTTGCCGGTCCTCGCCGCGAGCTCGACATACGTGAGCTGGGCGTTGGTACGGATCTCTCGCAGCCACCTGGCGAGAGCCAGGAGACCCAGGTTGAGCGTCGCGATCGGCTTCTCAGGACGTCCCATGACACCCCCTCAAACTATTGGCAGGGGCAGCGGGACCCGGCGGCCGAAGCGCAGTGTCACCACGGCCCCCACCGCGATCAGACCGGCACCGGCGAGGAGTTGGAGGACAGTGCCCGGATCCATGCCGCCCCACGCGAGTGCGACGCTGGTCAGGACGATGACGATGATGACGGCGGTTTCGGTTCCGGTGAGACGGTGCGGGGCGGGCGTACGGCCCCCCGCGGCATGGCGTTTGCGGCTCATGCGAACTCCCTGTTGTGATCAGGCGGCTGCACTCGTGGATGCTGCCGCCGGTCGGCTGCGGACTCCTCACCACACCTGGACGGTGACACGTCCAAGGGGTCTAAGTGCATGGTGCCCTACCGCCTGCAGGAACCCTGGCAGTTGATGCGTCCACGGGCCCCTTGGCAGCCCTGTTAGCTGGCTCCGTAAGCAATCCACGCGGATCAGCCCCGCTGACCTGCAAAATTCTCGCGCGGAGTACGGAACCCCGTACGGTTGATGCACCGGCGACCCAGCTTCGGCACGGCGAGCTTGCACCCCCGTAGGCAGGGATGCGACGCTCCAATGACAGGTTCCAACTCCCCGGCGGCTGCGGACTCCTCCCTACCGAACGGGCCAGAACCTTCGGGCACCGGCGTGTGTGACAGCACCCGACCCAACCATGAGGGCCGACCTGGACTAGGTCGGCCCTCTGCCATGCCGTGGAGACGGCGAAAGACAGCACCCTGTTGTGCGCGGGGACTCGTGCGGTCAGGCGGCGAAGCCCACACTCGTACAGAACTCGTGGGCCCCGTACCGGGATCCCAGATCGGGCAGGATGCCGTCGGTCCAGGCCTCGTCCAGGCGCAGCCGGACGAGATCGCCCAGGAGTTCACCGACCGGGCGCTCGGGCCTCGCTGACCTCATGCCCACAGTAAGAGCGGGCACTGACACCCACCCCGCACGCCTGACCAGCACAGACTCGCTCTGCCTGACCCACCCAGCAATAGCGAATCCTTCGACGATCACCGGATTCCGAAACGATCACTGGACTCGCACTTCAGAGGGCTCTTTGACTCCCGGTCCTCAACGGAAACCCCAGCTCAGATCAATCCGCCACAACGACTAGAGATCCCGTAACGATCACTAGATCAGCAGCTCAACGCATCGCTCATGCAGTGATCCTTCGTGGATTTGTCACAGCGCGGCGGCGTGCTGTTCGCTCAATGCCTGGGCGGCCTGAGCGTCGGTGAGGCGCTTGTCGAGGGAGGCACGGTCGGCGGGCGCGGTCTCCAGCCAAGCAATGGCGTCGGTCAGGTCCTGCGCGTGCTGCTGGCGTTCGGCGTCGATGTGCTCCAGTTGCGTGCTGAGCGCGAGGACGGTGGCTTCTTCGGGCAGCCACTGGCCTAGGACAGCCTGCTCGGACCTGGCCTGCTGTTCGGCGGCTGTGAGCTCGCCGGCTGCCAGGCCGGAGCAGGCGGTGGGCAGGGCAGCGCGGCGGTCTGCTTCGGTCTCTTTCGCAGTGGCGTGGGTGGTGGCAGCGGTGTTGGCGGCGTGCAGCAGCGGGGACATCTGCTGGGCGCGGCGGGCCTGCTCTCGGCGGGCCTGGAGGGTGTCGATATGGCCGGCCTGTTGGTCGAGGAGTTCCAGTGCCGCGCTGGCGTTCAGGTGCGCTGCCTGCCGTTGCGCCAGAACCAGGGCCTGATCCCGCGCGATGTGTGCCTGCCCCAGTTCGCCCTTGGCGAGGGCGGCCGCGGAGACGGCCTGCCCATCGGCGGTTGCGGCGGCCGCCAGCAAGCGCTCGGCCCAGGCCTGGGCCGAGCCGGTGATGGTGCTGGGGTCCTGTGCGGTGGGGGCGCCCTGGTGCGGTTCGAGGTCGGGTCCGGCTGCCTGCTGGATCCGCTCGGCCAGGCGCAGGATGTCGTCGCGGGCAGCCTGGCATTCCTTGTCCAGGCCGCGGGCGTGGTTGGTGAGCCATTGCTCGATGGCGGCGAAGCGGTCGGTGTGGAAGAGCTCGCCGAGGAGTTCCTTGCGCTGGACGGGATCGGCGCGCAGGAACACGGCGAACTGGTTCTGCGGCAGCAGTACCACTTGGCAGAACTGGCGCCGGGTCATCCCGACCAGGGCCTCGATCTCGTCGGCCGCCTCTGCGTGGGACCTGCTGACCGGGTCCCACGCTCCCCCGTCGCCGGAGCCGGGTGTCCAGTAGCTCAGGAAGGTCTCGGCCTTCTGCTCGGTCTCCCCTGTGCCGCTCCGCTTCGGACGTTTCTGCGGTGGGGTGCGGATGATGCGCACACGGCGGCCGCCGATGGTGGCCTCGAGTGTCACTTGGGTCAGCAGGTCGCGGTTGGCGTGGTGGCTGCGCAGGGTGGGTGCCTTGCGGTCCGGCGGCTCCCCGTACAGGGCTAAGCACACACCGGCGAAGACGGTGCTCTTGCCCGCTCCGGTGTCGCCGTGCAGGAGGAACAGCCCGTCGGCGGTCAGCGTGTCGAAGTCGATGGTGTGGGTGCCGGCGAAGGGGCCGAACGCCTGCAGGGTCAGGGTGTGCAGGCGCATGTCAGACGGTCTCCTTGTGCTGGGCCTGGACGCGGGTGGCATCGACTGCCCGTATCAGCAGAGCCCGTTCGGCGTCGCTGGGCGGTGTGTTCCTGGTGCGCAGGACGAAGTCGCAGGCGATCTCCAGATCGCTGCGGCCGCGTACACGCTCGCGGTAGGTGGCGCCGCGGGTCTGGTCCGGTACTGTCACGGGCTCGAATTTGATGTCGAGGGTGTGGGGGAAGCGCTGCCTCAGGCGGGCCATCGCCTCGTACGGGCGGTCCGGGTCGGTGAGGACGAATTGCAGCCAGGCTTCGGTGAGCGGTTCGTGTGCGGGGTCGGCGAGCAGGTCGGCGATCATGCCTTTCAGCCGTGCCAGGGGCAGCTGGTCCCGAAAGGGGACCGGAGTGAGCACCGGGGGGGCGTCTGCGGTCAGGTCGACCAGCGTCATGGACTTGGTGTGCCCGGTCTCGGAGAAGGAGTACGCCAGCGGGGAGCCGCTGTAGTGGATGCGGTCGGTGACCTGCTGGGGGCGGTGGAGGTGGCCGAGTGCGGTGTAGGTGATGCCGTCGAAGATGGCGGCGCCGGCGTGGGCCACACCGCCCACACTCACGTCCCGCTCGCTCTCGGAGGTTTCGGCGGGGGCTGCGCCGGTGATGAAGGCGTGGGCCAGCACCACGCTGCGAGTGCCGGCCAGGCGGTTGGCCAGGTCGGCGCGGATGTGGCCCAGGGCCGCGGACAGCACCGCCTGGTGTGTCGCTTCCGCCGCCCCCAGGCCGGTGTGGACCATCGACGGCTCGAGGTAGGGAATGCCGTAGACGGCCACCGGACCGTCCTCGCCGTTCAGCAGCAGGGGTTCGGCGCAGGCACCGGGATCGGTGACCAGGTGCACGCCGGCGCGGGCCAGGAGCTTGGCCCCCACTCCCAGGCGGTGGGCCGAGTCGTGGTTGCCGCTGATGATGACCGTGGGGATACCAAGGCCGGCGAGCTGCTCAAGGCAGTGGCTGAACAGCCGGACGGCATCAAGGCTGGGTATGGCCCGGTCATAGACATCGCCAGCCACCAGGATCGCATCGACCTTCTCGGCCTGGGCGGTCTCGTACAGCTGGTCGAGGAAGGCACGCTGGGCGTCGATCAGATCTTCTCCGTGGAACCGGCGGCCCAGATGCCAGTCCGAAGTGTGCAAAAACCGCATGACGACGAACCGTAGCGGTCACCGTGCACCCATGATGCCGGTTCAGAGACATTCTTCCTTACTTATGAGTAAATAAGGCTGAATGGTGAAACGTTTCTTCTCTTGTCCGGCCGCCTGAGTGCTCGAGGGTGATTGTCAGTGGTAGGCGGGAAGATATGAGGGTGGGAAGGAGGAAAGATGTCCTCTCAAAGGCCTTTACGCATGGGTTGTCACCCTGCGCCGGGGGGTTGCCGGTGGTGCGGGATCGATGCCCGCTCGCACGGCCGTCAGTGGGTCGAGGATCAGGGCTGGCATGCGTGGACAGCACCGACTTCGGCGCAGCTTAAGGAGCGGATGCTGGCTCGGCGCGCGTGGCGCGCCGGTTCGTCGGCCGACCGCGGGGGTCAGTGAGCCAGCGCTTGCAGCTCGCCGAAGACCTGGCGTAGTTGCTGGGGGACGTCCTCGGGCTTTCGCAGGTCAGCGGTCAGGGCGTAGAGCATGGTGGGCTTGCCGTTCGGGCTCTTCTCGGTGGCCCCGTTCTTGATCATGTTCAGGATGCCACTGCTGAACTTACCGCCACGGTGGGCGGCGAAATCGCCCGGCTCCCAGGGGGTTTGGCTGCGAGGCCAGTGCCTGTTGGCCGTGGCGGCCCACACCTGGTCATCGAAGAGTTCCTCCAGTTCGTTGAAGCCCTGTGCTTCCCCCACGTAGGAGACCTGGGTTGTCGGGTCGATGCCGCAGCGCTTGAGGCGGTCTTCAGCGAAGAACTTGTTGGTACGGCTGTCCGCGTCGACCATCAGGTGGACGGTCCGCTCATGCTTGATCAGATAGCGGGCCAGGTGCAGGGCGCCTTCGTTGTTCTCGCACTCCCACAGCGCGATGCCGGCTGCCTGCAGGGATAGGCCCTGGGCGAGGCGGAACAGCACTGGCACGCTCTGCAGTTCGGTGTCGCCTTCCACCGCCAGGAAGCAGCGTTCGTGGAGCAGGACGGAGTTGCGCAGGCCCAAGGCCGCCGCGATCTGCCCGAGATGGAAGTCGATGCCGTCGTGGGAGTCGTCGGTGAGGCGCTCGATGCGCGTGCGGCCGTCCTCGCCGAGCTTGAGGTGGACGACGTCGGCGATGTCGACGCCGTCGATAAGGTTCATCGAGTGGGTGGCCACGACGACACTGGTGTGCGGCTGGGCGCACTGCCGGCGGATGATGTCCATCACGGTGCGCTGATGGCGGTAGTCCAGATGGGTGTCCGGCTCGTCGTAGACGACGATGGTCTGCCTCGGCGGTTCGCCGCCCGGCTGCTCGGCGTTTGCCAGTTCGGCGTCCTCGAGGATGTTGCTGGTCCATTCCCAGATGGCCAGCGCTATGCGGCGGGAGCTTCCCTGGCCGGAGCGGGTCAGGTCAACGGGTTCGCCGTCGGCGCGTGAGATGTGCAGCGGGGCGCGTTTGAATCCGCCCTTGAAGGAGACTTCGGGTTTGACGGCGACGCCGACCAGGTCGCTGCAGTGCGAGCGGATGTGGGCGCACAGCGAGTCCGCGTCCTTCTCCAGCCGCTGGGTGACGTCGGCCTCGATGTCACGAACCCGCCCTTGGAGGGCCTCGTCCTGCAGATGCGCCTCATAGCAGCTGCTCAGTGCCGTGCGCACGGCATCGTCGGGACGCTCGTCCTTCCCGCTGAACGACAGCAGGCGCGGCAGCCTGGCCTGCAGCGGTCTGGGCAGCGGCAGCCATCCCTGCTCCTGCCTCACGCTCGCCGCGTGGTCGGTGAGGGTGGCCAGGAGGTCCTCCTTCAACGGGCCTTTCGCGGTGAGACCGTATTCCTGGACCAACTCGGCGAGAGCGGGCTTGAGGAGCTTGTCCAGGCCGCGCAGGCGCTCGTCGGCCGGCTGCGACCCGAGGTACTCCCAGCAGGGCGCGCCGCCGGCGACGGCCCGGCGACGGATCTGCAGGCGCTCGGGTAGACCCGAGGCGCGCTCACTGGAGTCGAGGGTGAAGTCCCCCTTCACCCAGGTCTCTTGGCACCGCCCGTCGCCCGCTCCGGCGCCGCTGAGGTAGGTGCGGTCCTCGTCGCTCAGGCCATGCTGGTCCAGCAGGAACGCCAGGGCGGTCAGCACGGCGCTCTTGCCGCCGTCGTTGTGGCCGGCCAGGACCGTAGGGCCGCTGATGGGGATGTCCTCGACCAGGGCTAAGGACCGGAACCCGCAGGCGGAAAGGCTGTTCAGATGCACAGTTGCGCTGCTCCGTAACGTCGTACTCGGTCCCCCGTAACGGCCTCGGCCGCCCGGGGCCGCAGTGCGAGCGCGTGCGACGGCGTCGAGGCACCCCATCGTAGGACTCGGCGGCATCGTGGAATGCCGTTCCGCGCTTTTCCGGTCACAACAACGCGTATCTCTCCCCTCCACCGTCGTCGTGACGGCGCACTGGGACCGGCGCGCAGGCTGGCGTCCCCTCCCCTACCGGGGCCGCGAGGTGCGGATTTCCAGGTGGATGATGTGGGCCTCGGGGTTGATGCGGCCGGTCTCCACCAGGAAGGCGTGGACGGCTGCGGTGACGTCACCACCCGCAGCGTCGACACGGGCGGCGAATTCGGCGGCGTCGAAGCCGCCGGTCTGAGCGGAGCCGTAGGAGCGTTCCTCGGTGTAGTCGGCGCGCTGGATGACGCCGCGGCGGATGCCGGGTGAGTCGGTGCGGGAGCCCGAGGGGTGGACGTAGCCGGTCTTGGCCAGGCGGACGGTGAAGGCCAGGCGCAGTCTCCGCGTCACTCCTGGTCCGGAAACGGGCCCGGAAGCGTGGGGTAAGCTCGCCGCCCGCAGCCATCCCGAGGCTGGCTCCGGCTGGACAGAGACGGCTGCCCCCACGACCCCGCGGACTCAAAAGACGAGCCCGCAACGCCACCCGCTCCATCCCCATTCCTCCCGACCTCGTCCACCTACTACGCACCCGCCTCGAGCACTACGGCACCGCACCCGACGGCCGACTCTTCCGCGCAGTACAAGGCGGCCGCGTACACTCCACCGAATACTGCAGCGTGCTGGCCGACTTCCGCGAGCATCTCGCCCCGGGTGATCGCGCCGACCACCTGCTCAATCTCGCGCTGGCCCGTTTCAGAGGCACGGGGCTCGTGCGTGAACGCACCACGCAACGCACCGATTCCACCCGTGTCCTGGCTGCGGTGCGCGACCACGCTGGGGCGACTTGGCAGTCACCTGCTCAAACGGGGCTTCGTTGCTTTTGTGACGGGCTGCCGCCGGGCCGTCACACCATTGCGACCCTCAAATCCTCCTGATCACCAGAAGTTGAATCAGCTCTGGGGACGCGGCAGGCTCCGAACAACCCCGGCCGTTCCCCGTCCAGGCTCGCAACCGACGCGTCTGCGCCAGCAGACCGCACACGCCGACGACAGCGTTTCGAAAACAACCCACGGATCACATCGTCTACTGGCGTGGAAGGAAAAGGCTGATGCACCATCCGCCTCGAAACGGCAGTCGGCGCAACAGCCTTCATAACCTGTCGCTCACGCGGCGGAGGAGGCCTCATCGTCGGCCTCACGCAACTCGATGCGCCCGCCGCTCGGGTCGATACGGGAGATCTCCACCAAGATCTCCTCACCGACGTCCACGAAGCCGTTGTTGAGATCATGACGCAAATCCTCCCCCATCATGGAGCAGTGCAAGATCCCGCAGCGCTTGTTGCGCAGCTCCACCTTCAGGAAACCGCCGCGACGGCCGCCCTCCTCCGGCACCACCTTCAGGACTCGCCCATAGGTCCGAAATCCCTTTGACCACGCAGTGCCACCATCATCAGTGACGGACGAGACAGCAGGCGTAAGTACCCGCACCAGTCGCAGCTCCACCTGCCGACGCTCCACGTGGAGACCAGTCACCTCGACTTCGACCCGGGCATCACGTGCGAGACCTGACCACGCGGTGACCGTACGCGCCGGGATCAGGCCGTTGATTGCGCCATCAACGCGGACGAAAACACCGATCGTCTCCCTCACGGAATGAACCGTGCTGATGAAGCAGTGTCCGACGCCGTGGCTCTTCTCAAGCTGTTCCCAAGGGTTGCGAGTACCGGCCAGCAAGCTGTACCGGGTTCCCCCGTGAGGCGTCGAAACGAACGCACCTTGCAGGCGCTGACCTTCACGGAACCCGCGCATGTCCTTGGGAATCTTTGAGTAGCTGACGTCGCTGAGGCCTAGGAGACCGCGGCGGCCGTCGTCGGCGCGCACGACCGCGAAATCTTCATGGACAGCTTCAACGGTGGCTGCGGCGGGCTGAGCCCCATTCGCGTCATCCCCCATCGGTATCAACGCCATCTCGGTAACGGGCTCATCGCTGATCGCTATCAGTTGTTTCTTCAACTCATCGGTCATCCGCTGCATATCGGTCCAGTACGAGGAGAAGAGGATCACGTGATAGAGGCCCCGCACATCACTCGGCACGTCGTCGAGGTCATGTGCGAGAATGATCATCCGCTTGCCGAGTATCAGCGCCATGCCGAACTCGAGCGCGACGTTGGGTGCACGTCCGCTGAAGACCACCACCACGACATCGGCGCGCTGCATGCCTCGCCAGATCCGGTCCATCACCGCCGGTGGACCGTAAATGTCATCGGCGCGTTCGACGACCGTACTCCCGCCGTCGATACTGCAGCCTTCAACCGCAGGTACAAGCGACTTCGAATGAAACTCTTCGAAGTCAAATTCTTCCCCATTGGACAAGTTCTTCTTGCCGAACGGCATCACCAGGAATACACGTCCTCGCTCGGGCCGCGCGTACCGCAGGTAGTTCATGATCGATCCCTTCCGTTTTCACCCTCTTGGGTCCTACTCGAAGGGAAGCGGATGCGACAGCACTCGACTTCTGACACTATGGCCTTTCTCATGGGCGCATGTAGCCGCTCCGTCCAAAAGGTCGATCTTTCCATGGGGCTGCCACCGAAAGAGCTATGAAATCGTCGCCGCACCGCCAACAAAGGCAGAGAAGTCCAGGGAAAAAAGTCGATTCTATTTCCAAGAGTTCCTAGCCTCGATCTGCTCTGAAAATGCCCAGCCTGCCCAGGTCACGCGGTCTGGTGGGGCTGGAGGGACACGTTGTAGCCCAGCTGCGTGAGCTGGCTGACGAGTCGACGGGTCTGCCGAGACTTGTGGATTCGGTTGATGAAGTGGTCGGCTCCGAGGTCTTGGTAGGGAATGTCTCGGGTGAGGATGTGCCAGACGGACACGAGGATCGAGTGTTCGACGGCGACGAGGGCCCGCTTCTTGCCTCGATGACCGACGAGCCGGCGGAATTGCGCGGAGAGGTAGGTGCTCTTCGAGCGGGCGGCTGCCGCGGCGGCGATGCCAAGGACTCCTTTGAGCCAGGCATCGCCGTGGCGGGTGCGGCCGCTGGTGACCTTGCCGGCGGACTCGTGGTTGCCCGGGCAGACTCCCGCCCACGAAGCGAGGTGGCCCGCTGTGGGGAACCGCTGCATGTCGACGCCTATCTCCGCGATCACAATCTGAGCGGCGGTCAGGCTGATGCCCGGGATGGTGACCAGCAGCTCGACCTGCCGCTGGTACGGCTGGAGCCGACGGTCTATCTCCGCGGTGAGCTCGCTGATCGTGGCTGTGGCGGCGTCGATCCTCTGAAGCATGGCCCGGGCGAGGTAGGCGTGGTGATCGCTGAAGAATCCGGTCAGTGCCTGGATCAGCTGGGCTTCTTTGTCTCTCAGTTTGCCGAGCGCGAGCCGGGCCAGGGTCTGCGGATCGCGCTCGCCGGCGATCAGGGCCTCGACCATGGTCCGCGCCAACCTGCCGCTGAGATCGGAGACGACGCTCGACAGCTTGATGCCGGGATCTTCGAGAAGCTTCTCCAGACGCTGGATCTCCCGCGTGCGTTCACGGGTGACCTCGGTGCGGTAGCGGGTGAGGTCACGCAACTGCCGGATCGGCTTGGGCGGGACGAACGACGGTCGGACCAGGCCGTGTTCCACGAGCTGGCAGATCCACTGGCAGTCCCGCACGTCCGTCTTGCGTCCGGGGACGTTGCGCATGTGCTGAGCGTTCAGCAGCCAGGTCTCCATCAGCTCCTCGAGGATGCAGTACACGGGCTTCCAGTAGGAGCCGGTCGCCTCCATCCCGACCAAGGTGATCCCCTCGGAGACGAGCCAGTCACGCAACGCCAACAACCCCTCGGTCATGGTCGAGTAGGTGCGGATCTCGGTGTGGCGACGCCCGTTTCGGCCCGGCACCCGGATGCACACCTTGCAGTCGGCTTTGCCGATGTCGATCCCCGCACAGCGCTCGTGGACAACGTCCATGCCCGTCTCCCTCCCATGCCGCTTCGCCGCGTGAAGTGGACGACCGCCGGGCGAGGAACCGGCAGGAGGGAAGAATCTGCTCTGCGTGCTCAAGGCAACACTTCGGGGTGCCTGCGCTCGGTCCTCAGCGCCAGACTTTCGTACAGGCTCGACTCGGCACCAAGATCGAACGACGTCAGCCCGGCGGCCGCCCATCCCGATTTTCACGGCTCCAGGGTGTCCTTACCAGAGGTCCGGTTGACTTTCGTGATGGGCCGCCGACGGAGTCGGCGGCCCATCACGTTGTCGGTGACCGAGGGCGGGCCAAGGCCTCGGCAAAGTCCTGCGATGTCCGTTTTGGGAGAGCGCCGGGTGTGGCGTTTACTCGTCAGCGCAGTGAGTGACGCCGGTGGTTCGCCTCAGGGAGCCCGAACGTCAGCCCGTTCTCGTCGAGGGCGTTGACGATGGTCAGCCGCTCCTTGGGGAAGAGGAAGCTGAGGTCGACCGTTCCTCGGGCGAGGTCGTCGCCGGTCCATTCGAGGAGCTCGACGTCCTGGAGGACCTGACCTTGGAGGGCGTGCAGCTCGGGGCGCGCGTCGTGGCGCCACTGCAGGTCGAAGTCGGGCCACAGGACTGGCTTGTGGGGGTCGATGCTGTTCCAGGTGATGGAGAGGTCGTCGAACTTGTAGTGGTTGATCTCGACCTGTTCCCCGTCGAAGTCGAGCAGGACGGGGCAGTCGGGGAACCATTCGTTGTCCTGGAGGTCCCAGACCAGCCAGGCGCGGGTCAGTGTGCGGCCGCTGAGCGCACGCAGCCGGTCGCCCTGGGTGGCCATGACAGCGTTGCGGCCGGTCAGCCACTGCGGCCGGTAGCTCTCGATCCCGAAGTCGAACACGCGAGGATCCTCTCAGGGCGTTGCACGCTCCTGAACCGCCCAGCTGCCAGCCAGCCGGGCGGGACGGACAGGAACGAAGCAGGCACCGAATTCCATGATCATGTGAGTGTCGAGTTCCCATGATCCCTACGGAAGACCGTGCCTGCACCTGCATCCTCCCTGATCCCTCCCGTTCTTAACCAGCTCCGCGATCAGCCTCCCGTGCAGCTGAGCGAGCATCCTGGCCTGCTGGAACGTCTGGCCGAGGTCCCCGATCCGCGAGCCGCGCGCGGGATACGGCACGCTCTCGTCTATGTCCTGGCGCTGGCCGCCTCGTCCGTACTGACTGGAGCGACCTCTCTCCTGGCGATCAGCGAATGGGCCGCCGACGCCCCGCAGTCCGTGCTGGCCGCCCTCGGCGGCCCGCTCGACGTGCTGACCGGGCACCGCCCGGTGCCCGGCGAGGCAACGCTGCGGCGAGTCCTTTCCCGCGTCGATGGCGACGCCCTCGACCAGGCCATCGGACGCTGGCTCGCCGACCGCCACCAGGCAACCCCGCAGGCCGCCGGCCTGCGCGGGATCGCCGTCGACGGCAAGAGCCTGCGCGGAGCCGCCCGCGCAGGAGGCCGCAAGATCCACCTCCTCGCCGCGCTCGACCACACCAGCGGCCTGGTCCTGGCCCAACTCGACGTCGGCGAGAAGACGAATGAAATCACCTGCTTCCAACCACTCCTGGACACCATCGCCGACCTCGCCGACGCGGTGGTCACCAGCGACGCACTCCACACCCAGCGCGAGCACGCCACCTACCTGACCGGACGCTCAGCGCACTACATCGTGATCGCCAAGGGGAATCAGAAGAAGCTCCGCAAGCAGCTCAAAGCCCTTCCATGGAAGGGGATCCCGCTGCAGGACCGCACACGCGCAACCGGCCACGGCCGCAGCGAGATCAGACGTATCAAGGTCTGCACCGTGAGCAACCTCCTGTTCCCGGGCGCCCAGCAGGCCATCCAACTCAAACGCCGCCGCATGCACCGCAAAACCCGGAAAGTCACCCTCCACACCGTCTACGCGGTCACCACCCTGACCGCAGAACAGGCGACGCCCGCCCAACTGGCAACACTGATCCGCGGACACTGGGCAGTCGAATCACTGCACCACGTCCGGGACACCACCTTCGCCGAGGACGCCTCCCAACTACGGACCGGCAACGCACCCCGTGCCATGGCCACGTGGCGCAACCTCGCCATCGGGCGCACTCCGACTCGCCGGCACCACCAACATCGCCGCCGGCCTGCGACGCAACGCCCGAGACCCCCACCGACCCCTCGCCCTCCTCGGGATCACGTGATCACGAAACGGACGAAGCGTCACTTTGCCGAGGCCCTGGAGGGCGGGCAGGTCGAGGGCCAGCCGGGTGTCGTCTCGGGTGGACGCCGGGTTCCACTGCTCCGGGCTGGACCATCTTCTCGTAGGGATAGGCGAATCGGCTGGTCAGCCGGGGTTTGGCAGGAGCGCGAGTCGTTCGAGGGCGCCCTGTGATCTCCCTTGCCCACGCCAGTGCTGGGTGAGGCGGAGAATGCGGCGCCGGCCAGTGGTGACGAGCTGTCCGGCCGCAGTGAACAGGCAGACCGCAGGCGGCGGGGTTCCCAGAGCCGGGCCGTGCCGGGAGACCTCGCCGACCGCCACCTCAGCGTCTGCTCCGTAGCGTTCCTGCAGCTGTACAACCACCTCGCCGAAGGAGCCTCAGTACGGCGATGCGCCAACCAGAACTGCGGCCGGCAGTTCGTCCGCCAACGCGGCCGCGCCGAATACGGCCAGCACCGCACCACCGGCATCAAATACTGCTCCCGCGAATGCGCCCGCGCCCAAGCCCAACGCGAACCACGACGACGACGCAAACACCAACCCCACCACACCGGATGAGCCGCCCTCACCAACCGAGGACCTGGATGCTTGGGATCACAGAACCGCGGACAGGACAGGCTGAAGCGGGCACGTCTCAGTGTGCCTTGTGACCCGCTGCGTCCTGTGGGCCGGCGCCGAGTGTCAGTGGCCGGTGATACCCGTAGGACGTGGAAAATGCTATGCCGGGTGCCATAACCCTCCTGTGTGAAGCCTTTCCGGCACAGGTCCGCCAGCGCCCATGGGGCTGGGAGGCGCTTCGGGCGTGGGAGCACAGGTACGGCGTGGTGCTGCCAGAGCCGTATCGGACGTTCGTGGCTGAGATCGCGAACGGTACTGACGACGGTCCGCCTGACGACGGCGGTCTGCTGCCTGTCGGAGACAAGCCGGACACCTGGGCCGCATGGGAAGCGGACTGTTGGATGAGTCCGGATCCATTCGACGGCACGGCCGTACGCGTGCCCGGTCAACCCTTTCCCCTCGAGGAGGAATGGCAGTGGGAGTACGACTACTACGACCACACCCGCCACTCCCCCTTGTTGCACCAGGCCTACCAGCACGGCTCGGTGCTGCTGGGCAGCGACCGAGCCGGGGAGTACTGGACGCTCGTGGTGACCGGGCCGCAACGCGGCCGGGTGTGGTGGCTCCGAGACGGCTGCGCTGCACCCTATGCCGACTCCCCCTCCGATCACTGCGAGGACGGCTTCCTGCACTGGGTAGAAGACTGGCATGCCGGACGGGGCTGGTGGCGAGCCGAGTAGCCCCACCACACCCAAGCCGGGCCTCAGTCGCACGAATGCCCCCTCGAATCTGATCGTCCGGGAGGGGAACTGCCGGGCGTAGAGGCGGCCTTCGCTTGATACCTTGCACCGTCACAGCGCGGGGGTTCCCGGGCCTGGCAGGCCCAGCCGGATCCCCCGCACCGCGTCACTCGTGGATGTCCCGCAGCGCGGCTGGGGTGTGTCCAGTTAACGGCTGATCTTGATTGTTGGGGTTCAGTTGTTGGCCGGGGTGAGCCGGCCCTCGAAGGCGATCTGGAAGGCGTTCAGGG
>NZ_JBFAXL010000058.1:0-35452 GCF_040680795.1 Streptomyces sp. NPDC051976
GGACTCCGCCATGCCCGAGCACCGAAATCGCATCGGCCACCCGACAGCGGACCCCTCAGCGACGCCTCATCACCCCAACCGAAACGGCGAGGCTAGTAGAGCTTTGTCAGGTTGGCGTGCGAGTGGGTATGTCCTGGTGGCAGGTGGGGCAGGGAGTTAACTGGAGTCGTCCGGCCGATCACCCCCTGGGACGGGTCGCACGGAGACGATCACCGGGTCGGACAGCCCTGCGGGGTAAGGGCGACGTCCTCGGGCGACACGCGGCACACCGGACTGACATTGATGTCTGACGCGGGAGTTCCGCCGCACGTCCTGCGATTGATCGCCGGTAACAGTTCCCTGCAGACCACTCAGCGCTATCTCCACCTCGACCTCCAGGCCGTGGTGCGCGCCGGCCAGAACCTCAGCACCCACCTCACGGGAGAGTAGTCCGCCCCCTACCCGCCGTCCCCGGCTCTGTCCGCAACCCTCAGGCCGCTTGTAGGGACTAGACAATCCACGCCTCGAAGCGATGATCTTGGCCTCACGAAAAAGGGCCTGCCCTGCAGCTTTTCTTGAGCAACTGTCCCCACGTGCCCCCAGCGTCCGCACCACCGCCTGGTACGCGGTGAGTCCGGCCAGCGGTAGTCCCGCCGCCTCATGCCAGCTCATCGGGGGCGGCTTCGACGTGAGCGTGCGTACGTCGGCGGAGACCAGTTGGGCGAGACCGCCGTGCGCGCGCAGAACGTCACTGCGGATGTAGCCGATCACCTTGTCGCCCGGGGCGAAATCAGGCGCTCTGGGGCCGGCTCGCTCCACGACCCCGGCGATGTCCCAGCCGGGAATCACAGGGAAGTACGTCTCGATCGAACCGGCCATGGCCCCCGATTGGTTGTAGAGGTCGGCATGGTTGAGCGCGGGCTGGTTCCAGCACATCCGGCCCGCCAAAGCTGCGGTAGACCATGGCCTGCATCAGGTACCTGGCAGTGCGATGGGCATGTCGAGCAGGAGCCGGTGGCGCACGATCTTCCACACCCCGTCGATACGGTGCAGGTCGGTGTCGTAGTACCCCGACTCGATGGGCCGGACGGTGCCCTGCATCCCGAAGGCGCCCGCTGGCCAGCCGTTCGAGGGGCGCTTGGCGGCCCGGATCTCGAACACGATGACCTGGGCGTTCACGTGCGCGAAGTCGCCGTCGATCTCGATGATGTGGTCGGCGGTGACGTGGTGGCTGGAGCCGCCCTCAGGGTGAGGTGCCATGAAGTTCTCCACCGCGTACCGCACGCCCGCACCGCCGATGATCGGCTCGCCGACCGGCTCGTACGTGTCTGGGCCCGTCTTCGTCAGCATCTGCACCACTGCCTCGTCGGTGAACAGCGCTCCCTGCGCTGTGCCGTCCCGCCGGTCCGTCGCCCGTACGTACCGGGCCAGGACTTCTTTGATCTGCTGTTCATCGCTCATGGCGCCGTGTCTCCTTCTCGGCCGTTCCGGCCCTCTCGGCGGGGTCCGGGTCCTCGACCCCGCCCCATCCCCTTCAGTCCACCAGCCCGACGGCCCCGGAGCGATGATCAACCCGGTAATCATGGATACCCTGGAGGTATGGATCGGCTGGAGACCCGGGAGCTCGTCTACTTCTGTGCTGTCGCCGAGGAACTGCACTTCGGCCGTGCGGCGGACCGGCTGGGCATGGCCCAGCCGCCGCTGTCGCGCGCCATCGGCCGCCTGGAACGCCGGATGGGCGTCCGGCTGCTGGAACGGACCAGCCGCCGGGTGGCCCTCACTCCGGCGGGCGAGGTCTTCCTCACCGAGAGCCGCCGGGCACTGGAGGCACTCGACGCGGCGGTCGGCCGTACGCAGCGCGCCGCCAGGCGGCTCCGCCTGGTCGTCGCGGTCCGCCCGGGAACGGGAACGGGGCTGCTGCGCGACCTGCTCGCCGCACAACCGCAGCCCGGGGATGCAGAGGAGGACGGCGCGGCCATCGTCGACCTGTTGTTCACTCACGCGCAGGCAGCCGCGCTCCGCGAGGGGACCGCCGACGTTGCGCTGCTGTGCGCCGAGACGGACGACCTGACCGGGCTGCGCGTAGTTGATGTCGCCCGGGAGTTGGCCGTCGCCCTGGTGCCCTCCGGCCACGAACTGGCGGGACGTGCATCGGTGACCCTCGCCGAACTCCACGCCCAGTCGCGCTTCCGCTCGCGCTGCCCGGCGCTCCCGCTGGACCAGATCATCGACCTGGCTGCCTTCGGCCAACTTCTTGCCGTGGTCGGCGCCGGTGCGGCGGACCGCCTTGGGCCAGGTGTCACCGCCGTCCCGGTCTCCGATCTGCCCGCGACCCGACTGGTGCTGGCCTGGCCCGAGGCCCTCGACCACCGGGCGGTCGCCGAGTTCGTACGGGCGGCGCATGCCGCGCTCGGCGCGGGCGGTGCGGACCACGGGGCCGTCTGACCATCGCAGGGCAGGGTCGGCGGACCCTCGCGGCCGCGTGAAGCTGGCTTGACGCGTTGCGCAACGGAAGGGCGGTGTCAGCAACGGAACGGCGGCAACCCGTGGGGGTGATGCTGCGGCGACTGGCGAAATGGTGACGCAGAGTGCCGGGGCAGCCGGGCTGCGCGATGCCGGGACGCACGTGAGCGACGGTCGGGTCCTTGGCTATGGTCAACCCAGGATCTCGCCGCAGTCATCCAGACGATATTCAAGAACCACGAAACCGTGAAAGGCTCTGCGAACGCCGCTTGGGCTCGCCTCAGGCAAGCACCGAGTCAAGGTGGGCGACGGCCGCGAAGTCGGCCAGCGGCGGAACGGCGACGGACACCAGGTCCTGGGCTGTGCGCCCGATGTCCGGGCTGCTCCCGATGCGGCCGCCCGACTCTGTCAGCAGCGCAAGTCGTTCACGCGCCCGCCATCGATCGGTGACATCGACACCCATATATCCAGCCCCCATCACACGTCCCTCGTCATCGACGCGGAAGAACGACGTCGAGCAGGCGTGGAGCCGGTCAGGGGTCCGCAGGCGTATAGCCCTCGTACTCGAAGTCGAGCACCACCCGCCCGGCCCCCGGGACATCCCGCCGTCGACGCCGGGTGCCGCGAACCCGGCTGAGCACTCCCCCTGCTGGCCGAGCTCGAAGGGCGCTCCCAGCGCATCACCAGCCCGCCGCCCCCACGACCGCGCCGATCCTCGTGAATTTCGATCCTTGCGACGATGCCGCGTCAACAGCCCTCGGGTCCCGGACTTGGTCAGTCTGTCTCGTGGCGGCCCAAGCGCCTGCGGAGGTCGAGGTTCTCGCCCTGCGCGACTTCCAAGGCCTTGCGGAGCCTCGTCACCTCCTCATGGTGGGCCTGCTGCTGCCGGGTGAGGCGGGCACTGAGCGCCCTCACTGCAGCGGATGTCGGGGAGCCCCGCCGCGGATCCGCGGGTACTGCCGGAGTCGACCCGGCCGGCGTGTGGTGTCGCTCGATCTGATGGCGCAGTTCTGGGCTGTGGTAGAGGAAGTCGGTGCTCACCGCGGCCTCGCGGGCCACGGCGGTGAAGCTGACGGGCTTGCCGGTCCTGACGAGTTCAGCGAGGGCGGTGCGGGCCCGCTTCTCGGCCCTCCTGATTCGCGCGCGGGAGGCCTGCTGGAGGTGCTCGGGCAGCGGCGTCATGTGATCGACTCCTGTTGTCGAGCTGACGGACGGCGGTTCAGGGCGGTCGGCAGCGCCTGCCCCGCTCACCGCGCGGAGTCGACCGTCCGCACGAACACTGGCCTGGTCCGCAGCGACAAGCACGTTGGTCAGGGCACGGGTGTCGGCGAGGCGGTCGGCGAAGCGCCCCTTCATGGCCGTGGCTGGCGCGCGCCGAGGCCCGGCTTCGGCGCGAGTGCGAGCACCCCGACCTTCCCTGTGTGCCCGTTCGTCTGCACCAGGCGCGCCGCATCCGCCGCCCTCGCCAGGCCGTAGGTGACGGACAGGGCGGGCCGGATGTGGCCGAGGTCGAGGAGGCGGTTGACCGCTGCCTGTTCCTGGAGGTTGGCGCCGTGGCTGCCGATGATGCGCTTGAGGCGCATCCAGAGGTAGCGGTTGTCGAACTCGTGCTGGTAACCGGTGCTTGATCCGCAGGTGACCACCGTGCCGCCGCGGCGCACCACAAACACAGAGATCCCGAAGGTCGCCCGGCCGACATGCTCGAAGACGATGTGCGGATCCTCTCCGACGAGCGCCCTGATGCGCTTGCCGAGGCGCTTGCCGGCCACCGCCGGATTGTCAGGGGCGTCGGCGCCGGTCAGACCGATCTCCGCACGGTTGATCACGGCATGGCAACCGAACTCCCGGGCCCGCTCGGCTTTTTCCTCGCTGCCGACCACTCCTACCGCGATGCCGCCGCCATTGCGCACCAGCTGAGCGGCGTACGCCCCGAGGCCGCCGGCCGCGCCCCAGATGAGGACCACATCGCCCTGAGTCATACGGGCGCCCCGATCGCTGACCAGCATGCGGTACGCCGTGCCCGCACACAGCGGGTTGCTGGCCGCTTCCTCCCAGGTCAACCGGTCCGGCTTGGGCAGGAGTTGGGTGGCCCGCACTAGGCAGTAGTGCGCCAGGCCGCCGAAGTTGGTCTCGAAGCCCCAAGCCAGCTGGCCCTCGCCGAGCATGCCGTCGGCGTGGGTGGCAGGGTCCTCGTCGTCGACGTAGCCGGGCGACACCACCACTTCGTCGCCGATGCGCCAGCGGCGTACCCCCGCGCCCACCCGCACCACGACCCCAGCCGCATCCGAACCGATCACATGGTACGGCTGATCGTGCCGCTGAGCCCATCCACCCTTTCTGCCGAATTGCCGCAGAAACGCGAAGGTAGAAACCGGCTCGAACATCGCGGACCACACGGTGTTGTAATTAATACTGCTCGCCATGACCGCCACAAGTACTTCATCGGGAGCGATATCCGGCATGGGAACCGTGCCCACATGAAGGGTTTTACGGACGTCCTTGTCCGAGACTCCAGTGAAACATTCGGCGTCCTCCACGCGCAGATGCGCCGCGGTGAACGCCTTCGGTACGGGCAGTCGTTCCAGGTCAGGCGGCTCTGCTCCGGCGATGACTGCTTCGGCGAGCGGGTCCATGACGTTCCCTCCCTCGGGATGGGCTGTTCGGCGCTCAATAGACTGAGCTAGACACCCGCACTCCGCAAGTGGAAGGCCGCCAATTCGCCACTATTGCTAAGGACTTCACCGTGCGATCATCACTTTCCGAGTAGAGCCGGTGGCGCCACGAACGCTAATGTCCCGCCTACCCGGACCTGAAGAAGAAACCCGAGAGAGTGAGGCTCCGATGGCACAGGAAACGGCGCAGGATGCCGCGTGGGGTGATCCGATGGCGACCTCCGACCAGGTGCTTGTGGGCACCTTGGTCGGCATACCGTTTCTCGCGGTGTTCGCCTCCGTGGTCGTCCTGTGGGGCTGGGGTGTGACCTGGCACGACTTAGTGATCGGCGCGGTGATGTATGCGGTCGCCGTGCACGGGATCACGGTCGGCTATCACCGGCTCTTCACCCATAAATCGTTCAAGCCGGCCCGGCCCCTGAAGATCGCCCTCGCGTTGGCCGGTTCGCTCGCCGTCGAGGGCGACCCGATCACCTGGTGCGCCGACCACCGCCGCCACCACCAGTTCTCTGACCGCCCCGGAGACCCGCACTCGCCCTGGCGCTTCGGCACCTCGGTGCGCGCCCTGCTCAAGGGCATGATGTGGGCGCACATCGGCTGGACCATCAAGAACGAGAAGACCAACCAGGAGCGTTACGTCCCCGATCTCCTGGCCGACCGCGATCTGCAGCGCGTAGCCCGCTGGCAGCCGCTGATCGTCCTCTTGTCCTTCGCCGCACCCGCCGTGGCCGGCGGACTATGGGGCGAAGGAACCTGGGATGCGGGCGCCGCGTGGTCGGCGTTCTTCTGGGCCGGCTTGGTCCGCATCGGCCTCCTCCACCACGTGACCTGGTCCATCAACTCCATCTGCCACCTCAGCGGGGCACGGCCCTTCCAGACCCGCGACCACTCGGGCAATGTCTGGTGGCTGGCCCTGCTCTCCGGCGGCGAGTCCTGGCACAACCTCCACCACGCCGACCCGACGTCGGCGCGGCACGGGGTACTTCGCGGCCAGCTCGACTCCAGCGCCCGCCTGATCTGGCTATTCGAGCTGGTGTCATGGGCACGGGATGTGCGGTGGCCGGATCAACGGAGACTGGCTGCGAAGTCCGTGAAGCCCGGAGACTGAGGTTCAGGCGGCGGGCAGTCCCAGGCCCGCCGCCAAGGTAGGCCAGGACGCCTTGAACTCTTGTTGCCAGTTCACCCAGTCATGCGTGCCGCCCTGATAGAAGTGCACCTGCGCGGGCACGCCCTGCCGCTGGAGCTCCTTGGTGAAAGCGTGCGCCTGGGACCACAGCGTCCCCTCGAGGACGTCGATCTGGAGATCGCCGAAGTCCTTGCTCGGCACGCCGCTCCCCTGAGACACATACAGCCGCGTCCCGGCCAGCTTCTTCGCCTGCACAAAGGGGCTGTGAGCCTGCCAGTTCCCCCTCTGCAGCACCGGACTGCCCCACAAAGTCACCGGCGCAAGCAGCTCACGGGCGACGATCGCATTGACCACCGTGGACATACCCACTCCCGTCGTATCGAGGATCCCGCTGTACGAGGCGGCCGCGCCGAAGCTGCCCGGGTGCCGGGCGGCGAACGCGAGCGCGCCATAGCCCCCGGTGGACACTCCGGCCACGGCCCGCGTGCCGCTCGCCCGGTAGTCCCGCTGCAGCAGCTCCATCAACTCCTGGACTTGGAAGGTCTCGTAGTCCGGTGCGCCGGGCCGCCCGAACTCCCACCAGTCGGTCGGTATACCGGTGGGCCCGGACGACGGCATCACGGTGATGACGTCCTTGTCTGCGAGGAATTTCTCGGCATCCGTCTCCCGGGTCCAGGAGGTGTAGTCGTCGTGCGCCCCCTGCAGGAGATAGAGCACTGGCCATTTGCGGTCGGGCTGCTCCTCGTAGCACGCGGGCAAGATGACGCGCACGGGCAGCTTCTTTCCGACGGCAGGGGAGTCGACGGTGAGGTCGAAGGTGCGGGCGCTCACCTGCTTCGCGCCCACGATTCTGGCGCCGCTCGCGGTCGGGGCCGCTGTGTGGGATGCCCCGGCGCCGACGGCGGTGTTCGATGCGCCCAGGGCGCCGCCCGCGGCGATGAGGGCAGCGGCAGCTGTCACAGCTGCGAGTACCGTACGCGTTCCACGAGGTCTGCGGTGTTTGCGTTCTGGCATGAAGTCCTCTCCGGTTCTGTTAGCAGTCGTTCAGGTCGTGGACGAGAAGCTCGGCAAGAGTGTCCACAACCGGCGGGTCAAGGAGCGACAGATGGTGGCCTGGCAGCGTGGCGACGGACAGATCCGTGCAGTACGCGTCCCAGCCGAGCGCCTCGTCCGCCCGCTCGTAGCGGGAGTCGCGTACCGTGTGCGGGGCCATTTCGCGGGCCCGGTAGAGCAGGGTCCGACCCGGATACGGCCCGGGTGCGTGCCGTTCACCGCTGCGCAGGTCGAGATACGAGGTGCGCTGATGCTCCAGTACGGCGGTGGGCAGATCGACGGCCTGCTCAAGCAACTTGATGACCCGGTCGACCTGTTCGGCGTCCTCGAGTCCAGCGAGGTCCTCGTACGGCAGCGGCAAGGGAGCGCCATACGTCCGCTCCACGTACTGGGCGAAGTCGCGGAATCGACGGCGTGCCTCGTCGGTGGGGGTGAGGCGGGGTGGAGCAGGGAGGGGCAGGACGGAGTCCAAGAGGACGAGGGCGGCCACCGTGCCGTGCTGGACGAGGAGTCGTGCCGCTTCTTGGGCGAGGAGGCCGCCGTAGGACCAACCACCCAAAACCCAGGGCCCGTTAGGACTCATGTCCCTGACGCAGGCGGCGAATTTTGCCGCCCGGGCGGCTACGTCGTGGGGCTCCGCCAGCCGGTCGAAGCCGTACACGTCCCGGCTGGGGGCCAGTCGCTCGGCGAGCGGGAGGTAGACATCGGCAGTGCCGCCTGCGGCGTGTGCGAGGAAGAGGGGGGATTTTCTTCGCCCAGTCCCGCCCCTTCGCGTAACCGGGGGTGTCGCCCCCGCAGCCCCGCTCCTCAGGTGCCGGAGTGGCTGGTCGCTCAGCCCCTCCGGCGTCTGAGGACGGGCTTTGAGGCTGTCCTCAGGCCTTTGGGACCGGGAGTGGGGATCCTGCTCGAACAGCAGCCCGGCCACCCCCCGCAAAGTCCCCCTCCGCAACAACATCCCCGGATCCACCACCACCCCGAACTCCCGCTCCACAGCTCCCCGAATCCGGGCCGCCGCCAGAGAGTCAAGACCCAATTCGGTCAACGGGGTGTCCGGGTCAAGGCGGTCCTGGCCATAGCCCATGACAGAGGCGACACAGTGCCGCAGCCGGTCGAGCGGGGTGGCGTCCGACGGCACCGCGGGAGCCACCCGCGCCGGCTCCGGCACCGCTTCTCCAGCCCAGAACCGCCGATGGCGCCACCGGGGGCCCGGGACGTCCACAATCCGTCCCCCGGCATGCAGTTCCTCCCGCAGCGCAGGCACCGAGACCCCGTACAGCAGCAGCGCCGCGAGCGACGAACGGAAGGTCAGCGCGTCGTCCGTGGCCCGGCGCAGGGTCGGCAAGACCGCCGCTCCCTCGCCCAGCGTCTCCGCCAGCGCATGCGCCTGCGTGGGGTGCGGGGCCACCTCCACGAACACCCGGTGCCCGTCCTGTGCCGCGGCCCGCACGGCCTGGACGAACCGCACCGGTCGGCGCAGGTTCGCAGCCCAGTACGCCGCGTCGCAGGGCGCGGTGGCGCGCGGGTCGTCCAGGACCGTGGAGTAGCGGCGGCAGCCGGGGGGTGCGTGCCGGACCGCGCCCAGTTCCCAGGCAAACTCCTGCAAGAGCGGCTCGACATCCGGTGAGTGTCCGGCTCCGACAACGGGCAGGGCACGGGCGAAGCCGCCTTCGTCCGTGATCCGGGTCACGAGGGCCGCCACGTCGTCGGCGGACCCGGTGACGACGCACTGGGTGGGCGAGGCGTGCACCGCGACCGACACCGAGGGAAACGCAGCCGCGGCCAGCTTCGACACCGCTTCGCCTGGCCTGTCCACCACCGCCATCGCGCCGCCCGTGAGCCGGGCGAGCAGCCGCGACCGTACGGCTATCACACGGGCACCCGACGCGGGGTCGAGTTCGTCGGCGGCGACCGCTGCGGCGATGTCGCCCATGGAGTGGCCGATGACGGCAGCGGGTTGGAAGCCGTAGGACTTCCAGAGTTCGGCGAGGGCGACTTGGAGGCCGTAGAGGACGGGCATGACGACGGCGGGCGAGGACAGGTCCGCGTCCGGTTCCAGGCCCCGGCGCAAGGAGATGCCCGCCTGTTCGCGCAGGAGGGGCTCCATGCGGTCCACGGCCTCGGCGAACACCGGTTCCGCACTGAGGAGTTCGCGTCCCATGCCGGGCCATTGCGAGCCGTATCCGGAGAATACCCAGACCGGTCCCGGGCCCGCGTCCACAGGTCCCGGTACGGTCACCAGGTGTGGGTCCGGCTCGCCCGCGGCGTGCCGGGCGAGAGCCGCGGCCGTCTCCTGCCGGCTGCGGGCGACCACGGCGAGCCTGTGGCCGCCGCGACCGGTGCGGCCCGCGAGAGTGCGACCCAAGTCGGCCTGGCGGACCGCTCTGCCCTCGCGGGTGGCGAGCCAGTGAGCCAGTTCGCCCGCGTAGGTGCGGACGCGCTCTGGGGTTGGGCCGTCGAGAAGCAAGACGGCGGGCTGTTCTGTGCGTGCGCCGGCACCGGCGCCGGGGGCCGCGTTGGCGCGGTACTCGCTCAGCGTCACGTGCGCGTTGGTACCACCGAAGCCGAAGGCCGATACCCCTGCTGTCGCCCGGCCCGAGTAGCGGGGCCAGGGCTCGGGTCCGGTCGGCACACGCAGGCCGAGGGCGGTGAGGTCGGCGTGCGGGGTGGGGGCGATGAAGTGGAGGTGTGGCGGGATCTCCCCGTGGTGCAGGGCCAGGACCGTCTTGATGAACCCCGTGATGCCGGCGGCTGCTTCGAGGTGGCCCAGGTTGGTCTTGGCCGAGCCGATGAGAAGGGGCTGGTCGGGGGCCCGGCCAACCCCGAGTACCGCGCCGAGCGCGCCCGCCTCGATCGGGTCGCCGAGGGGGGTGCCGGTGCCATGTGCCTCTATGTAGTCGACGGCGGCCGGGGCAGTGGCGGAGCGAGCGTAGGCCTCTGTGAGCAGGGCGCGTTGGGCCTCGGCGTTGGGGGCGGTCAGGCCGTTGGAGCGGCCGTCGGAGTTGACGGCGGTGGCGTCGATGACGGCGAAGATCCGGTCTCCGTCGCGCTCCGCGTCCGCCAGCCGTTTGAGTACGACGACCCCGCAGCCTTCGCCGCGCACCATGCCGTCCGCCGCCGCGTCGAAGGCCTTGCACCGACCGTCGGCCGCGAGCGCTCCGGCGCGCTGGAAGCCGAGTGTGATCGTGGGCGAGAGCAGCAGGTTGACGCCTGCGGCGAGTGCGGTGTCGCTCTCCGATGTGGCAAGACTGCGTACCGCGAGGTGCACGGCGACCAGAGACGAGGAGCACGCGGTGTCGACGGCGAGGCTCGGGCCGCGCAAGTCGAGGAGGTAGGAGAGCCGGCCCGCGGCGATGCTCAGAGCCGCGCCCGGCGGTGTCCAGGCGTCAACGGAGGCCGGGTCCCCAGTGGTGAGGTGGGCGTATTCGTTGCCGCTGATGCCGACGAACACTCCGGTGCGACTGCCCGCAAGGGCGGGCGCGGACAACGCGGCATGGTCGAGGGCTTCGCGTGCCACTTCCAGGAGCAGCCGCTGCTGCGGGTCCATGGCTACGGCTTCGTGTGCGCCGATCCCGAAGAACTCGGCGTCGAACCCGGCGATTCCCCCCTCGCCGGCGTCGTCGAGAAACGCCCCGTAACGGCTGATGTCCTCGGGCAGCGCCCGCCCTTCCCCGACGAAGGGGTCCCACCGTCCTTCCGGCACCAGGCCCACCGCGTCCCGACCCTCGCTCAGGAGCCGCCAGAAGTCGACCGGCGAAGCGACACCGCCGGGCAGACGGCAGCCGATTCCGACCACGGCCACCTGTGATTTCCCTTCCGCCGCAGGCGCATCGAGGGCCAGGACCGGGGCAGCCTCCTCCTCTCCCGGCTCGCCCCGTTCGAGCCGCTCCCCCAGCGCCGCGATCGTTGGTGCCTCCCACAGCAGCGTGGCGGGCAGCCGGACTCCGGCGAGTTCACCGAGGCGGGCCGTCAGGGCGACGGCGTCGCGCGATGTGAGGCCGAGTTCGGCCAGGGGTCGGTCGTCGGCGATGTCCTCGGGCGTGAGGCCGTACCAGGCGGTGAGAGCCTCCACCACGACGGCCCGCGCCCCGTTTGCATAACCACCCATCACCGGGGCACCTCCGCGGTCGCAGCCACGTAGTCGCCGTTCAAGTAGCGAGCCCGTGCTGCCGAGCGTGCAACCTTGCCGCTGCTGGTGCGCGGCAGCAACCCCGGTGCCAGGAAGACTAGTTCGGCAATGCTCAGACCGTGCCTCGCCCAGACGTCCGTCGCGGCCGAGTGGACCGCGGCAGCGGCCTCCTGCGCTGTGGGAGCCACGTCTCTGCGGTGCTCGGCCACCACCACGACCGACTCCGCCTCGCCCCGCGGCACACTGAACGCGGCCAGTCGGTCCCTGCGTACGGCGGCGACGGCGGACTGCACCGTCTCCTCGATGTCTTGCGGATAGTGGTTGCGGCCGTCCACGATGATCAGGTCCTTCAGGCGACCCGTCACATACAGCTGCTCGTCATAGATCGCCCCCAGGTCTCCGGTCCGCAGCCAGCCCGCCCCGTCCTCGGCGTCGTCCGGGCCCGGGCTTCCGAAGGTCTCCGCAGACAGATCGGCGCGCTTCCAATAGCACAGGCCGACATTGGGGCCGCGCAACAGGATCTCGCCCACCTCCCCGTCGGCGACACCGGCACCGGTCTGCGGGTCGGCAATCCGCAACTCCTGACCCACAGGAGTGCCGCAGGACACCAGGCGGGGCGCGTCGGCGACCGCCGGGGCGGCGGGGCGAAGACGTCCGATGGCCAGTTCGGTGCTGTCGCAGCTGAGGACCGTCGGTGCGGTCTCGTAGGAGTCAGTCGTCACGAACACCGTCGCCTCGGCGAGCCCGTAGGCCGGGCAGAGCGCCTCTGGCGCCAGCCCCGCCGGCTCGAAGGTCCGGGTGAACCGCGACACCGTGCCCGGGCGGACCGGTTCGCTGCCGTTCATCAGGACCTTCACCCGGTCGAGCCGCAGCTCGGCTATCTCCTCTTCGTCAATGCGTGAAACGCAGTAGTCGTACGCGAAGTTGGGCGCCGCGGTAATCGTGCCGCGGTACGCGCCGAGCAGCCGCAACCAGCGGCCGGGTTCCTCGAGGAAGGCCACCGGGTCCATGAGGACTGTGGGGAAGCCGCCGACGACGGGAGCTGCGACGCTCAGGACGAGGCCCATGTCGTGGAAGAGCGGCAGCCAGCCGACCGTGGTGTTCCGGTCGGCCTCGGCGCCGAAGGCCGCGATGGCCTGGCGGGCATTGGCCACCACGTTGGCATGGCTGATGACGACGCCGGTCGGGGCTCGGGTGGAGCCGGAGGTGTATTGCAGATAGGCGATGTCGTCGGGCTCGGGCCGCTCGGGCAGTTCGACCTCGACGGGGTTGTCCTGCCTGTCTGCGTGACCGGAATCCGCGTAGACAACGGGCCGTTCCGGCAGCCGCCGCTCGGCGAGGAAACCGACGACCGCAGGCCCGGAAGGGGCGTCGGTGACGATACACGCAGGCTCGCAGTCCTCCAGGACCGCCGCCAACCGCCCTTCGTGCCCCGGCAGTGCGAGCCCGAAGAGGGGCACGGCGACCACGGAAGCATACAGGCACCCGAGAAACGCCGCCGCATAATCGAGGCCCTGCGGGAGCAGCAGCGCGGCCCGGTCGCCGGGGCCTGCGACCGACGCAATCCGCCCGGCGATGGCTCGCGCCCGCGCTTCGAGCCGCTGCCAGCCAAGGGTGTGGTGCAGGCCGGCGGAGCCCGGCTCGGGGAACTCCACGTAAGTGAAGGCACGCTGCTGTGCCCGGTGCTCGGCCCAGTGCCGCAGATGGTCTGTCAGCAGTGGGCCTGCGGGTGGCAGGGCGGACGTGGAGTGCTGAGGGGAAGGCATGGCGGCTCCAACGGGGACGCGTGGTGGATGCACCAGAGTCCGCCCCCGTGCCACCCCCAGGTAAGACGAGTCACTGACAGCTCACGCGCGTTCGGCTGTCACTTCTTTGACAAGCCCAACAGCTGCATGGGAAGCAAAGATTGGGTTGCCCACCAAACCGAGAAGGGGCAGGACCGCGGAATGAAAATGAGCCGCACCAGACTCGTCGCCCTCCTCCTCATGCTCGCCCTGGCCGGCTTTATCACCACCCTCGACAACACCGTCATTAATGTCGCCCTGCCCACAGTCCAGCGCGAACTGCACCTCACAGTCGCCGGCTTGGAGTGGGTAGCCACCAGCTACGTGCTCAGCTTCGGCGCACTCCTGCTGGCCGGCGGCCGCCTCACCGACCTCCTGGGCCGCCGCCCTGTCCTCGCCACCGGCATCGTCATCTTCACCCTCGCCTCAGCAGCAGCAGCGTTCGCCGACAGCGGCAGCACCCTCATCGCCGCCCGGACGCTCCAGGGCGTCGGCGCCGCCCTCGTCATCCCCGCATCGCTCGCCGTCGTCGCAGCAGACCTACCCACCCGCAGCCGCGCCCTGGCGGTCGGCCTGTGGACGGCGGCACTCGCCATGGCTCTCGCGATGGGACCGCTGATCGGCGGCTTCGTCACCGAACACTGGGGCTGGAGCTATGTGTTCCTGCTCAACGTCCCCTTCGGCCTACTCGCCCTCGCCTTGGTCCCCGCCGTGCCGCCCGCCCCGACCCGAGTGCGCCGCGACGTCCTTCCCCTTCTCGACCTCCCCGGCATGGTCCTCTCCGGTCTGACGCTCTTCCTGCTCACCTATGCCCTGGTGAGGGGCGGCGAGCACAGCTTCAGCACGCCGCCGGTCCAGCTCTGTCTGTGGCTGTCGGCGGCAGCGGGGGTTGCTTTCCTGATCGTCGAGGCGCGCACGTTCCTGCCCCTGATGGATGTGCGGGTCCTGCGCAGCCGTTCCCTCACCGGTGGTGCGGTGGCGCAGGTGCTCTGGGGCATCGGCGTGAACGGCGTGTTCTTCTTCACAGCGCTCTACCTCCAGCGCATCCTCGGGTTTTCACCGACCAAAGCGGGCCTGACGTTTCTGCCGCTCGCGCTCGCCCTGATGGCAACCACGCCGTTCGCGGAGCGCGCCGCGAAGGCCATTGGAACCCACTGGGCGATCGCTGCGGGCCTGGCACTGGTCGCGGGCGGCCTTCTGCTCGTTTCCCGCACGGGCCTGGACGCCGACTACTGGGATCTGCAGCCGGGCCTGTCGATCATCGGTGCGGGCTCAGCCCTGACGACTCCCTTGACGATACGTTCCGTCGCTGATGTCCCCGTCGCCCGTACAGGAATGGCGTCCGGCCTGGTCAGTGCGGCCCGCGAGATTTCCGGGGTTTTCGGCGTCGTCCTGGTAGGCGTGGTCCTCACCCGCACCGAGCGCTCGGCGCTGCGCGACGGCGCGGATCCGCACAGCGCCTTTCTGGAAGGCTATGACACAGGGCTCCAACTGGCGGCCGGATCCGTGCTGTTGGGCGCGGTGGTCACCGCCCTTGCGCTGCGCCGCGCAGGTCGCCACCGGCTGCCTCGGAGATCGCGGAGGGCCCGAGGGCGCAGCCCCAGCGGCCCGAGAAGCCGCCGCGGCGAACTCCCGCCGCCCAATGACCGTCACGAAACCTGCTCCCGCAGCCTGAGCTGCGCCTCGCCCCTGGGACACCCCGGGGCCGACGAGCACAGCGACAGCGCCGAGCCTAAGCACCGAATGCAGGCGATCACGGAGTCCGGAGTGTCCGGCAACATCAGGCCCGCCCGAGGTCACCGTAGCCGACCCCGAAGCCCCGCAACACGACGGCGTATTGCCGTACTGCCCTCTGCAGATGGTGCAAACCGGTGCGCCGCCCTTCGTTGATGAGTGCGGTGCACAAAGGGGCGGCGTCGTCGAGCAGGGCGGGCAGCTGGGTGTCGGGCATGTCGCGCCGGTACGGGACCCCGGTGGCGTAGTGCCGCAGCCACGGTTCCGTCATGGTCAGATCGTGGCGCACCCGGCCCCGCAGCTACTTGTCCCCGGCGGAAGATCCCCGCGCAGTGCGTTGTCCTCTGCTGACTATCGACTGCCTTGTGGCACTACGTAACTTCGTCCTGCGAGTACCGAACCGAACCGACCATCGAAGGAACAGCCGCGCGTAGGCCAAGACCAAAGCGGAAGAAGACCTCGTCGCCGTTGCCGCCGGCCGGCACTCGCTCCCGCCTCAACTCGCCCTCCCTTTCCCGCAGGTGGCAGCGCTTGTTGTCACGGCGTGACAAGAAGCGCTGCCATGTCTTTCGTTCGTTGATAAGGCACTGCCCGTGTCAGGGCATTATCGTCACGAGACCTTGTCCGACGCGCTGAGGGAGCAATTCATGCTGGACCGTCCCCCGTTCCTCGCCGACGGCACAGCCCACAAGCCGGCTCGCGGACCAATCCACGAAACGGCTCATGTGACGGCACCCGCCACCGCCCACGAGATGGCGGCGCGCGCCACGGCACGGAGCAAACCCGAGTACGAGTCGGGCACGGCCCCCTTCCGGGCCTTCCCGGCTGATCTGCACGGGCGGCTCAGGCCGTTCCTCGCCGACATCACCGCGGAGGTGGTGGGGACGATTCGCACGGAGATCGCCGAGTACGCCCGCCCCATGGACGACACGTATATGCACGTCGTGAACCGGGCGGTGGAGCAGGCCCTGGCGGGTTTCCTGGAGCGGATCGCCCGCCCGGAGAGCGACTGGGAGTCCGTAAAGGCCACGTATCAGCGCATCGGCAAGGGCGAGGCGGACGAGGGCCGCAGC
Organism: Streptomyces sp. NPDC051976; assembly: GCF_040680795.1. Lineage (NCBI taxonomy): Bacteria > Bacillati > Actinomycetota > Actinomycetes > Kitasatosporales > Streptomycetaceae > Streptomyces > Streptomyces sp. NPDC051976. Next base: position 16,011 of record NZ_JBFAXL010000058.1, read on the forward strand.
CTCGACTCGTTCCAGTCGGCGCTGCGCTTAGGGGCCCGGGTGGCCTGGCGCCGGGTGAACGCCCTGGTGGACGCCGACCTGCTGCCGCGCGGCGCCCTCGCCGCCTTCGGCGAGGCCCTCTTCCTGCACCTGGACGAGATGGCGGCGGCGGCCACCTCCGGCTACAAGGAGGCCCGGCTGCACACGGCTGGCGAGCTCCAGCAGCGCCGCACCCGCCTGATCGACCTCCTCACCGCCGATCCCCCGGTGTCGGCGGAGGCGATCGCGGATCTGGCGCACTCGGCCCAGTGGCAGGTGCCACGCGAGCTTGCTGTGGTGGTTACCGACCATGCCCTCGCACCCGAATCCATACGCCCCATTGTGCCGCCGGAGTTCCTGGCCCGCTTCGACGAGCAGCCCGGCTGCATCGTGGTGCCCGACCCGAAGGGGCCGGGCCGCGCCCGGGCAATCGCGGGCGCCCTGCACGGACTGCGTGTGGTCATCGGCCCGACAGTGCCCCTCGACGAGGGTGCGCGCTCGCTGCGTTGGGCCCTGCAGGCACTGGGTCTGTCCCGACGCGGCATCCTGCCCCGCACGGGCGTGGTGCAGTGCGCCGACCATCTCTCGACGCTGCTGCTGTTCCAGGACGAGTCGCTGGTGCAGGCCCTGGTGCAGCGCCATCTCCTCCCCCTCGACGAGGTCCGCCCGCCGCAGCGCGAGCGGTTAGCGGAGACCCTGCTGTGCTGGCTACAGTGCGGCCACAACGCGAGCGAGGTCGCCACTCGCCTGGCCGTCCACCCGCAGACGGTTCGCTACCGTCTACGGCAGCTGGACGAGATTTTCGGCGACCGCCTTCACGACCTTGCGGCACAGTTTGAGATGCAGCTGGCGCTGCATGCGCTGGCCCTGACACCCACAGCCGCGTGACCGGCGGACCGAAAGGGCCCGTGACCGGCGCTACATCCAGTGTCGGCGTATGGCTTCAGCTAGCCCTGGCAAAATTTTCGTGATGCCGGGGGCTTCCTCTGAGACAGAGGTCGGTCAGCGTCGGGGGCGTCGGATTTTCATGTCGTCGAGGCTGGTGGCGGTGCCGCGCAGCGCGTTGTGGCGGAGTCCGCGGTTGGTCAGGTCGGCAGCTGCTCTCTCGCAGGCCCGTTGGACGGCGTCGGCGTCATCGGCGTCGGCGGGTTGCCGCACGACGCAGCGGAACGTGAAATTGCGTGGCGGCAGCTCGTAGATAAGGGTTCCCTCGTCGGTCAACGTGGCGCTGAGGAGGTCGTGTTCGGCGGCGGTCTCGATGAGTGCGGCACGCTGGGCCTCATCGAGGTCGGCAAACGTGCCGCGGACAATGACGCGGTAGGTGCGGTCACTCATGGGTCGAGGGCTTCCCTTCGAGGGGGACTGGTTCAGCTATCGGATGTGCGTGGTTCTCGGCGAGCAGTTCTGCCAGTCCGTCCAGGAGGCGTTCGAGGCCGAAGGCGAATCGGTCCTCCATGGACGGGGCGGTGAGGTCGCCGGCCAGGGCGACGAGGTTAGGGAAGGTCGTTTCCGGCAGTCCGCGCAGTCGGTCGGCCGCCGTTTGGGCGGCTTCGGAACGGCTGGCGCCCTCGGTCTCGGATGCGGAGATGGGTGACTGTTCCTGGAGCACGAAGCCCTGGACGAAGGCGCCGAGGAGGTAGTTGGCCAAGGCGGCGTCGGCGTCGGCGAATCCGGCCTCCCGTAGTCGGTCCAATTGCTCCTCCATGAGACGCAGCAGGTTCGGGCCGAGTGCCAGCCGCCCTGCGACGACCTTGGCGGAGTCGCGTTTGGCCAGCAGGTGCTGCCGGTAGCGCAGTGAGGACTCACGGAGCTGCTCCCGCCAGTCGCCCTGCCTGGGTGGCAGCTCGACGTCAGCCATGAGCTCGTCGGTGAGCAGGTCCAGTAGCTGTTCCTTGTTGCGGACGTGCCAGTACAGGGAGGCTGCCTTCACTCCCAGTTCGGCGCCGACCTTGCGCATCGACAGCCCGGCGATGCCTTCACGTTCCAGCACACGCAGGGCCGCCGCAACGAGTGTCTGGCGGGTCAGCCCTGGGTGTGCAGCGCCTTGAGCTGCGCTGTCTCGTGGCATCGGCTACCTCCGTTGAAGAAAATCCGGTTTGCAATCTAACACCGTTAGGGGCAGTCTGGCGTCTCCGGATACCTATCTAACACTGTTAGGGAATGTGATGGAGGAGTTCACCTCCCAACGCAAGAGGCTCGTACTTGCCGCCTTGTGCGCCACGATGTTCATGGCGATGCTCGACAATGTCATCGTCAACAATGCCCTGCCCCTCATCGGGCAACAGCTGCACGCCGGGGTCAGTGGACTGCAGTGGGTGGTCGAGGGCTACAGCCTGGTCTACGCCGCCCTCCTGCTCACCGGCGGCACGCTCGGCGACCGGTACGGCCGCAAACGGATCTTCCTCACCGGGCTGGCGCTGTTCACGGCGGGATCCGCGGCGGCGGCACTGTCCGGGTCGATCGGCCTGCTCATCGCCGCACGGATGCTGCAAGGACTCGGCGCGGCCCTGCTCACGCCGGGCAGCCTGTCGATTCTGCGTCACGTCTTCACCGACGAGAAGGAGCGGGCCCGTGCTGTCGGGCTCTGGTCCGGTGTCTCCGCCCTGGGACTGGCGATCGGCCCGGTCCTGGGCGGCCCGATGGTGGACGCGTTCGGATGGGCCAGCGTGTTCTGGATCAACGTCCCGATCGGAGCGGCAGGGCTGCTGCTCGCCGCCCGGGTGCTCCCGGAGTTCGCGGGCCGGGCCAGACGAGTGGACCTGCCGGGCCAGTTGCTCTCGGTGCTGGGCTCCGGCGCCCTGGTCTACGCACTCATCGACGGACCGGCCCGCGGCTGGACCGACACTCGCGTCCTGACCCTCGCAGCGGCGGCAGCAGCAGCCCTGCTGGCTTTCGTAGCGGTCGAACTCCGCACCACCGACCCCATGCTCGACCTGTACTTCTTCCGGGACCCGGTGCTCAGCGGAGCCGCGGTGAGCGGATTCATGATCAGCTTCGGCATGTTCGGTGCGTCGTTCTTCCTGCCGTTGCTCATGCAGGATGTGATGGGCTGGGCGCCGTCCAGCGCGGGCCTGGCGGGGCTGCCCATGACCGCGATGATCGTCGTCGCCGCGCCGCTATCCGGCACGCTCACCGCACGCTGCGGTCCCCGGATTCCCCTGGTAACCGGCCTGACCCTGGGCGCCGCGGCACTCGGCGGCCTCTCGCTCTACGGTGAGCACGCCCGCTACCTCGAGTATCTGTGGGTGTTGCTCGCCATGGGAATCGGTATGGGGATGACCTTCACACCGGTGTCCGTCATGGTCATGAAGCGCGTTCCTCTCGCCCAGGCCGGTATGGCCTCTGCGACCCTCAACATGCTGCGCGAGATCGGCGGCGTCGTCGGCGTCGCCGCCCTGGGAGCCGTCCTCACCAGCCGCCTGGCCGCCACGTTGACCGGATCGCTCGATCGGCTCGACGTTCCCCCCGCAACCCGCCACGGCATCGCAGACTCGGTCGCCAGCACGGGAGCAAACGGAACCCAGGTCCTGCCCGCACCCGTCCATGACGCCGTGAACGCCGCCTTTGTCGAAGGGCTCCATCTGGCCCTGCGCTGCGGCGGCGCGGCCATGGCCACCGCAGCTGTGCTCGTGGCCGTCCTCCTCCGCTCGGCATCAAGCCAGGCCACCGCGCCCGCCGACGAACCGACACAGCAAAACGACCTGGCTTACCCGTAGGAGTAGGAGAACAAGCAGGGGATGGGGCGGGCGACGACGGTGCCACCGGAGGAAAACGTCCGGACCGTGCTGCCGGTCCCGGCGGCTGAGCTAACCGTCACGGAGGCCGCGATGCGGGCGAAGATCTCCGAGCAGCCGATCGGAAATGAAAGCGCCTGTTCCTGTCCGGCCGGCGCGCCGAGGTGCCATCCCGACAGCCCAAGACCGCGTAGTGATCCGGCAGCTTCGGTCAGCAGGAAGGCGGCGCTCGCCTCGACAACCTCCATGATTCGGATACCGAATGTCAGCCCCGCCTTGCCTTCAGACGCGAACGGCGCCGATACGAGTGACTCGCTGCAAGAGCAACCCCGGTGCGATGACCGGGCTTTCAGGTGACGTCGCGCCGTACGGTGGTGGTCACAGCGATCAGGGCGAACACGGCGGCGTAGGCCGCCAGGACCATACCTCCGCCGATCTGCGAAAGCGGGTGGACGGTGCTGCCCGCGACGGTCATGTCGCCGAGAGCGGACCCGCTGGCGAAGGGCAGCCACCTGGCCAGGCCGCCACCAATGAGCTGGCCGATGATGCCCTCGACGAGGGCGATCCAGGCAAGGGCGCCGGCGACTGCGGCGGTCAGGTTGCGGACCAGCGCCCCTATACCCACGCCGATGACAGCGAACGCGACGTTCCAGACGGCACAACCCACGAGTGTGTGCCAGACACCCGGGCTGGTCACATGGAATGGGACGTCATTGACAGCCCACCAAATACGGGCGGTGACCACTGCGGTGACGGCGTTGCACACGGCGAAGAAGGAACCGGCGATCCCGTAGGCGACGAGTTTGGCCTGGACGGCCCGCCCGCGTCGCGGAGTGGACAGGTAGGTGTCGGTGATGGTCTTGTTCCTGTACTCCCCAGCGACGGCCGTGATCCCGAGGACCAGAGTGAGCAGGGAAACGAGACCTGCGTGCGCCAAGGCCTCGGCCGCCAGTGTCGGATCGTGCAGGTCACCGGCTGACATCGCCAGACCGCTGACGCCGCCGACGATGATGAGCTGGGACAGGGCGAGCAGGATCAATGGCGCCCGGACGGTCCGGAGTTTGTACATCTCGATGTGGATCAGCAGTCCCATGACAGTCACCTTTCAGCTGGTGGGTGCGGGGGTGGTGAGCTGGAGGAACGCTTCTTCCAATGACCGGCCAGCAGAGTGGAGTTCGCCGATCGGGCCGTCGAACCGCAGCCGCCCCTCGTTGACGATCAGGATGTGGTCGGCTGTCTGGGCGACCTCGCTGAGGACGTGACTGGACACCAGGACTGTCCGGCCCTGGGCGGCGAGGTCACGCAGCAGGCTTCGCAGCCAGACCGTCCCGGCAGGGTCCAGACCGTTCGCCGGCTCGTCCAGGATGAGGATCTCCGGGTCACCGAGCAACGCGGCGGCCAGTCCGAGGCGTTGCCGCATGCCGAGGGAGTAGGTTCCTGCCCGTCGGTGCTGGACATCGGTCAGATCGACCTGGGCGACGACCTCGTCCACCCGCTGGGGGCTGGCGCCGGTCGCGGCGGCCAGAGCCCACAGGTGGTCGCGGCCACAGCGGCCGGGATGAGCGGCCATCGCCTCGACGGCCGCGCCCACGGTCCGGCGAGGTGACATCAGTTGCGCGTAGGGCTGGCCGGCGACCAACGCGTAGCCGGAGGTCGGCTGGATCAGGCCGAGGATCATGCGCAAGGTGGTGGTCTTGCCCGCGCCGTTCGGGCCCAGGAATCCGGTCACCTGGCCTGCGGGGACGTCGAAGGTCAAGTCTTGGACCGCCACCACGGATCCGAACATCTTGGTCAGGTTGCGGACAGAGATGCTCCTGCAGGCTCCTGACGATGCCGCGTTCGCGGCGGTCGGGATGGGTTGTGTCATCGTGATCTTCTCCTTCATGTCTTCGGTCATGTGTCGTGGTGGAGGCCGCTCGCGATGGCCAGAGCGCCCACCGGGGACGGCGTGGACCGGGTCTGTGTGAGGCCACCGGCGTTCAGGAGGGCGCCCAAGTCGGGTGCGGTGGCGGCGGTGCCGCCGTGCAGCATCAGATGCGCCCGTACCCGGCCGAGGATGCCGACGCTGCGGGTGAAGTCGACGACCACGACCCGGCCGCCGTCTCGCAGGACCCGGCGCGCCTCGGCGAGGGCCCGCAGAGCGTCGGGTTCGGACAGGTAGTGCAGGACCAGGCTGAGGACGACCGCGTCGAAGCTGCCGTCGTCGAACGGCAGCCGTTCGGCCCGGCCGGAAACAAACTCGATGTCTCGGCCGGCACGGACGGCGCGACGGCGGGCCCTGGACAGCATCGGTTCGGAGGCATCAAGCCCCGCCACGCGGGCTGTCTCACCGGCATGGTCGCGAGCGGCGAGCGTCAGCGTCCCGGTGGCGCAGCCGACATCGAGCACGTCGTCCCCAGATGCGACGGCAGCCGCAGCGAGGGTCGCCCGCCGTAGAGCACTAGCCCTGCCGACTGTCAGCACCCACACCAGCGGCGAGTAGATGTATGGGAGCAAAAGGGGCCCTACCTTTCGGACGAACAACCAGTACAAGACAGATGTCCCGTACTGGAGTATCGTCTGACTACATAGGTGCAGGTCAAGGCGCAAATTGACAGGTACGTCCACTACGGGACACCACCGCGGAACTGTCCAGCAAAGGAGGTGACGAGTGCGGGAAATCAGATCCGACCGGCGGTCCCACCGGACCCGGCGACTTCTCATGCAAGCTCTGATCGAACTCATGCGGGCACACCGATACGAGTCGATCACCGTCCAGCAGATCACCGACCACGCAGACGTCGGCAGGTCGACCTTCTACGCACACTTCACCGACAAGGACGACCTCCTCGTCGACGGCGTCCGCGGACTTGTCGACAGCCTCGAAGCCAACGGCGCAGGCAAGTCGGGGCCCTACCCCAGCCTCACGCTCTTCCATCACGTGGGCGACAACGTCGATCTGTACCTGGTCATGGCCCGAGGTCGGAGCCTGGCCCTGTTCCTCAACGCACTCCACGACGAGATCACGGTCAAGCTCACTGACCACCTGACGGCCCGGCTCCCTCCACCCGCCGTACCCCTCGTCCCGATCCCGCTGCTCGCCGCCATGACCGCGAGCATGCTCATCACCGCCATGCGATCCTGGCTCGAAGCCGGAGCCACCGAACCCGCGGAGCAGGTAGACCGCGCCTTCCACATCGCAGCCGACGCCGCAGTCCGCGCCGGACTGGGACAGGCGAACGTCGGAGGGAGCCACCTGGTCGGCTGAACGACCCACCCGGTAGCGTCCCCGGAAGTTCGCCAGGATTTTGAATCAGCCCTGGCGCTCTCGCCGGCCTACGCCGGATGGCGACCCTCTGGCTGGGAGGGTGCCGTGCTGCACCGGCCGCCGCAAAACCGTCGTGGCCTGCAACACCTGCCACGATCGCATCCACTCAGAACGGCCGGCTAGACCATCCAAGAGCCAGGGCCACGACGAAGTCTCCGGGTGGTGCAGGTCGACTCCACAGTCGACCCTGTGGGGGGCGCGTCGCCGTCTCGGTGAGTTCCCGGATCTCCTGCAGCTCACCGAGAATGTATTCCAGGGTCCGGCAGCCGCCATCCGCCACGCCATCCGCGTCCGCTAGATCATCCACCTCGCCGATCCCCGCGGTCTCCAGCGCGCACCCGTCCAGTGCGTCCGCGATGGTGGTCAGCGCCGCCGTGACTTGACGGGCCGCTGGCGCGGCTGGCCTCGGTGCGCCGTGCTCCATGCGGATGGCGCAGGCCGTGGCGCCATCCGCTATCCGCTCGGCGCCGGCGGTGACGCCGAGCCAGTCGTGCTCGGGTCCGGCGGTCAATTCTGCGGCGGCGCTCTCGGCGGCCGCGCGGGCCTCGGCGAGCGAACTGTAGGCAGCCCGGCGCAACCGGGCGCGGAGTTGGGGGCATTGCTGGCTGGGCGGACCGGTGAGGACGTGGTCCAGGTAGTACCCGGTGTGGCGCAGGGCGTGAGCGGAACGGTGGCCGACCCGGGCGCGCGTGTCGGCGAGTCTGGGCAGGTGGCCGACCAGCAGAACGACGCCGCAGGCGAGTGCCGTATCGGCAAGCCTGGCCCCGGCCGCCTGATTGTCGCCGCCCACGCTGACGAAGCAGAGCACTGTAATGGTCACCACGGCGGTCTGCAGTGCGAAATGCCGGACCGCGAGCGGGATCAGAGCTCCACAGGTGGCGACGGCGACGGCGGCCCACCAGGGGCCGCCCCACGAGCCGGTCAACGGCCCCTCCGCGAACGTGAAGAGCAGCACGGCGGCGGATGTCCCAGCGAAGCGGCTGACGATCCGGGAGAAGAGCGGGCCGTAATCAGGCTTGACAAGGAACGCGGCAGTGGCAGGCAGCCAGTACCCGTGATCTGCGCGCAGCAGCAGAGCGACGGCGGCGCTGACAGTGACGCAGACCGCGACGCGCAAACCGTACTCGCGCCCGGCTGGGCCGAGCGGGTGGACGCCGGGACGCCGGCGTGGCGACATCGGCATCACCGGGGGACTCGGAGGCTGCGCGACCGTCCCCTCCCCCGTGGCGCCGAAGGCGAGGCAAGCGTGCAGGACGGCGTCGTCGAAGGCGGCACGAGCCGCGCTGTCCCGTACCGGCGCAGGCAGTGGGCCGGGGTTGGCATCGTCGCGGACGGCGGTTGCGAGGCGGCGGGGTCCGTCTGCTAGCCGGGCCGGCAGAGGCTCGCCCTCCCACAGCAGGGCCACGCTCGCCTCACACAACGCCGAGGCGGCGGCGAACCGTTCGGCGAGCCGCCGCTCTGCCGTGTCCGCCGCGGCGCGCAGCGCTCGTCTCGCACTCAGCACTCGCAGCGCCCGAAGCAGTCTCAATGCCTCGTCGGCCCGGTCCAGTGCGACGGTGAGCCGCCGGCGCGCCGCCTGTGCGTCAGGCGTGCCGACGGATTCGAGCGCCGCGGCGAGAGCCTCGAAGACGGCGGCCACAGCCAGACGTTCCCCCGGGTGCGGACCGCGCACCGAGCGCGAGGGGGGGATCAGCAGGGCGAGCAGCAACAGCCAGCCGGCGCCAGCCAGGAACCAGCCCGCCCGGCTCCACACGGACAGGCTTATCGGCATCCCACTGCCGACGATGGCCAGGACGAGCAGCTGCACACCAGCCGCCGAGCCGACCGGCCCCGCCACGCTCACCGCTCCGGAGACCAGGGCCACCACGAAGAGCAGCGGCAGCTCCCACCACCCGGCCACCTGGCCGACCAGCAAACCCAGCGTGCCCGCCAACGCCGGTCCCGCGATCTTCACCAGCCCGGCGCGGCGCGTGCCGGGCCGATCATTAACGCCGGCGAACATCGCGCCGAGCCCGGCGAGCAGGCCCGCCTGCCGGTGCCCGGTTACGAGAGCCAGTGCGAGCAGCGGACCCATGCCCAGCGCGCCGCGCGCCACCGCGCCCCAGGGGACAGGCAGCCGCTGCCAGCGCAGTGGATGGACGAGCCAGCCGGGCGGTCGGCGCACGGTCCTCCTCGGATTCGGGGGCGTCCTCGCAGCGTAGTGACCCTTTTGGTCCAGGCTGCTTTCACCTGGTTACGGCCAGATGACCGCCCTGCCCGAATAGACAGGTGAAGACCTCATGGAGTCTCCGCCGCCCCGCTACCGTTCCCCCGCACCACCGGCTCCGGCCGCGCCGCCCGCTTCCCGGCATCCGAACTCCGCCCTCGTCCGCCCACGGATGGAGCCCGTACCGGGACGGCCTCGCATCCTTCGCGGGCTCGGTCCGCAAGCGGGGCTGACTGCGCGCTCCGGCACCCCCCCCCCGCCTGGTGCTACCAGAGTGGTCCGATCAGCTGGGTGGGCTGACCCTTCCGGGGGCTTCCTGCTTCACCGCGCTGGGCCGGGGCTTTCGCCCTGGTCTTACCGGCGCTCCACGAGGCGTTTTAGCGTCTCCCCCCGTCCGGCGGCCACGATTCGGCGTCCTGCGAAGAGGATATTGCGGCTCCACTCGCGGACGTGTACGGGCTTGGAGCCGTCCCGGAATCCGCAGGCCGAGCAGACCTGAGAGGACGGGAAAGCGCGGTTTAGGTCTTGGCGTCGCTGCGGTGCCGCTGAATCTTCGCGGCCTGCACCACGCCGGAGGAAGCCCATGCCGAGATCGCTGGCGGTCACGGTGCTCACTGAGCGGGTCTCGCGCGGCCTGTGCCCGACCTCGCGCTCGTAAGCGAGCGCGGTGACCTCCCACGGCAGCACTCGCGGGGCTTCGTGCAGCACCGGCTGGTTCGTTTGACGAGGAGCAGGTAGTGCGCCTTGTTCTTCATCAGGCACTTCGCGCGACCCGCGGTGGGTATGCTCCTGACGGGCCCGACCCCCTCCGTCCGCCGTACCCCTCGTCCCGATCCCGCTGCTCGCCGCCATTACCGCCAGCATGCACATCACCGCCCTGCGATCGAAGCCGGAGCCACCGAGACCGCGGAGCAGATTGACCGCGCCTTCCACATCGCAGCCGACGCCGCAGTCCGCGCCGGTCTGCGACTGGCGAACGTCGGAGAGGGCCACCTGGTCGGCTGAACGACCGACCCGGTAGCGCCCCCGGGAGTACAGTGAAGCGCAGGGCCGCGAGGTCTCCATGAGTCACCGGTCGCACGATGACGCAGCGGCAGCCAAGCCACCGCGGTGCGAGGCGCTACGCCACTTGATGCAGGCGTATGCACGATGGTTCGCCACACTGCTGAGCTGCGGAGGCTCGGCGATAAGTGGAGCGTGTCGCCGGAATAGCCTTCTGGCCCGCTGACCTCGCCCTCATGCATGCGCACGCTGGCCACATAGTTGGATGACAGTAGGTGACGGACGTTCCCCCGTTCCTACTGCCCTCTGCCTCCACGATCGCGCGCCCGTCCTGCGCGTAGCCGTGAGGGGCCCGCAGCTTGGCCGCTATCCGCCTGCGCGCTCCTCAGGTACCGGGACCAGGCGCGGGATCAGTCCTGCGGCCCGCAGCTCCTCCCACATTCCGTACGGAATGGGGCGCCGCCAATGCTCGGCGGCGTCCGATGCCTCGGCGGCGCTGCGCATGCCGAGGATGACGCCCACGACCGCAGGGTGGGCCAGGGGGAAGCGGGCGGCCGCAGCACGCAGCGGGACACCGTACAGCCCGCAGCGCGCTTGAAGGCGCAGAGCCTGCTCCAGCAGTGGCCGGGAGGCCGCGGCGTATTCGAATGTCGCGCCCGGCCGCGGGTCGGCGAGCAGCCCGGAGTTGAAGACGCCGGCGGCCATGACCGACACCTTGCGGGCTGCTGCGGCTGGGAGCAGCTCGTCGAGCCCGCTCTGGTCCAGCAGCGTGTAGCGGCCGGCGAGGAGCACGACGTCGATGTCGGTCTCCCAGACGAAACGGGTGGGCAGCTCTGTGGTGTTCACGCCGACACCGATGGCGTCGATGATGCCTTCGGCGCGCATCGCCTCCAGGGCGGGGTACGCCTCGGTCAGTGCCTGCTCGGCGTGCTGCTCCGGGTCGTGCAGGAAGACGGTGTCCACCCTGTCCAGACCGAGCCGATTCAGGCTATCCTCCAGGCTGCGGCGGACGCCGTCGGCACTGAAGTCCCAGACGCGTCGGTGGGTAGCCGCTACGGCGAAGCCGTTGGCGAGGTCGTCGCCTTCGATCTCGGGAAGCGGTTCCAGGAGCCGGCCGACCTTGGTTGAGACGGTGAACTCGTCGCGGGGCCGGTCCTTCAGCGCCGCGCCGAGGCGGCGTTCCGACAGCCCGAGGCCGTAGTGCGGTGCGGTGTCGAAGGCGCGGATCCCCCCCTCCCACGCGGCGGCGACAGCAGCGGCAGCCTCCGTATCAGCTATCGGCTGGAAGAGGTTGCCGATTCCCGCGGCGCCGAACGCCAGCTCCGTGACATGGGCCTTGCTGCGGCCCAGACAGACCCGTCGCATGCTTGTGGTTCCCTTCGGGGTAGTGCTGCTCGTGGGTGCGGCGGGTAGGGTCATCGGGGCTCTCCCGGTAGCCGCAGGCCTTGCATGCCGCCGTCGACGGCCAGAGCGGTGCCGGTGATCGAGTTCGCGGCGGGACTCAACAGATACGCGATCGCCGCGGCGACCTCGTCCGATGCCACCAGCCGCCCGGTCGGCTGCCGGGCGCTGAGCGCGGCACGCTCCGCTGTCGGATTCGGCGCAGCCTGCAGCAGCCGCTCGACCCAGGGCGTGTCGACGGTGCCGGGGTTCACACAGTTGACCCGGATCCCCTCGGCGACGTGGTCAGCGGCCATGGCGAGCGTCAGTGACTGCACGGCGCCCTTGCTCGCTGAGTACAGCGCGCGCTGCGGCAGTCCGGCGGTCGCGACGATGGAGGCCGTGTTGACCACGGCGGCGGTCGGAGCGTCCGGCCGGGCGGCGGAGGCGCGCAGGTGCGGCAGCGCGGCGCGCGTGGACCGGACCACACCGAGGACGTTGACGTCGAATACGTGCCGCCACTGCTCGTCAGGATTGTCCTCGACCGTCCCCACGGCGCCGATGCCCGCGTTGTTGACGAGCCCGTCAAGGCCTCCCAGCGCCGCAACTGCGGCGTTCACCGCCGCCGCGACCTCCGTGCCGTCTGTCATGTCGGCCTGGAACCCCAGCAAGGGTGTGGGGACGTCGACGTGGAGGTCCAGCACCGCAACCCGCGCACCGCGGCGGGCGAGGACGAGCGCTGTGGCCAGTCCGATGCCTGATGCGCCGCCCGTGACGATCACACGGCGGCCGACCAGGTCGTGCAGGGGCTCGGCCGGGCAGGAGTCGTCGGGGGCGGTCATGCCGCGGCCTCCGCGTCCGACCGCTTGGTGGCGGACTCTTCGGCCCAGTAGGTGCCTGTGGGGTAGGTGTAGATCTGGAGGGACTGCTGGAGCATTTGTGCGGAGAAGCCGGCAGCGGTGGGAGCCTGGTAGTGGCCTCCCCGCACCACCACCGGAGTGACGAAGTGCTCGTGCAGGTGGTCGACGTATTCCACGACACGGTCCTTCTTGCTGCCGGACACTGCGACGTAGTCGAACATCGAAAGATGCTGCACGAGTTCGCACAGGCCCACGCCACCGGCGTGCGGGCAGACCGGAACGTCGAACGCGGCCGCCAGCAGCAGGATCGCCAGGTTCTCGTTGACGCCAGCCACTCGGGTGGCGTCGATCTGCACCACGTCCACCGCGTCAGCCTGCAGAAGTTGTTTGAAGACGATGCGGTTGTGCACCTGCTCGCCGGTGGCCACCCGGGTCGGGTGCACGGCATGCCGGATGGTCGCGTGCCCGAGGATATCGTCCGTGCTGGTCGGTTCCTCGATCCAGTAGGGATCGAACTCCGCGAGTGCCCTGGTCCACGTGATGGCCTCATCCACGCCCCACCGGGCGTTGGCGTCCAGCGCCATCCGTACGTCGGGACCGATCACGGAACGTGCGAGACGGCAGCGACGGATGTCGTCTTGGAGATCGGCACCGACCTTCAGTTTGATCTGTGTGTACCCCTCGTCCACGGCCTCTTTGGCAAGGCTCGCGAGCTTGTCGTCCGAGTAGCCGAGCCACCCCGGCGAGGTGGTGTAGGCGGGATAGCCTTCAACCAGGAGGTTCCGTTCCCGCGCCGCGCGGCCCACGCGTCCGAGATGCAGAATGTCCAGCGCCACATCCGGGCTCAGGGCGTCGGCGATGTAGCTGAAGTCGACCTGCGAGACCAGCCATTCGGGCTCGGCGTCGGCAAGCAGCTTCCACAGCGGCTGGCCGGCGCGCTTGGCCGCAAGGTCCCAGACCGCGTTGAGTACCGCGCCGACAGCCATGTGCATGACGCCCTTCTCTGGGCCGAGCCAGCGCAATTGGCTGTCTCCGAGCAGAGTGCGGCTCAAGTCGGCGGGATCATCACACAATGCGGCCACGTCGCGTCCCACCACGTGCGGCCGCAACGCCTCGATGGCGGCGACCTGCACATCGTTGCCGCGCCCGATGGTGAAGACGAATCCGTGACCCTCAAGGCCGTCGCCCGCGTCAGTACGCACCACGACATACGCCGCCGAATAGTCCGGGTCGAGGTTCATGGCGTCCGAACCGTCGAGCTGCAGCGAGGTGGGGAAGCGGACGTCGTAGGTGTCAAGGGCGGTGATCCGCCCGCTCGGGGAACTCAAAGGCGGAAGTCCTTTCTTTCGCCCAGCGCCGACGGGGGCCGCGGGGAGGTCTGACGCGGGATGCCGGGCCCGTCGACACAGTGTCGACAGCGCCTCGGCGGGACGACGGATGGGGGTACTGGCCAAACCGGGGGGGCTGACCGCACTCCGATCCCCCAGGTATCCGTGGCCCTAACGTTAAATCAAACATCCGATGTTTACAACTCGAAGTAACTGTCATATTTGCTGCATCGGCTCCTTTGTGCGGCCCTCACCAGGGAGTCCCTCGATACATCGGATCTCGCGGCACGCCGGGGGCGTCTCAGCCCGCCCAGATCACGAGCACCCAGTTCTCCGCCAGTTGGGGACCGAGAAGCCGTCCAGGAGCCTCCAGGTACCGCTCCGCCTGGTCACAGTGATCGCGTGTTGGCCGACTGACAGTCCGCGCGTTGTGAAGAGGTCTGCTGGGCGGACCGGCGGCGTTGACGCTGACGGTTTGGGGGGCACCCCCGTCGACGGCGATCGTCGCACTGGCCTCGCCGCAGTTCGTCTCCGAGGGACGTCGATGCCGATGACGGCGAAGGCGTAGGAGGCCGAGTCACCGCTCTGGGTAGGGGCCTGGACGTCATCCCCGAAGTCGCCCATGCCACGGCCGCCGGACCTGATCCGGCCCCTCCCGTTGTCATGGATGCCGCAATGGGTGTCGTTGACGACATGGGAGCGGATCCTGGCGGGTTCACGGACCCCAGCAGGATCGGCGGCCAGTTCCCAGGTCGCCACCTGCTCCGGCCCCAGAGTGTGAGCCCGGGCGACGATCAGGGCGAGATCGTCGACCTGTGGCTCGCAGTGCATCTCGCTCAGCACGGTGTCGCAGACCTCCTCCAGCGAAAACTTCGGATGGCTCAGCACCTCGGCGAGTTGGTTGAGGCCTGACTCCACGTCCCTGCTTCGTGATTCCACCAAGCCGTCTGTGAACAGCGCCAGGAGGCTGCCCTCGTCGAGTTCGAACTCACCAGACTCGAACGGCAATGTTCCGAGCCCAAGCGGCGGCCCGGCGGGCAACTCGGGGAATGAAGCCTTCCCTTCGGACGTGACGACTGCAGGCGGTATATGTCCTGCGCGGGCTGCCACGCACCGTCCGTTGACCGGGTCGTACACGGCGTACAGGCAGGTGGCGCCGAGAACAGTGGTTGCCGTTGCACCGTTGCCGGAGGATTCCTCCCCGATGAGGCGGATGACCAGGTCGTCGAGGTGCACCAGCGGCGCAGAGATCTCCCAACAGGTCTGGCAGCAATACCACAACACTGGGACCCCGCGTTCCTGCGTATCAGCCTGCGCCCTCACCAACAACAAGATCGTCCGCGTCGACAGCAGCAAGCGGGCACCCCACCTCGGTAGCCAGCCCACCACCAGCGCCGCCTCCGGGTTCCGCCTGACCCACGGCTGATCCGACAACGACTCGCCCGTCCATCCTCCTTGCGCCTCACGTCGATTGACGGATGCGGCGCCGTGCACAGGGGCCCCCAGGAAGCGGCCTACTGCCGTTGCCTTGTCAGCGCCGGGCTTGCACGCTGGCAGGCATCGTTGTCATGAGGCAGGCACTCGGGACCGCCACGGCCGGACTTTGCAGGTACGATGCGTCGCCAGCCGCAAGTACACCGCAGAAAGGCAACGACGTGTCCGAGACCCAGCCGGAGGCAAAGGGCGTCCAGGCGCAGTACGCCGCCCAGGTGGCAGCCGACCTTGAGCGCAACGTCCAGGACCAGGAGCGCATCGGCTCTGAACTGGCCGCGCTGGAAGACCAACTGCGTGCCCTCCGCAAGGATCACACGCTGCTTCAGCACGTGCAGCGTGCCCTGGGTACCGCGGACACAATCGGCGAGGCCCTGGAGGAAGCCGCTGAGCCGGAGGCGGAGGGGGCCGGTGAGGTGCCGAAGCCGCGTGGCGCCTCGGCCGAGGCAGAGCCGACCCGGCGGAAGAAGGCCACGACCGACAAGGGCGAGACGCAGGGAAAGCCCTCGCCGGTGGGCGTGAAGGCTGCCAGACCTACCCTGGTCACCCTGGTCCGCCAGCAGCTCACCCAGCGCTCAGAGCCCCGCTCGGCAGCCGCAATCACCGCTGCCCTCGCTGAGGCCCACCCGGACCGTTCCATCAAAGCTACCGTGGTGCGCACCACCGTTGAAGGTCTGGTGGCCAAAGGCCGGGCCCGTCGCACCAAGCAAGGCTCATCCGTTTTCTATACGAATGCCGACGCCGCGCCTGCCGAGCCGGTATGAGTCCGAGCGCCGTGACGGCCGCAGTACGACGACGTCCTGACGCTGCTCGGTTGCGGTGATGAGCGTGGGGCGGTGTCGAGCGCCGGATGACGTCCCCGGTGGGAAGCATCGCCTGTGCGGTTCCCTGGCCGGCGGAGACCCGGAGAGCTGAAGCAGTCCGGCGATAGCACCACCACGAAACGGGGAGGGTGGAGAGCAGCCCGCGGAAATCACTGGCACTCCTGGTCAGCCGGATTTCTGCGGCTGCTTGTAAGGGCGGACCGCCTCGGTTGTCGCGGCCATCGCTTCGGTGCTCTGGCTGTAGGTGCGCTGCGCGACGGCGATGTACAGCAGGTCGAGGACGGCCATCTGGGCGTGGCGGCTGGGGATGGTGTCCTGCCCGGGCGCGTCCGCAGGGACGGCGGTGGCTAGGACGAGGTCGACCCGACGGGCCAGCGGGGAGGCGGGGTCGTTGGTGAGCGCGATGGCCGTGGCGCCGCGGGAAGCGGCCTCAGCTGCGAGGTCGGCGACCTCACGGGTGTGTCCGCTATGCGAGATCGTCAGCATCACGTCGCTCGGGCCGAGCAGCGCGGCACCCGTCATCGCCACGTGGGTATCGCTCCACGACCAGACGGGCACCCCGATTCGGAAGATCCGGTGCTGGAACTCCGCTCCCATGCCGGCGCTGCCTCCGACGCCGCAGATCTCGACGCGGCGCGCCCCGGCGATCGCGGTGGCGGCCTGTTCGAGCGCGGAGAGGTCGAGGCGGGCTAGTGTCTCCCCCACCGAGTGCCTTACCGCCGCGGAGATCGCTTCGGCTACCCGGCTCAGTTCGTCGTTCTCGGAGATTTGCCGCCCCATGTTGGCCTGCCATGTCTCCCGCTCGGAGCGGCCGATGTCGGAGGCGAGGGCGATACGCAGGGCCGCGTATCCTGGCAGGCCGAGCGCTCGACAGAAGCGCGTGATGCTTCCCGTGGAGACCTTGCACGCGTCGGCCAGTTCGGTGATCGTCATCCGAGCCACAGTTGCTGGGCCGTCGAGGATCAGTGCGGCGGTGGCGCGCTGCGCCTCGGGCAGTACCGGCAGCAGGTCACGGATGCGGTCCACTACGCCGATGTCGGCGATCTCGGAAGCAGTTTGCATGCCGTGACCTCTCTCGAGCGGTAGAAAATTATTCTTCATCGCCTACCGTGTCGGTGTCAACGCAGCGGCGGCACCATTGACTTACCCCATAGTCGGGTGCACAGTCCCCGGCGATGAAGAATAATTTTTCTTCGATGGGAGCACCCATGAGATCCGATGACCCGGTCGGCTCCGGTGGTCAGAGCCGGCTGTTGGCCCGGTGCCGACGGTTCGCCGCGTCAGCAACAGGTCTGTTTGCCTGCCTAGGAATGGCAGCGGCAGCCCTCGCAGGTGGAGCCACCACCGCCTCGGCCGCGGACCCATCCACTCCCGCCGTCGTCCCCGCCCTGCAGAACTGGTCACCCACCTCAGGCTCCCTCACCCTGGGCCCCACCACGAGAGTGAACACCGACGCCGCCAGTCAGCCAACGGCCACGCTGCTGGTCGGCGAACTCAGCTCGGTACGCGGCTGGGCCACCCCCGTGGCAACCGACGCGCCCCGCCTCGGCGACATCGTGCTGCGTACTGACACCAGCCGCGACGACCTCGGCCCCGAAGGCTACGCGCTCAGCGTCGGCAGCCAACTGACCATCACAGGCAACTCCAACGCCGGCGTCTTCTACGGCACTCGAACGCTGCTGCAACTCCTCGCCCAGAGCACCGCGATCCCGGACGGCCACACCACCGACGTTCCCACCTACGGGGAGCGCGCGATCGGCGTGGACCCGATGTACACCTACAACACCGATGCGTGGTTCACCCGCCTCATTAAGGACATGGCCTACCTGAAGCTCAACACGCTGCACCTGGAGCTGAAGGTGAAGAACGACCAGTACCCGGCCGTCAACACCTTCTCGTACTACACCCCGTCCGAGGTACGCTCCCTGATCGCGCTCGCCGCCAACTACCACATCACCGTCATCCCGGAGATCAACGCCCCCGGTCACATCGACCCGTACCTGGCTCCGTACCCCGACCTGCAGCTGAAGGACCGCTCGGGCACGCCCGACCCCACTCGGCTGGACATCACCAACGCCGACGCGTTCACGTTCTACACCCACCTCATCGACAGCGACCTAAGCGTCTTCACCGGACCCTACTTCCACATGGGCGCGGACGAGTACATGATCAACTCCGCGTACTCGAATTACCCGCAGATCCAGGAGTACGCCCGCGCGAAGTTCGGTGCCAACGCCACTCCGCAGGACGCGTACATCGACTTCATCAACCGGGTCGACACCTATGTCCGCTCCAAGGGCCGTACCCTGCGCATCTGGAACGACGGCCTGACCGGTGCCAACACCGTCCCACTCAACAAGGACATCGTGGTCGAATACTGGTCGCGCGCGGCGGTGGCCAGCCAGCAACTGCTCAACGACGGTTACCAGGTGATGAACGCCAGCGGATCCTGGTACTACACACGCGGCTCATACCAGCCCAACGCCCAAGCCTTGTACAACTCGGGCTGGAATCCGCTCGACTTCATAGACCAGACCGTCAGCAACACCGGCAACCGCATCACAGGTGCCGAATACAACGTCTGGCCAGACCACTACGACGCGGAGAACGAGAACCAGGTGCAACAGGGGATGTTCACCTCGATGCGGGCCTTCGCGCAGGGGGTGTGGGGGAGCCCCAATCCCACCGCCGACTATACCGGCTTCACCGCACTGGCCGCGTCGATCGGCCACGCGCCCGGATACGGCGCCCCCTGGACACAGCCGCTTTCAGGTGGCAGCTACACCATCACGAACGCCGGAGGCCAGCTGGCGGAGACCGACTCCACGGGAGCCCCGCTCACCACATCCGGCACGGCCGCCACCACCTGGCACTTGCTCCCCACCAGCGACGGCTACTACCGCCTCCAGAACGGCGACAGCGGCCGGTGCGCCGACATCCGCCCCAGTACGGCCAACCAGGCCAATCCTCTGGGCGTGGTGGAGCAGGCGGGAGCCAGCGCCACCGCAGAGTGGTGCACCGGCACCGAGACCCAGAAGTGGCAGATCGAACCCGTGACCGGCGGCTACAGCATAGTGAACGCCACCACCCAGGAGGCATTGCAGCCAGCTGGCACCACACAACTCGTCGTCCAGCAACCGAGAGACGCCGCGTCCAACGACGTCTGGAGCTTCACGGCCAGCAGCGAATCCGGCCCCATCACCGGTTACGGTGGCAAGTGCGTCGACATCGCCGGCGCCGCAACCGCGAACGGCACCGCGATCCAGCTCTACGTCTGCAACGGCACCACCGC
>NZ_JBFAXL010000058.1:35550-54360 GCF_040680795.1 Streptomyces sp. NPDC051976
AACCGCCAACGGCACACAGGTCCAGCTCTACGACTGCAACAGCACCGCAGCCCAAGACTGGACCCGCGGCCCCAACAACTCACTCATCAACCCCCGCTCAGGCCGCTGCCTCGCCTCCGCAGGCACCAACAGCGCCAACGGCACCCGGCTCCAGATCTCCGACTGCAACGCAGCCGCCAACCAGCAGTGGATGACGCCACCTATCTGACCCGTCCCGTGCGCGGCCGGCCGACGGCGGTCCTCGACGTCGGCCCACCTCAAGGAACCGGTCGCCGGCCCGTACCCTGTCACGGGCCGGCGCCCGACCCCTGCCTCGCCGCGGCCAGCCCCATTGCCGCAGGTGCGGACAATCAGTGCGGCAGGCGGTCCACCAGCCACCATGCAGCGCTGTTTGCTGCAAGCTTGCCCTCGTCACACGGAAATCTGGACAGCAGCGGTCTTCCCGGCACCAATGTGTCACGAGGACCTGGCAACCAGCTCAGCGTGGTGTCGCGGAACGACGTGAGGCTGCTGCGCCGTCGCAGCGCATCACGGAAGAGCTGCCAGCTCGACGCGCTGTCGGCACGTTGGCACTGCACGGCGTAGCGGACGAACCAGGGCGGCTGCGGCAGCCACGACGCGGCCTCTGGTCGGATCAACGGTCGCGGCCACGATGGGGGGCGGTAAGCGCTTCCGGTCGCAGGTCGGTGGCTTCGGGGAGGCCGAGTTCCTTGCCTTGGTAGAGGTATGCGCTGCCGGGCAGTGCGAGCATTAGCAGCGCCGCGGCGCGCGCCCTGGCCGCTCTGCGCTCCGCGTCCGCCCCGCGGGCAGCGCCCCTCTGCTGTAGCGGGTGGGGCGCTCTGCTGATCATGGATATTCATCGCCCCAGGTGACCGGGGCGCCGATGGAAGTAATGTGCGCCGGGCGGCGTCTATCTGGGCATGGAACCCTGCGGCGTCCCAGGGGGCGTCCAGCAGGTCGCAGTAGAAGGGTTGGTGGAGCTCGTCGGGTCGTAGATGGGCTGCCTGAATCGCGGGGCGGGCATGACCACCTCTCCGGCGAGGATGCGCTCATGGCCGTCAATCGCGGTGTAGGTGTCGCAGATCGCCCGCCAGCAGCGCCAGACCTTGTTTACTTCGGGCTGTTTCCATGCCAGTGGGTTGCCGGCGTCGCGGGCGTCTTCGGCGGCGGCGGGGTCGGGCGAGTCGGATAGGCCTGGGTACTTGAACAGGCCGACTGCGGCATTGATGCGGAAGCCGTCAACTGCCCAGTCAAGCCAGAGCCGCAGTACCTCGTCGAACACCTCCGCGACCTTTGGGCCACGCCAGTTGAAGTCGGGTCATGCGGGGTGAAAGGGTGCAGATACCGCTGTCCTGGCCGACCGTCGGTTTCCGGGACCCGGGCCCACGCGGGACTGCCGAACATGGCGCGCCACTTGTGGGCGGCATTCCCCCGCGCTCTGCGCGCCCGTCGGCGAAGTGGAACCTGGCGCGGGCGGCGCTTGCTGGCCCAGCCGCCAGCGCCTCGCGGAACCGCGGGTGCTGGCGGGAACAGTGGTTGGGGACGATTGCAGGATGACCATGGGTCCCAGCTTGTGTGCGTCGCCGACCAGCAGATGAACTCGGCGAGGTCGCCGAAGAGCGGGTCGATGGCACAGTAGTTGGCGGCCTCATAGCCGGGTCGTGCCGCGGGGATGGGAAGCAGGGACTTAGCCATAGGCCATCGACGCCGAGCATGGCCAGGTAAGACGGTCCGGCCCTTGCGCGGTGGAGGTCGCCCAGACCGTCGCCGTTACCGTCGCGAAAACTACGCAGATAAATCTGGTACATCACGGCGTCGCGCCACCACGGCGCTGGGGATCGCCATCGGACGATGGCCATTCAAGCGGCCGACACACGCCGGCGGACGTCGGAGCCCGAAGGACTCCGAGAGGAGAGGGTCGCGGCCGGTCTTGGCGACTTCGCCGAGCCAGTACGCGCTGGGCTTGGGCGTACGGGCGAAGCTGTGGCGGTCGACGGCGATGAGGCCGAACGTGGGGCGGAAGGAGCCCCACTCGTAGTGGTCGAGGGCTGACCAGTAGAGGTAGCCACCGACGTTGATGCCGTCGGCCAGGGCTTGGTGGACGGCGGTCAGGGCGCCGGTGGTGTAGGCGATGCGGCGCGTGTCGTCGGCGGTGGCGATGCCGTTCTCGGTGACGATGATGGGGACGCCGTCGATGAGTTTCCAGGCGCTGCGGATGCCGTCCCCGACGGGGGGCGGGTAGTACTCCCAGCCCATGAGGGTCTTCTCGGCGTCCTCGCGAGGTGGCTTGGGACCCTTCGGCGCCGATGATGGTGCGGGTGTATGCCTGGACACCGATGAAGTCGTCACCGCGAGCGGCTTTGAGGAAGAAGTCCTCCCGGGGGTGGCCGAAGGTCCGGGCGATCTGCTCACAACCGGGCTCAGGCTGCAGCGCCTGGGTGGCTACTGCCCATCCGGACTTGGCCCCGGTGAGGGTGGAAAGCACCTCGCGGCTCTTGCGGTGGGCGTGGACCAGGGTGTGGGAGACCTGCGGGTCGGGCAGGGCGTAGACATGGTTGGGCAACAGCTTCGTGTTGGGCTGGCCGGCGGCGTGCGCGACGCCGTTGGTTCGTTGATGGTGCATACCCATTCCACCTGGCCGACCAGTACGGGCAGGATGGCCTGGGTGTACCGAGCGAACGGGTCAGCTGCGTCGGGTGCCTGCCAGCCGCCGCGTCGGTCAAACCAGCGGGGCAGGTCGTGCGCTTGCGGCGCCGCAGGTGACGGCCCTCGATGCCGTGCCGCCGCATCAGCCGCTCGACGCGCTTGCGGTTGATGGTGTGCCCGAAGCCCCGCCGCTCGGCATGGACGCGCCGGACCCCGTAGGTGCCCTTGTGCGCGGTGTGAACCTCGCGGATCTCCGCGACCAGGGCGTCCTCGGCGGCCTGCCGCATGGCGCGGGCCCGCATGCTGGCGAGCCACTGGTAGTAGCCCGAACGCGAGACCTGAAGGACCCGACATATCCGCTGAACACCGAAGTCGGCGCGATTCTCGGAGATGAAGTACCAGCGGTGGTCCTTCACTTCACCTCCCGAGCAAAATACGCAGCTGCCCGGAGCAGGATCTCCCGCTCGAACTCCCACTCCTTCTCCGCGTTGCGCAGCCGGCCGATTTCCGCCCGCAGCCGGGTCAGTTCCTCGCCCCGGCTCGCCCCGGTCTGATCGCTGCGGCTGCGATCGCGGCTGGCGTATTCGTCGGCCTGGCTCACCCGGCTGCGGAGCGTCTCGCCGGTCACCCCGACGTCCGCCGCGACCGCGGCATACGTGCGCTCCCCGCCCGCCGCGCGGTACAGCGCGACTGCATCGTTCCTGAACTCCTCCGGATACGGAGACTTCCGTCCCACCAGGACACCTTCCCTTGGATCTGCAAGATCCATTGTCAGTATGTCCACACCGCCGGGGTCGCCTCACCGGCTGTGCGTCGCAGGAGATTAGGAGGGCGGACAGGGTCACGCCTACTCTGTTTGAGCATCACACTGCTCCTCTCCCCTCCCCGTTCCGCCGGGATGGCGTGCAGCACCGCCAAATCAGCGATCTAAGCGCTTAGACGAAGGTGTAAAGGCCAGATTCCGCACAAATACTGACAACCCTGCTGAAGTGCCCCGTGGGACGCTGCCCCGGGGACTCCGTAGCAGTCCCGGTGGCTCGTCCAGGACGCGCTGACGGCCGTTGCCACTCCCCGGCGCCGCCATGAGTCACTAGGAGCTTCGCCAACGCGCTCGTCGCGTGGTTGTACAGCGGTCGAAGCCCGCCTCCGTATTCGTTAAGCGAGCCTCTGACGCACCAAGCGAATCCACTTCGCACGCCAGAGGCCCGGTCGTTGAGGAAGCGGTGAGGGGCGGTCTCGGGTCGGGGCGCCTCTCACTGCTTGCCGGCGACCGAAACCGTTGGCCACAACAGCAGCGGTCATCACTCGCCTATCGGCCGGGCCGAATCCCGATCGGTTCCGTCCCGCTCACCGTTGCTCAGGGAAGGGCCCACTTCTGGGCTGCGCTCGCGTTGCAGTCTCCGATCTGGGCCTGGGTACCGGAGCCGCCCGCTCCGCTGTCCTCCAGGCATCTTCCGGATGCGGGGTTGCGCAGTGTTCCGTCGGCCTGAGGTACCCACTGCTGACCGCCCCCGCCGTTGCATGTCCACAGCTGGACCGGGGTGCCACTCGCGGTGCCGCCGCCCGCGACGTCCAGGCACTTGCCGAGGGCCTGCAGGGTGCTGTCCGGCGTACGGTTCCAATACTGCGCGACTGTGTCGTTGCAGGTGTAGACCTGCACCGGTGTGCCGTCGGCGCTCTGGGCGAAGCGGACGTCCAAGCACAGTGCGGAGTAGCCGGTGACGGGACCGGCCGCGGGTGAGACCCACCTCTGGCTAGCCGCACCGTTGCAGTCCCAGATCTGGAGTGGTGTGCCCAGGTCGGAAGAGCTTGCGGGGTCGTCAAGGCACCGGCCTGAATGCGGATTGAAGAGCGATCCGTCGGCCCGGTGGATCCAGGATTGTGCACCGGTGCCGTTGCAGGTGTAGAGCTGGACCGGTGTTCCGTTGGTGGTGGCGGCGTACCGGACGTCGAGGCACTTGCCGAGTGCCTGCACAGTCACCGTGCCACCGCTGCCCTCGGGTGTGACGGTCCAGTCCTGTGCCGTGGTGCCGTTGCAGGTGTAGATGTCGGCCTTCGTGCTGTCGGTGTTGTCGGCGGCGAACACGTCGAGGCACAGGTTCTTGTAGCCGATCAGCGGGGTCGTCGGGATACCGGAGCCCACCGGGGTGACGGTCCAGGTGAAGGCGGTGCTGGCGGTGGCTCCCGCGCCGTCTTGGGCCGTGATGGTGGCGGTGGTGGTGCCTGCCGTGGTGGGTGTGCCGGTGATGGCGCCGGTGTCGGGGTTGATGGTCACGCCGGCGGGTAGTCCCGTCGCGGTGTAGGCCAGGGTCTGGCCGCTGGTGGAGTCACGTGCGGAGATCGGGAGGGTGACGGGAGCTCCGGCGATGCCTTCCTGCGGCCCGGGGTTGCTGATGGTGACGGGCTGGCCCAGTTGTGCAGCCACCACGGGGAGAGTGCCGCTCAGGGGCAGGTCGCGGCTGGAGTCGCCGACGGAGACCGTGTAGGTGCCGGTGGCCGTTGACCAGTCTGACGTGCCGGAGTCCCAGTACTGCAAGTCCTTCTCGGTCAGTGGGAAGGTGACGGTCTTGCTCTGGCCGGGCTGCAGGTCGACGCGTGTGAAGCCGGCGAGGCGCTTGGGGGGTTCTCCGGAGGAGGCGGGCGCGGTGAGGTAGAGCTGGGCGACGTCGGCGCCCTGGCGCGAGCCGGTGTTGGTCACGGTCGCGATGACCGTCGCCTTGCCGCCCTTGGCCAGAGGACTGACGGACAGGTTGCTGAAGGAGAAACTGGTGTAGGACAGGCCGTAACCGAAGGGGAAGAGCGGGGTGAGACCCTTCGTGTCATACCAGCGGTACCCCACGTTCAAGCCCTCCGAGAACTGCTCCGTGCCGTTCGTTCCGGGCCATTGCGCGGTGGTGTTCGTGGGGGTCTGGGATAGGGAGGTGGGGAAGGTAACCGGCAGGTGCCCGGAAGGGTTGGCGTCCCCGAAGAGCAGTTCGGCGATGGCATTGCCACTCTCTTGGCCGGGATACCAGGCTTCGAGCACCGCGGCGGCACTGTTCACCCACGGCATCGCCACCGCGGAGCCCGTGTTGAGGACCACGATCGTGTGGGGGTTGGCCTTGGCTACATCGGTGACCAATGCGTTGTCCGCGTCGGACAGGTTGATGTCGGAGTCCTCCGCCGGGGCCTTGTTCTCCGATTCGTACTTGCCGACGAACACTACGGCAACGGAGGAAGAGGCGGCCTTGGCGGCGGCGGAACTGGTGCTGGCACCGTCGTCGTAGACGACATTGGTGGTGTTGCCCGCGCGGGCGGTGATGCCCTGCAGCGGGGTAACGGTGCCGCTCGAGGCCACGTTGGCACTGCCGCCTCCTGCGGTCAGCGCCCCGCTGTCGGCGTCCTTTCCGATCACCGCGATCGACGACACGTTCGGCCCAAGGGGCAGGACGTTGCCGCTGTTCTTCAGCAGCACCGTTCCCTCCTGGGAGAGCTCCTTGGCCGTCTTCACATGCGCGGCGCTGGTCGCGGGCTGGACGAAGGAACCGCTTGGTGCCCTGTCGAACAGGCCGAAGGCGAACATCTCGCTCAGCACCTGCGAGGTGAGCGTGTCCACGGTCGAACGGGGCAGAGCTCCGCTGGTGACCGAGTTGACCAGAGCACTGCCGTAGTTGCCGTCGTCTCCCGGCATGTCCTGGTTCAAGCCCGCCTTCGCGGCCTTGATCGTGGCGTCCGTGGAGTTGCGGGGGTAGATCGCTCCCCAGTCGGAGGTGACGAACCCGGAAAAGCCGAACTGCTGGCGAAGCGCCGACGTCAGCAGATACGAACCCTGGCAAGCCGGGTCCCCGTTGACGTAGCTGGTGGCACACATCACGGACGAGGGCACGCCCTGCTGGATCGAGGTGCGGAAGGCGGGCAGGTAGAGCTCCTGCAGCGTCCGCGTGTCCACCATCGCGTCGATCGCATTGCGGTTGGTGTCCGTGTTGTAGGCGGCGATGTGCTTGACCTGGGCCATCACCCCGGTCGATTGCACACCGCGGATGTCGGCGGCTCCCATCTGCCCGTTGAGATACGGGTCCTCACCGAAGGTCTCGAATGCCCGGTCGAAGCGCGGGTCACGCACGATGTCGACGGTCGGACCAAGACCGATCGTCGTACCCTTCGACGCCTGCTCGGACCCGACGAGCGAACCGTAGGTCTGTCCGGCGGAGGTGTCCCAGCTCGCCGCGAGGCTGACGGGCGCAGGCAATTGGGTCACCCCGGGCATTCCCTGGCCAGGACCGGCCGGCCCGTCGTGCAGGTTGAGCGCAGGTATGCACAGCGCCCCGATCGCCGGAATGAACCCGACGTACCTCGAGCCTGACGCACCCGTCAGCAGGCTTACCTCTTGCGACAGCGACATGTGAGAAAGCAGCTGGTTCACACGCTGCGGAATCGGTGCACTGGACCCCACCCATGGACATGCGGCCGAGCCAGCGCCCGTGGCCGCCACCGCGGGCGGGGGGGCGTTACAGACCCCGACAAACGAGGTCAGGCCGACGGCCATAGCGACCGCCCCAATCCGGAAGCGGCCGCGTCTCGCTCTCGCGCGGGATATGAGCATGATGCCCTCCTTGCATTGCAAGTTTCCTTAGCCCTAATGCCGAGGGGCTCGGCGGCCGGACCAAGTGGGGTGAGCTGGAACTGGGAAGCCAGGACAGGAGACTCGATCCCGAAGAAAGGCGCCCCACTGCGCTGGCCCAGCTACTCGGAGAACGCCTCAATGTGGCCAGCGGACGAATGGGTCTCTCCCGGCCGTCTGTCGCCGCCCAGTGGGTGAAGCGGGGATCTCGCGATCTCAGCAGAGACTCCCCGGTTGACAGCCCCGGAGCGGTGGGTGCGGTAATCGTCCGGAGGTAAGGCCCTGCCCTGTGCCCGCCGGGCTCTGTCCCTCAGCGACCCGCGGCGTTTCCGTCGTGGGTCGGCGTCCGCGCCCGCTGCCCCGTCCTGGACTCACGGTAGCTGCAGACAGTGCGCGGCCTCGACGCGATCGCATTCCTCTTGCCTCGTCTCGTGTTGGGGGGATGTGGCCCGTCGTGCGGTCGTGTGAGGGAAACGAAAGCCGAAGCCCGTAGGCGGCGGCGAGTACGCATGACAATGTGTCAATTCGTTGTCCGCTGCCTGGGCGCCACCAGCCTGACAGCGACGTGACTCCGTTTGGCAACCCGAGCGCGCATCGGGGGCCGACGCCAGACACATACAGATCCTGACAGCTGAATGGACGTCCGGCACGAGACGGCCAAGCATCGGGAAGGGCACCTTGCAAAGGGTCCGGCAGCGCGCTGAGAGGCCACATAGTGATGACACGGGAACTGCGTACCCAGCCCGGACCGAGCGAAGTTGAGGTGTCATCGAGGTTGGATGGTGCTGACAAGTGATGAAACACTCCGGCGACTGGGCCGTCAAGCCTCCACACACAGATTGATCGGATCTATCTCCTGAGCGGCAGTTCGGTCCCTACCTGAAGACTCGCCGAATAGGCAGATCGCTCACCGTGTGACTGCGTCACATGATCAAGGCACCCCACAAATAGATCGGGTTGACCAGCCACTTCAGATCCCAACTCCAGGTAACCGGCGTCGTCGGCGCAGAGCGACGCGAAGGCGGCCCGAGGACACGCACCCATGCTGGCGGTCGGCGCCTAGCCCCACTTCGCCCCCGAGTGAGTAGCACGACGGGCCCCCAAGGCATCAACGCCCTCTCCTCTGTGGCGGCTGACCTCGTTCATATCTCGAACGGATCCTTGCCTACATCAGCACTCGCCTGCACACCCTTCACGCAGGCAACTCGCCAGGCCGCTCAACACCGTGCTCCACGAGCGAGTTTGGCCTGCTCACATGCCCCCAAGGGCAGGGCTCCGACGGAGCCCGGCAGTGTCAGCCCGCGAGCCACAGGCCTCGGAGGTCCGCCGTTTCGGTGTACGAGCCCGTGAGCGTCCCCGGCATCCACCATGACCGCGGTGGGCTGGATCTACTGCTTCACCGCATCGGCTGGAGCGTGCATGTCCCCCGCCGCAAACCACCGAGCGACGGAGGAGAAGATCACCTGGAAGCACAAATAGCGGCCAGTTATAAGGGGACGGCGGCGGACCTGGGCGCGTGGCTCTGCTTCGAGGACGAAGCCGTCCAGGGCCTGATGCCCCCAAAACATCGCGCCCGGGTCCGAGGAGGGTCATAGCCCGTCATGCGCGTGCGTCACAGCGCGCCTACCAAACCCTTATCGGCGCCCAGTCGGCTGATCTACCGCTCACCTCGACCGCGAGCCGTTGCCAAAAGCCGGCGCAGGGGCTTCATCGAGACCGACCACGCGCTGCCGCTCGGCGCCACCGCCCAGCCACTCGACGCCTCGATGATCCTGGTCTGAGGGCAATCGGAGCAGGTACGTCAGCCTCGCCAAGCCTCAGCCGATCGACGCCACATTTGTGGCTGGCACCGCCTGCACCCGAGCCAGGGTCCACCGCTGCTCTTCGAAGCGACGCCCGGCTGGGCTCTTGCCGAGTTCCTCCTCGAGCCGGGCGACCTGGGCGTCGGTGACGGCTTGGGTGTTCGCTGGCCCGGCCTGGCGCAAGCCCGCCCTGGCGCCAGTCGCGGCGCCAGCGTTCCAACCCGCCCGCAGGTCCTCGCCGATCACTGCGGCCTTCTCCCCCGCCGCGAACCGTTCACCGGCCTGGAGCCGGATCCTCGCGCGAAACGCCCGACGCTCAGCTGTCAGCCCACCTCCGCATACCTTACGCCGACGGTATGCCGCAGGTGTCGTCACCGGGCACGCCCGAGGACAATCCGAAATCCCGAGTACCCGCTGAGCTGCCTCGTCCCGTCGCTCTCCTGACAGGCCTCGGGGATCTGAAGCTCGCCTCGTGGTGGCCGACATGGTCCGCGTCCCCCGTTTCTGCGCGGGGCGTCCGGCGTTGTGGACGAGAGGCGGCTCAGCGATTTCCGAGCCGCCTCTTGATGTGCCATCTGTGGTCCGTCAGTTGGCGACAGTGAAGCCGTCGAGGGTGGCGTATGTTCCGGACAGCTTGGTCACCACGACGGAATGGATACCGCCGTCGAGTCCAGTGACCGTGTGGACGGCGACGTTGGTGTGGCGCTGTCCGTCTGCCGGAACGGTGTCGACGACGGTCTGGGCGCCGCCGTCGATGCTGACGCCGATGGCGCCTTGGTCGGTATATTGCTCGCCGAACACCTGGATACCAGTACCGGTGAACGTGAATGTCGCGGTGGACCCGTTGGCCGTAGCGAAATGGACATCGCTGTTGAGATCGCCGAGGTTCGTACGACCGCTGGAGAGGGCAAAGCCGTCGTACGTGATCGCCGGGTCAGTATCGTCCAAGCGCCCGGTGTTGAGTACCTGGAAGCCATCGATGGTGCTGTAGGTTCCGGACAGCTTGGTCACGGTGACCGTGTGGGCGCCGAACGGCAGCCCCGCTGTGGTGTAGACGGGCGTGTTGGAGTGGCGTTGACCGTCACTGCTGACGGCACTGACGATCGTCTGGGCGCCGCCGTCGACGGTGACGCCGATGACGCCCTGGTCGGTATATTGCTCGCCGAACACCTGGATACCAGTACCGGTGAACGTGAATGTCGCGGTGGACCCGTTGGCCGTAGCGAAATGCACATCGCTGTTGAGATCACCGAGGTTCGTACGACCGCTGGAGAGGGCGAAGCCGTCGTACGCGATGCTTTGGCTGGTGTCGTCGACTCGGACGGTGCTCAAAACCGCGAAGCCGTCCAGGGTGCTCACAGTTCCGGTGAGCGCGGTCACCACGACGGTGTGAGAGCCAGCGGCAAGGCCTGTCTTCGTGTACAGCGGCACGTTGCTGTGGCGTCGGCCGTCGGCCGGGACAGTGCTGACAACTGTCCGGGCGCCGCCGTCAATGCTGACGCCGATGGTGCCCTGGTCGGTGTACTGCTCGCCGAACACCTGGATACCGGTGCCGGTGAAGGCGTAGGTCGCGGTGGCGCCGACGGCGCCGTAGTGGATGTCGTCACCGAGGTCGCCGTATCCACGGTTGCTGTACAGGTTGTATCCGTTGTACGTGATGGAGGCGTCGGTGTCGTTGATCCGGGCGGCTCCGGTGGGCAGGCCGACGGTGATGTCGGAGGCGCTGGTCCCGGAGGGCACCGGCACGGTCAGGAATCCGCCGGACAGGTAGGTAACCCCGCTGGCCGGGGTCCCCTTGACATAGACGGGGATGCCGGGAGTGAATCCGGAGCCGCTGAGCAGAGCCTTGCCGGAAGAGAACCCGACGTAGTCGGCTCGCGGCGGCAGGGCGGCTTCCACGTCCTGGTACTGCGCGGTCGGACCGGCATTGGACAGCACGCTGCTGGGCAGGTCGGATGGGCCAGGGTCGGCGCGGAGCGAGGTGTTCGCGTAATAGATCGACGCACTACCGCAGCTGCCGTCGCCACTGTCGGCGGCCCAGTTGCCGGTGAACGTCAGTCGGGACGTCTGCGGGGTGGGCCAGTTGCAGGAGAACGAGTTGTTGTTGTGGAATTCAACGTTGCCGGACATCATGACCCACTGCGAGCCCACGTCTGCCGCGTAGGCGTAGCCGCGGTTGGACGCTTCCAGCACGTTGCCGGTAATAGCGAGCCCGTTGGCGTAGGAGGCACCGACATCCGCCGAGCCGTCGCTGTTCAGGACGGTCGCGCCCTGGTGGCCCTCGGAGTAGAGGGCTCCGCCGTCGCCCGTGTAGACCTGCATGTTGTTGTGGATGTGGTTGTCACTGATGACATTGTTCGAGTTGATGTTGGTGTTGGTCTGGTCACTACGGGTCGGACCTATCCTCACATTGTCGGTGTGCCCTTCCCAGGCGCCGGAGGTCAGCCCGTCGTAGGGCATGTAGGCGATGTCGTTGTGACTGATGGTGCTGTGCCGGGTGAACATCATCGTGACACCGACGGTGCCCAGGTAGTCGATGCCCGCCCGGCGGAGCACGTTGTTGTCGATCGTGTTCCCGGTCATGATCTCGTTCACGCCGCCGGGCCCGAACTGGTCACCTGCCGAGGCCGCCGGGTTGGCCGAGCATTCCTGGATCACGGTGGAGACGGGATCGTCGCTGCTGCCGGGGGTCGGGTCGGCCGCGCAGCCTAGCCAGACTCCGGCCGCCCCGATCTCAGAGAACAGGCTTCCGCGCACCGTGTTGTTGCTGCTGCCGTACTTCATGCCCAGCGCCGTGCCGCCCAGATCATCGAACCGGTCGGACAGGAACTGCACGTTGCGCGCCGCGGTGAGCTGAATATTGGCCAGTGGCTGTGCGAACGCTCCCCACGGACACGAACCGGCGGCGGGGGTCGCGAACCCGCATTCACCCTGCGTGGCCGGCTGCACTGCGCCGTTGGAGACGTGGTTCGGCTGGTTGACCATCAGCCCTGCCTGCACTTGGGCGAAGCCCGTGGGTCCCGAGGGATCATTCCAGGTCGCGGTGGTGAACCGGATGCCGGCGAAGGTGAGGTCGTGCACCGGATTGTTCAGGGTGCCGGCCACCGACACCAGGGACTCCACCTGCGGCACTTCCACGTCCAGAGCCGACATCTGCTGCCCAGCCACCGGCTGGTAGTACAGCGTGTCACCGGAATTGTCCAGGTACCACTGGCCCGGGCGCAGCCATGCACGGGCGTTCTTCACCAGCGTCGGACCGACGCCGACGGCGAGGTTGTACGGCGAGACATTGTCAGTGTGGTCATTGTGGCCGTACACCGTGGCCGACTTGTTCGTCAGGTTGTTCCAGCACGGCTGCGCCATCTTCACCGTCGCCGTACCCGGGTTGGAGCCCGCCACGATGCCATCAACCGGGCACTGCGCAGAAGCCCAGTCCGTCTCAGCCATCGGCGACCACTCGAACTGGATCTCGCCCACCTGCGTCGAGTTGAGCCCCGAGGCCATGTTCAGCAGAGCCGAAGCTGTGTATTGATCGCTGACCTGGAACCCTGTCGAGTCCCACGACGACAGTTTCCACCCCAGCGAACTGGGACTCGCTTGCGCGACTGGAATGTCCGCCCCGTTGATGTAGACCTGCCGGGTCAGAGTGCCGGCCGGCACCTTCGCCGACATCAAGCTTGTGCCGGCCACCGGAGCCCACCCAGTAGCCCGATACCCGCCAGAGACCACCGGATGAGCCCCCGGCGCGGCCCGCCACACCACCGGATGACCCGAACTGCCGGAATCGGCGGTGCCGAACTCCAGCCCGCTGGACAGCCGGTACATTCCGTCCCCCACCAGCACCGTCACATCGGCACCGGCATTGCTCTGGGAGAAACTACGCACTCGCGCTTGGGCGCCGGACAGCGAACACGGTGCAGTCTGGCTACACGCCGCCGACGACGACCCCCCTGGTGTGGCAAAGAACGTCACCGAGGCGGCGGCGTGCGCCACTCCCGTGACGCCGATACATGCCATGACAAGACCGGCCAGGGCGAGGAAGGCCCCACCTCGATAACGTGCCATTGAACTAACCCTCTCATTTGTCCCGGCTCTGTCGACTCGGGGTCGCCTCGTGCGGCGGCCGACCCGAGCCGCAAAGTAGGTGGGTGGCCGCCCACGGTGCTGCTGATCGGTCACGATGAGCAGTCAGGCCATACTCGAGTGCTACATCCAGGCAGGATTCCGGTGCCTGGATAGGGGCACACCGCCTCTTTCCGCACTGGGTTGCCCTGCTCCGCCCTTGGTGTTTCGGGCGGCGCAGCCGCCTCCTTCGTCGACGTCTGATCAGTCGTTGATCAGATCGAACTTCTCCCAGACGTCGATGGCCGTGCGGTTGGCGATCAGCGGGGAGCCTCCGGCGTTCTCCGCGGTGACGATTTGGTTGTTGGCCAGGGAGCGCAGGCTGACGCTGCCGTCGGAGTTGTGGATGAGGTTGAAGGTTTCCCAGGTTCCCACTGCGGTGCGGTTGGCGATGAGTGGCGATGAGCCAGTGTTGTCCGCGCATACGTACTGATTGTTCGCGTGGGCGCGCAGGGCGATGTTGCCATCGCCCAGGTCGATTTTGTCGAACTGCTCCCAGGTACTGATCGTGGTTCGGTTGGCGATAAGTGCGGACGCGCCGGCGTTTTCAGCAGTGACGTACTTGCCGTCTGCATGCGCGCGCAGACTGACCACAGGTGGCGTCGCACCGGAGGTGGTGATCGCGAAGACGTGCAGGGCGGGGGCATGTTCGGCCAGCGGGCCGACGGTCGGCAGCGTCAACTTCGCGATGGTCTTGCCAGTACCCAGCGTGACTGTTTGAGCGAACGTGTCAGCGGTGTGGGCATATTGGGTGTTGCCTTGACGGTTTTGGTAGGCGGAGCTGACAGCCACAGGTCCGGTGGTGGAGAACCAGTCCGGCGTAGTGAGGGTGTAGTCCTGCACGGTGCCGTCGGTGTAGGTGATCTGTCCCGTGCCCGTGGCAGGGCCGTAGCTCGCCGACGTCAGGAAGCCGAGCGTGCCCGAACCGCTCATCGTGATCGTCTGCCCGTTGGCGACTGTGTTGTCCTTGCTGCCGGCGGAGGCGTTCGGCCAGGTGAAAGCGAGTCCTGATGCCTTCACCGTGGCTCCCGGTGCGGCCCCGGCGGCCGTCATTGCCTGCTCGGAGAAGCTCGCCCCTCCGCCATCGAAGTTGCCCGCGCTGGTAGCGGTATCGTCAGTGATCGCCACATTGTCGAACGACGCGGCCAGAGAGCTGAACGTCGGTGCGGCGTCCAGGCCGATCTGGACCGGACCGAGGTGTTTGGCCACGGTCGCTGGACTGCCGCCGATCTGCGCGTAGGGCAGCGAGGTGGTGGGCGCGGATGTCGGTTGCACGAGGTAGGACTGGCCGGACACGACCGGGACAGCCAGTGTCGTGGCGGTGGTGCCTGCTACAACGACCGCACCGGTGGCGCCATTGACGACCTGAACCTGCTGCCCGGGCCACGGACTGCGCACCTGTATGGTCTGCGTCGCGCCGGCCTCGATGGCGACCGTGGTGGTGGCGCCGCCACCGATTTGGACGTCGACCTTGGTGTTGTGCTGGATGTAGACCGTGCCCTCGCCGGTCCAGTCGGTCGGCCAAGCAGGCGCGATACGCAGCAGGCCGTCGTAGTCCTGAACGAGGGCCTCGTCCACGGTTGCGGTGACGACCCCTGCCTGCTCGACGTAGGGCTGCTTGCTGAGGTCTTGTCCTGCGGTAACGACTCCCATGCCGGACGGGAACATCTGATACGACTTGGCGTCAGCGAGCAGGTCGTTCTTGACCTCGCCCGAAAGGCCGAGACGGGCAGCTTGCAGGGGATCGTAGTTCCAGTCGTTCACATTGACGTAGCTGCGGGAGGTGTAGGTGCGCTTGGCCAGCGCGATGTCCTGCGAGTTGTCGCCTATCAGGTTGTACGGCCAGACGGCTTCCAAGCCGAGGTTCTCGACATTGTGCCGGGCTGCGGTCGGCTGGCCCGACAGTGCGATCATGTCGTTGCCGTCGGCGTCGGCGGACGGCGGGAGCACCTGGGTTTGCGTAGCGGTGTCGGTGCGCGGCAGCGGCGGGATCTTCGGGATCGCGGCATTGAGTTGGCTGACCAGCGCGGCATCGGTCCCCAGGGTCTGCGCTGCTTTCACCGCTACCGGGAACAGAGCTTGCATGGCGACGACGTTCGTGGTGGGATCCGTGACTTTCCACTGGGTCTCGTGGGCGTTGGCGGTCGTGTGGAGCAGTCCATCGGAGCCGGTGGTCGCAGCCGAGAGCAGGAACCGTGCGGCACCGCTGATGAGTGGATAGTCGGTCTGGAGCAGTGCCCGGTTGTCGGTCGCCAGATACTCCTGCCACACCCACAAAGCTACTTCGGCGCCGCTGCTGAACGTCAGAGAGTTGTAGGACGGTGTGATCGTCGAGTCGCAGGACGCGTTGCTCTCGCTCCCGTCGTAGTAGCCGTTGCCGTTGAACCGCATCGTTTCCGGCACACAGAGCCCTTGCGTTCCCGATACCTTCGACGCGGTCCACGAAGAGATGTTGTTGACGTTGCTCGCGTACAAGTTGAGGAACGGGTCGTTGAGACTGGCTTTGCCAGCGGAGATGTTCGCCTGCACCTGCATGCGCAGGTTCCAAATCCAGTAGGCGGACGGGTCCCACATCTGGAAGTCGCCGGAGAAGTTGAACAGGTCCGCGACTCCCGCATGCGATCCAGGTGCCGACCCTCCGCGTTCGGCAGCGGCGTCGTAGAGGTAGAGGGTACGTAGGTTCTCGGTGTACTCGCCTGTACCGTCCGAAGAGGAGATCTTGATCAGCCCCGCAGAGCTCCAGTAGCCGTGCCACCACGACAGGTGGGCCGATGTCAGCGCCGAACTCGTCTTGGTGGTGTCACCGTTGATGACGGAGTTCACCGTGTCCAGGGCGTTGCCACCGGTCCAGGTGGGCGCGGCGACGATCACCCGATAAGTACCGTCGGCGTTCGGGTTGAACGAGACCTGCGCGGTCAGAGAGTCGGGGGTCGATGCCGACACATTGCGCCCGCCAGCACTCACACCTGCCAGCGAGCCGAACGTCTTCCCGGACGCCCCCTGCCCCTGGTTGTCCACCCATGTCTCGGCCAAGCCGGCTGCGCTCCCCGACGCGGTCGCCGCCGGTGAACGCCCGCTCCACAGCTTGACTTGCGCGGTCTGCATGCTGCTCGGATCCGCCCCGGTCACATCGACGACCAACTGCGCCGTGTCGGAGCGCACATAGGCGGTCAGCGTCATGCCGCCACCAGACTCATGGAGCATCCCGTCGTAGACGTCGAGGTACCCGGCGAAGTCCGGCGCGTCGGTCAGTTTGGAGACACCAGGAATGACGACCTGACCGGGAGACTTCCGGTCAGGAAACGTGTCAGAACGGTTGAGCTGCGCGGTGAACCCGTTGGCCGCCCATACCGCCGCGCCGAGCGTGCCGTTGCCGAGCGGCACGAACTGCGAATGGCTTGTGTTCGCCCTCCCCAGAACAATGTCCGACCGTCGCACGAGGTTGGGAGTGTCGACGGAGAATCCGCCGTTGTGCCACGCCGTTGTGGTCTGAGCAGCTGCGGAAGCCGCAGCGAGGGGCCACTGTCCCACCCCCGGGACCGCGAGGCAGAGCAACAGCCCGAGTAGGAGCCGGGCAGGCCAGCGGCGTGAAAGCCTTGCTGGAGACATCAAGTTCCTCCGTGAAATGTCGATGCGCCACACCGTGCGAACCGAAAGTGACACTCGCGCAACAACTTTGAAACATCGGATGAATGGCAGGTAGCTTCAGCCCTGCTCGGTCAACTGTCAATACGTCGCGACAGACTTGGCGTGGTCACGCACGAACGGGGCGACGCCGCACGACAATCAGTCGACCTTTCGTTCGCGCTGACACTTCTTGGAGGGCGGCCCGACGAAATGGAAGGGCCGGCCGAGCCGTCAACGTGTCGGCTGGGCCTCGCCGGTGGGCCGGTGCACCTCCCCGGCACTCAAAGTCATCCGATGCCTGTCGCACCGGTAACGGGAGGGGCAGCCGTTAGAGCCCTACGGCTGCGGGCCTGCCAGGTTGAGCCTGCACGCCCGGAGCCTGAGTGTCGACACGGGGGCAACCGCAGTCAACAGGGTCTTCGTAAGTTGAACAGAGAGTTAGCTTGGCGTTTAACCTCGCCGAGTCACCTGACCTGCTGATCTTGGTCCCTTTGCGAGACAGCAGGACGGCCGTTCTTCACGCTTCGAGGTGTCAAGCAACGTCGCGTGAAGGAACGGCCGCTGGTGAAGAGTCTGGCCCCTGCAGGTCCCGCTGATGCTGCGCTGGACGTGCTGTCCCACTTTCGTGTTCAGTTCTACGACTGCCTCTACACCAGGGCGGATGCGCTCTTCGAGCTCACCGACGCGGTTCTCTGCACGGACGGTCCGGTGAAGTCCCTGGTCGATTTGACCCTCTCCGCCGAGCACCGGCGCGGGCACGGAGCGATGTACGACGCGGTCAACCACGGCTGGGTGGAACCGCGTCGCCTGCGCAGGCTGCTGGCTTCCACGCCGCTGCCCCGTGCTGCCGACGGGCGGGTCGTGCTGGAAGTCGATGTGAGTAACTGGCTGCGGCCCGACGCCCCGACCAGCCCAGACCTGCTCTTCTGCCATGTCTACGGGCGGGGCCGCAGTGCCGACCAGTTCATCCCCGGCTGGCCCTACTCCTTTGTCGCCGCCCTGGAAACCGGGCGCACATCGTGGACCGCCATGCTGGACGCGGTCCGGCTGGGCCCGGCCGACGACGCCACCGCAGTGACCGCCGCCCAGCTCCGCGATGTCTTCACCCGCCTCCTGCGAGCCGGCCAGTGGAAGGTCGGTGACCCGGACATCCTGATCGTCATGGACGCCGGCTACGACGTCACCCGCCTCGCCTACGCCCTGGCCGACCTTCCGGTGGAGTTGGTCGGCCGGCTGCGCTCGGACCGGGTGATGCTTCGCGACGCCGGCCCCAGGCGCTCCACCCCGCGCGGCGGGCAGCCCCGCAAGCACGGCGGTGTCCTCACCTTCTCCAAGCCCGACTCCTGGCACGCTCCCGACCAGGCCACTTCCTGCGACACCACCCGCTACGGCACGGCAGAAACCCTCGCCTGGGACCGGATGCACCCACGCCTGACCGCCCGCGGCCCCTGGCTCGACCACTGCGGCGAACTCCCCCTGATCCACGGCACATTGATCCGCCTGAAGGTCGAGCACCTGCCCGGCGACCGCGACCCGAAACCGGTCTGGCTCTGGTCCTCACGCACCTCGATGACCAGCGAAGACATCGACCTGCGCTGGCAGGCATTCCTCCGCAGATTCGACCTGGAACACACCTTCCGGCTGTTCAAACAGACCCTCGGCTGGACCGTCCCCAAGATCCGCGACCCGCACACCGCCGACCTATGGACCTGGCTGATCATCACCGCCCACACCCAACTCCGCCTCGCCCGCCCCCTCACTGAAGACCTCCGACGCCCCTGGGAACGACCGGCCCAGCCGCGCCGGCTCACCCCCGCACGCGTCCGCCGAGGGTTCCGCCACCTCCGCGCGAAGACCACGAGGCTGTCGCACGACTGTCCCCATCTGGGAGTCAAGAGCGGGATCGCCTCGTGCTGGTGATGAGTTTGCCGAGGTTGTGGACGGTGCCGAGGAGTTTGATCTCGGTGTCGACGGCTCGGCGGCCGCGGTAGTTGAGGTGCCGGCCGAACCGCT
>NZ_JBFAXL010000059.1:0-54008 GCF_040680795.1 Streptomyces sp. NPDC051976
TTTTACCCCTTTTCCCACCCCCGAGTCTCTACCGATCTCTCCGCGCCCCGGGGGGGTGGCCCCGCCCGTGAACGGACGGGCCCACCCCGGGTGTCATGGCGCCGGGAGGGGCGCCGGGGCGTAGCCGGTGGGCCGGGCGGTGAAGGTGCCCCGGCCCTGGGTGCGGCTGCGCAGCCGCGTCGCGTAGCCGAACAGCTCGGCCAGCGGCACGGTCGCGGTGACGACCGCCGTACCGGCGCGGGCGGCCGAGCCGGAGACCCGGCCGCGCCGTGCCGCCAGATCGCCGAGCACCCCGCCGACGGCGTCGTCGGGCACGGTGACGGTGACCTCGACCACCGGTTCCAGCAGCGCCATCACGCTCGCGCGCAGCGCCTCCCGCAGCCCGAGCCGCCCCGCCGCCCGGAACGCCAGCTCCGAGGAGTCCTTCGGGTGGGTGGCCCCGTCGGTCAGCGTGACCCGCAGCCCGGTCACCTGGTGACCGCCCAACGGCCCCTCGGCCAGCGCGTCCCGGCAGCCGGCCTCCACCGCCCGCACGTACTCCTGCGGCACCCGGCCGCCGGTGACCGTGGACCGGAAGACGAAGCCGTCCCCTTCCGCCGGCTCCACGTCCAGCACCACATGCGCGAACTGCCCGGCGCCGCCGTCCTGTTTGACGTGCCGGTACACCAGCCCCGACACCCCGCGGGCGACCGTCTCCCGGTAGGTGACCTTCGGGCGGCCGACGCCGATCTCCAGCCCGTGGGCGCGGCGCACCTTCTCCACCGCGACCTCCAGATGGAGTTCGCCCATCCCCGACAGCACCGTCTGGCCGGTCTCGCGGTCGGTTCTGACCACCAGCGAGGGGTCCTCCTCGACCAGCCGTGCCAGCGCCGCCGTCAGCCGGTCGGTGTCGGTGCCCCTGCGGGCCTCGACCGCCACCGAGACGACCGGCTCCGCGACCGTCGGCGGTTCGAGGACCAGCGGGGCGTCGGGTCCGCACAAAGTGGCCCCGGCCCGGGCGGACTTCACCCCGACGAGCGCGACGATGTCACCGGCGACCGCCCGGTCCACCTCGGCGTGCCGGTCGGCCTGGACCCGCAGGATCCGGCTGACCCGCTCGGTGCGCGGCGCGCCCACGTCCAGCACCACCTCTCCCTTGGTGAGGGTCCCCGAGTAGACCCGTACGTACGTCAGCCGCCCGGTGGCGGTCGAGTTCACCTTGAACACCAGTGCCGCGAACGGCGCCGCCGGGTCGGCCGGCCGCTCCGCCACCGCGTCGCCGTGCGTGCCGCGGACCGCGGGCACGTCCAGCGGCGAGGGCAGATAGGCCACGACCGCCTCCAGCAGTGGTTCGATCCCGCGGTTGCGGTACGCCGAACCGCACAGCACCACCACGCCCTCACCGGTACGGGTGAGGTCGCGCAGCGCCGCGGTCAGCGTCCGCGCCGAGAGCGAGGACGCGGCGCAGAACTCCTCCAGCGCCGCCGGATGGAGTTCGGCCACCGCCTCCTCCAGCGCCCGGCGCCGCCGCCGCGCCTCGTCCAGCAGCGCGTCGGGCACCGGACCCTCGTCGTAGCGCCCGTCGCCGTCGGCCCACACCAGCGCCCGCATCCGCGGCAGGTCGACCACGCCGGTGAAGCCGTCCTCGCTGCCGATCGGCAACTGGACGACCAGCGGCGCCGGATGGAGCCGCCGCCGGATCGACGCGACGGCCGTGTCGAGGTCGGCGCCGGGCCGGTCCAGCTTGTTGACGAAGGCGATCCGCGGTACGCCGTGCCGGTCGGCCTGCCGCCACACCGACTCGCTCTGCGGCTCGACCCCCGCGACCGCGTCGAACACCGCGATCGCGCCGTCGAGCACCCGCAGCGAGCGTTCGACCTCGTCGGCGAAGTCGACATGGCCGGGGGTGTCGATCAGGTTGATCCGGTGGCCGTCCCAGTCGCAGCTCACGGCCGCGGCGAAGATGGTGATGCCGCGGTCGCGCTCCTGCGGGTCGAAGTCGGTGACGGTGGTGCCGTCGTGGACCTCGCCGCGTTTGTACGTGGTGCCGGTGGCGTAGAGGATCCGTTCGGTGACGGTGGTCTTGCCCGCGTCGACGTGGGCGAGGATGCCCAGGTTGCGGACGGTGGTCAGCGCGGTGGTTGTCGTGGTGGTCGTCGTGGTGTGCAGGTCGGTACGCACGGCCCTCGGCCTTTCGGAGTGATCCGGAATGGGGCGGCGCGAATTCCCGGACGGCGGGGCCCGCTCGGGCAGCGGGCAGCCCCCGGCTACGGCTCGATGGAGCGCGCGGGGGTCAGTGCGTCGTCGCGGGCGTC
Source organism: Streptomyces sp. NPDC051976 (assembly GCF_040680795.1). Taxonomy (NCBI): domain Bacteria; kingdom Bacillati; phylum Actinomycetota; class Actinomycetes; order Kitasatosporales; family Streptomycetaceae; genus Streptomyces; species Streptomyces sp. NPDC051976. The sequence goes on from NZ_JBFAXL010000059.1 coordinate 2,295, forward strand.
CGGAACCGGCCGCGCAGCCGGTACCGGAGGGGTGAGGACACGAGGATCACGTCGTACCGCGACGCGGGTGCGGTGACGGGGACGACGACGGGGCGCATGACAGCCGTGCGGTGACGCATGGCCGGGCTCCCCTCGTTCGTCACGGGGCGCCGCGATCGGAGAGCGGCGCGCGATGTGTGGCGAGTGTAGTGAGGACGCCGCACGCGGGGCACCGGGTTTTCTCACCGGGCGGGCGGCAGCCTTCGGATGGTCACTCCACCTCGCGCACACCGGAGTCGGGGGATGGGGAGGAGGGGGCGGCGTCAGCCGATAAGTGGGCCTGTACGAGGGTGAGGAAGGCGTCCGCCAGGGTGACGGCGTCCGTCTCGGGCGACCAGCCCCCCGCGTCCTGGGGGCCGAACTCCCGCTCCCAGGTCCGCGGTGCCTCCCAGCCGGGCCCGACGAGCGTCGCGCGGACGCGGATCGGCCACTCGTCGCCCGTCCCGTAGGTCGCGGCGACCACCCGGATCACCCCGTCCGCGTGCCGCCGGGTCTGCCCCGGCAGGCACGCGGCGATGAACTGAGCCGTCCGCAGCGGAGACTGCGGCGCAGAACTGTCGTTGACCATTCACCCAATTTACGACCGCCCGGCCGGACGGTCCCCCGGCTTCACGAATCGTCCCCCGACCGGGTCCGGTCGGGGGACGTTCGCCGCGGGTGGGGCCACTCACGCCGCCATCTCCAGGTCCGTCCGCGCGTCCTCTCCCGTGGCCGCGCCCTGCCCGGCCTTCGCGGGGCGCGGCAGCCGCAGCGCCAGGACGAAGGCGAGCGCCATCACACCGGCCGCGCTGAGCAGGACGATGTCGGTCGCCGAGGTGAAGGCGTGCAGCGCGGCGACGCGCTCCGCGCCGCGCAGCAGGGGCAGGCTGCTGGTGTCGGCGCCGGGCACGGGGGAGCGGTCGGCGAAGGCGCGGGCGAGCAGGGTGCCGAAGAGCGAGGCGCCCAGGGCGCCGCCGAGCGTCTGGAAGAAGCGCACCGCGGTGGTGGCGACGCCGAGCTGGTGGGCGGGGGCGGTCGCCTGCACGAGCTGGATCAGCTGGCCGATGAGCTGGCCGAACCCGACGCCGAGCAGCAGCAGTTCGGCCCGGATCAGCCACAGGCTGGTGTCGGTGTGCGTGGTGGCCAGCAGCAGCATCGCGACGGCCGCGCTGCCGGAACCGCAGATCACGAAGGCCCGCTGCGACCAGCCCGCGCTGACCAGACGGCCCGCGAGCAGCCCGATGCCGGTCATCCCGGCGGCCATCGGGAGCAGGAAGAGCCCGGCGGAGGTGGCGCCCAGACCGCGGACCACCTGGAGGTAGATCAGCACGTAGACCATCGAGCCGGTCAGGGCCATGCCCATCAGCGCCTGGACGGCGAAGCCGATGCGCAGGACGCGGTCGCGGAAGAGCGGCAGCGGGAGGATCGGCTCGGCGGCGGTCGCCTGCCGCCACAGGAAGAGGCCGAGCGCGGTGACGCAGCCGGCGATCAGGCCGAGGACGACGGGCGAGGTCCAGCCGTACTGCTTGCCGCCCCACTGGGTGACCAGGAGCAGCCCGGTGGAGAAGGCGGCGGCCAGCGCCGCGCCCAGGTAGTCGACGCGGTGGCCGCGGGTCCGGACGGGCAGCCGCAGCACGCGGGCGGACAGCAGGAGGACGACCAGGCCCAGCGGCAGGTTGATGTAGAAGATCCAGCGCCAGTCTGCGTGGTCGGCGAGCAGGCCGCCGACCAGCGGGCCGAGGGCCAGCCCCGCACCCGCGACGATGCCGCCCATGCTGCCGCTCTTGCCGCCGCCGGGCTTCTCGCCGGGGGCCCTGAGGTGGGCCATCACCACCATGGTCACGCTCATCAGACCGCCGCCGCCTATGCCCTGGATCGCACGGAAGGCGATGAGCTGGCCCATGGACTGCGCGGCGCCGCACAGCGCGGAACCGGTGAGGAAGGCGGCGATGGCGCCGAGGTAGACCCGCTTGGGGCCGAGGGTGTCGCACAGCTTGCCGTAGAGCGGCAGGACGGCGGTGGAGGCCAGCGCGAAGGCGCTGATCAGCCAGGGGATCAGGTCGACGCCGTGGGCCGGGTCGAGGTCGCGGACGATCGGGACGGTGGCCGCGGACACGATGTTCTGGTCGAGGACGGCCAGCACGATCGTGGCGAGGCACAGGACGAAGGCGGTCTTGCGCTGCCGCTCGGACATCAGGGGGGCGGCGGTGGCCGCCGTGTTCTCGGCTGTGGTCTTCATGGGCACCACCTTGGCCGAGAAAGCTGTACCGAGTCAAGAGTTCATCTCAGATCAAAAATCAGCCCGGCTCAAAATTCATCCTGGTACAGTGATGCCGTGACTCAGGAACCGGGACTGCGCGAACGCAAGAAGGAGCAGACGCGTCGCAAGATCTGGTCGGCGGCCATCGACCTGTTCAGCGAGCGCGGCTACGACCAGGTGTCGGTCGCCGAGGTGGCGGCCGCCGCCGACGTGTCGAAGATGACCGTCTTCAACTACGTCTCCACCAAGGAGGACCTGGTCCTCGGCCCGATGGAGGAACACGTCGGCGACCCCGCGGCCGTCGTCCGCGACCGGCCCGCCGGGGAGTCCGCGGTCGCGGCCATGCGCCGCCAGTTCATCGCCGCCCTCGACGCCCACGACGCCTCCGTCGGCCTCAACGCCGACCCGTACGTCCTGCGCGTCCGCCGCCTCGTCGACGAGACGCCCTCCCTGGTGCTCCGGGTCCGCGACTTCTCCGCCCGCAGCGCCGCCCTCCTCGCCGCCGAGCTGGAGTCCGACACCGGCGACCCCCTCCTCGCCCAGGTCGCCGCCGTCCAGCTGATCGGCGTCCGCTCGGTCCTGATCGGCGAGAACCACCGCCTCCTGCTCGCCGGAGAGACACCCGACCAGGTCCACCCCGGCGCCGTCGAGCGCGCCGGACGCGCCTTCGCCCTCGCCGAGAACGGCCTGCGCGGCTACGCCGTCCGCTGATCCCCCGCGGACCACCGCGCCCGCCGCCCCAACTCCCCGCCGCGGCTGGTTCCGCGCACTCTGACCGTTTGGGCGCCCTTCGTGGTTGGCTGTCCTCCGCACACGCACGTACGCACACACAAGCGAGGGGCTCGGGCATGTTCGAGTACAAGGTCGTCTCTTTCCGTGAGTCGCTGATCGGCGACGCTCTCGACGGCGACAAGCTGGAGAAGACGCTCAACAAGCAGGCCGCCGACGGCTGGGCGCTCAAGTCGATCACCGCCGCCGACGTCAAGGGCCGCATAGGCCCCGGCGCCGTCGAGGGCCTCCTCCTCACCTTCGAGCGCCCCCGCCAGGGCTGAGCTCCGGCGCTGCGAGCGGCCGGGTGGTGCATGGCGCCGCCCGGCCGTGTCGTACCCCCGCACTAGGCTCGCCCCCATGCCGCCTCGGAACCGCGCCCGTGCCCGTACGTACGACCCCGCCAGGACGTGGGGCGCGTTGATCGCGCAGGTCGGGCATGTGCGGGAGGCCGTGCGGGGGTTGGGGCAGGAGGAGTGGGGGCTGGCGTCCGGGTTGCCCGGGTGGGATGTGCGGACGCTGGTGGCGCATGTCGTGCGGCAGATCGCGGTGGTCGAGGAGCTGCTCGCGGAGCCGCCGCGGGGGTCGGCGGTGGGGCTGACGGATCTGGACGCGTGGGCGGTGTCGACGGCGACGATCTCCGACCAGCTCGACGCGTCGGCGAAGGACGCGGCGGCCGCCATGGCCGATCCGGTCGCGGCGCTCGACGAGGCCGCGCGGACGCTGGCGGCACAGGAGGCCGAGGCGGTGCGGACCGACCGGCTGCTGGCGCGGCCCTTCAACGGGATGCGCGCGCTGGACTTCACCGTCACCCGCCTCGTGGAGCTGGTCGTCCACAGCGACGACCTGGCCCGCGCGACGGGCCGGCCCGTGGAGCTGGACCGGCAGGCGGTCGCCGCCGTGGTCCGGCTGCTCGCCGACGCGCTCGCCGCCAAGGCCCCCGGCAACGCGGTGGAGGTCCGTATCCCGCCCTACGCGGCGGTCCAGTGCGTCGAGGGCCCCCGCCACACCCGCGGCACCCCGCCCAACGTCGTCGAGACCGACCCCCTCACCTGGATCCGCCTCGCCACCGGCCGCACCACCTGGCCCGCCGCCCTCTCCACCCCCACCATCTCCGCCAGCGGCGACCGCGCCGACCTCACCCCGTACCTCCCGATCCTCGGCTGACGCGGACGCTGACCCCCAGAGCCGCCCGCCGGGGCCCCTGGCCCGAACGGGGGGCCCACGTCACATGGCCGTTTGCCCCATGGGGCTACGCGCATAGAACCGCGGAATCGAAGGGTCCCTCGTTCGGACGATGGGCAATCCTGCCCTAGACTCGTGGCGTGCCTCGTGGTGATGGACGACTCAGCCACGACCTGCTCCCCGGCGAGAAGGGCCCCCAGGACGCTTGTGGCGTCTTCGGTGTCTGGGCCCCCGGCGAAGAGGTCGCCAAACTCACCTATTTCGGGCTGTACGCCCTGCAGCACCGCGGACAGGAGTCCGCGGGCATCGCAGTGAGCAACGGCTCCCAGATTCTGGTCTTCAAGGACATGGGACTGGTGTCCCAGGTCTTCGACGAGACCTCCCTCGGTTCGTTGACCGGCCATATCGCGGTCGGCCATGCCCGCTACTCGACCACCGGCGCCTCGGTGTGGGAGAACGCGCAGCCGACCTTCCGGGCCACCGCCCACGGCTCGATCGCGCTCGGCCACAACGGCAACCTGGTGAACACCGCCGAGCTGGCCGAGCTGGTCGCCTCGATGCCGCAGGGCCCGGGCCGGGCCACCAAGGTCGCCGCCACCAATGACACCGACCTGGTCACCGCGCTGCTCGCGGGCCAGGTGGGCCCGGACGGCAACCCGCTTTCGGTCGAGCAGGCCGCCATCGAGGTGCTGCCCAAGGTCAAGGGCGCCTTCAGCCTGGTCTTCATGGACGAGCACACCCTCTACGCCGCCCGCGACCTCCAGGGCATCCGCCCGCTGGTGCTGGGACGGCTGGAGCGCGGCTGGGTGGTCGCCTCCGAGACCGCCGCCCTGGACATCTGCGGCGCCAGCTTCGTCCGCGAGATCGAGCCCGGCGAGCTGATCGCCATCGACGAGAACGGCCTGCGCACCTCGCGCTTCGCCGAGGCCTCGCCCAAGGGCTGCGTCTTCGAGTACGTCTACCTGGCCCGCCCCGACACCGACATCGCGGGCCGCAACGTCTACCTCTCCCGGGTCGAGATGGGCCGCAGGCTCGCCGCCGAGGCCCCGGTCGAGGCCGACCTGGTGATACCGACGCCGGAGTCCGGCACCCCGGCCGCCGTCGGTTACGCGGAGGCCAGCGGGATCCCGTACGGCTCCGGCCTGGTCAAGAACAGCTACGTCGGACGTACGTTCATCCAGCCGTCGCAGACCATCAGGCAGCTCGGTATCCGGCTCAAGCTGAACCCGCTCAAGGAAGTCATCCGCGGCAAGCGGCTGGTGGTCGTGGACGACTCGATCGTCCGCGGCAACACCCAGCGCGCGCTGGTGCGGATGCTGCGCGAGGCGGGCGCCGCCGAGGTGCACGTCCGGATCTCGTCCCCGCCCGTGAAGTGGCCCTGCTTCTTCGGCATCGACTTCGCCACCCGCGCCGAGCTGATCGCCAACGGTATGACCGTCGAGGAGATCGGCACCTCGCTGGGCGCGGACTCGCTCGCGTACATCTCCCTCGACGCCATGGTCGAGGCGACCACCATCGCCAAGCCCAACCTGTGCCGGGCCTGCTTCGACGGGGAGTACCCGATGGAGCTGCCCGACCCCGAACTGCTCGGCAAGCAGCTCCTGGAGACCGAGCTGGCCGGCGGCGCGGACGCCGCGGACGCACTGCGGCGCCCGTAACGCTCCCGTCCGTTGTACGTACGAACGACACGAAGGTTCCCCAGCTATGTCTGAGACCACCGGTGCCAGCTACGCCGCCGCAGGCGTCGACATCGAGGCGGGCGACCGCGCCGTCGACCTGATGAAGCAGTGGGTGCGCAAGGCCACCCGCCCCGAGGTGGTCGGCGGACTCGGCGGCTTCGCCGGACTGTTCGACGCCTCCGCGCTGAAGCGGTACGAGCGCCCGCTGCTGGCCTCGGCGACCGACGGCGTCGGCACCAAGGTCGACATCGCCCGCCGGATGGGCGTCTACGACTCGATCGGGCACGACCTGGTCGGCATGGTCGTGGACGACCTGGTGGTCTGCGGCGCGGAGCCGCTCTTCATGACCGACTACATCTGCGTCGGCAAGGTCTACCCCGAGCGGGTCGCGGCCATCGTCAAGGGCATCGCCGAGGGCTGCGTCCTGGCCGGCTGCGCACTGGTCGGCGGCGAGACGGCGGAGCACCCGGGGCTGCTCGGCGCGGACGACTTCGACGTGGCCGGCGCGGGCACCGGAGTGGTCGAGGCCGACGCGGTGCTCGGCGCGGACCGTATCCGTACGGGTGACGCGGTGATCGCCATCGAGTCCTCCGGACTTCACTCGAACGGGTACAGCCTGGTCCGGCACGTCTTCTTCGACCGGGCCGGCTGGGAGCTGGACCGCGAGGTGCCGGAGTTCGGCCGCACCCTGGGCGAGGAACTGCTGGAGCCCACCAAGATCTACTCGCTGGACTGCCTGGCGCTGACCCGTACCACCGAGGTGCACGGCTTCTCGCACATCACCGGCGGCGGCCTGGCCAACAACCTGGCCCGGGTCATCCCCGACCACCTGCGCGCCACCGTCGACCGGTCGACCTGGGCACCGGCCCCCGTCTTCGGGATGGTCGGCGAGCTGGGCGGGGTCGAGCGGCTGGAGCTGGAGAAGACGCTGAACATGGGCGTCGGCATGATCGCCGTGGTGCCGCAGGACTCCGTCGACGTGGCACTGGCCACCCTCGCCGACCGCGGGGTCGGCGCATGGGTCAGTGGCGAGATCAGCGCACGCGAAAATGGCGCGGCCGCGGTCGAACTGACCGGCGACTACGCGCTGTAGAGCGGAAACAGCGGAAACCTCACGACGAAACCCGGTCCGGGGCGGGCCCCGGACCGGGTCGACAACGCTGCTTCAGTGTCAAGCGTGACGGCGCTGGGGCGATGACTCGGACTCCTCGTCCTCGTCATCGTCGTCGTCATAGAGATCCGCGTACTGTGCGTACGGGTCGTCATCCTCGTCGTCATCGTCCTCGACAGGTTCCGGATTCACCGGAAGCGGTGACGATGCGCCCAGCTCGTCGGCCAGACGTGAGAGATCCGTGCCGCCGCTGTTGTACTTCAGCTGGCGGGCGACCTTCGTCTGCTTGGCCTTGGCCCGGCCGCGCCCCATGGCTCGACCCCCTTAACGGCGGGGCTCAGTGGCCCCGAGTCTTGACACGCGTTCATGATTCGGAGCGACCTCTCCGGAGAGAGACCGGTCCGTAGGCCCACAACGGTACCTGCTTCCGACGCCGCACGGTACGTCGCCCGCACGACGCGCGTCGGATCAGGGGCCATTGACGACCCTGTCCTGCCTGGTCAGGCCCGATTTTACCTTCTTCTAGCGCGAACTTGCTATCGGGCCGTGCTGTCGGTCACGCCAAGCCGCGGTGAAGGGGCCGTGAAGGGCTCGCGAACCGCGTCGGGAGCCCTTCGGGGAGGCCGCGTCAGGCCCGCGTCAGGCCCGGGTCAGGCCCGCGTCAGGAGGCGGCCGGGTCCTGCGGACGCAGCCATTCCGCCGCGGGCGTCCGGTCGGAGATCCGCTGCTCGGCGAGCCGGTCGGCGGCCACGGCCGGGGGAACCCCGTCGGTGGCGGCACGATCGAAAATGGCCAGAGTCGTGTCGTAGATCTTCGTCGCCTTGGACTTGGCCCGGTCGAAATCGAAACCGTGCAGTTCGTCCGCGACCTGGATCACACCACCGGCGTTCACCACGTAGTCCGGCGCGTAGAGGATGCCGCGGTCGGCGAGGTCCTTCTCGACACCGGGGTGGGCGAGCTGGTTGTTGGCCGCGCCGCACACCACGGTGGCGGTCAGGGCGGCCACAGTGGCGTCGTCCAGGGCGCCGCCGAGGGCACAGGGGGCGTAGACGTCCAGCGGGGTGCGCACCAGCACCTCGGCGTCGCTGACGGCCGTGACGACGCCCGGGTGGCGGGCGATGATCCGGTCGACGGCGTCGGCGCGCACATCGGTGATCACGACCTCGGCGCCGTCCTCCACCAGGTGCTCCACGAGGTGGTGGCCGACCTTGCCGACACCGGCGATACCGACCCGGCGGCCGCGCAGCGTCGGCTCGCCCCACTGGGTGCGCGCGGCGGCGCGCATGCCCTGGAAGACACCGAAGGCGGTGAGCACGGAGGAGTCGCCCGCGCCGCCGTTCTCGGGCGAGCGGCCGGTGGTCCAGCGGTTCTCGCGGGCCACGACGTCCATGTCGGCGACGTAGGTGCCGACATCGCACGCGGTGACGTAGCGGCCGCCGAGGGAGGCCACGAAGCGACCGTAGGCGAGCAGCAGTTCCTCGGACTTGAGCGCGTCGGGGTCGCCGATGATCACGGCCTTGCCGCCACCGTGGTCGAGCCCGGCGAGGGCGTTCTTGTACGACATGCCGCGGGCGAGGTTGAGCGCGTCCTCGACGGCCTCGTCGTCGGAGCCGTAGGCGTGGAAGCGGGTGCCGCCGAGGGCCGGGCCCAGGGCGGTGGAGTGGAGCGCGATGACGGCCTTGAGGCCGGAGGCGCGGTCCTGGCACAGAACGACCTGCTCGTGTCCGCCCTGCTCCGATCGGAACAGCTTGGCGACGACACTTTCGGTCTGTCGTACGTCGGTCACGGTGGTGACTCCCATAGTCCAGTGGTGGCCGGATGATCCGGGTGTTCCCGGTGGTCGGGCCGCCCCCCGTGCGGGTGGCGGAGGGCCGGTAGCAGAAGGGTAGGCCCTGGGGAGCCGATCATGAGGGGAGAGTCCGGCAACCGTCCCACCCGTCTCACAGAGTGGCCGGGATCACCTCCGACGGGGGGTGCCGCGTGGGACGATCGAGGCCCGGAGCCGGAGGCGAGACCGCCGAAGGACGGGCGTCGGGGTGGTGGCGAGGGAGCGGGTGTGGGCGGTTCACCGGTACTGGTCCCGTACGCGGCCTATTTGCGGGTCTACGAGCCGCTGGCGGCCTTTCCCGAGCCCGAACGCAGCCACTGGTACCGCTACGCCGCCGCGGGCCTGACGCGTACCGCACAGGACGAACTGCGGCAGTCGCTCGCGGACCTGGTGCCGGTGCCGCCGGTGGCCGTCCCCGTGCACGAGAGCCGGGACGCCTTCGTCGCGGTGGTGGCGGGCGTCACCCACATCTGCCCCTGGCGCACCCGGTTGCGCGGCTGGCTGGCCCTGGAGGAACTCGGCGAGCTGCTGCCCGAGTCGGTGCTCGACGCGATGCTGCCGCCGGTCGTACGGCTCCAGGCGAGCGCCGACCACGAGGCGTGGCGGGAGCGAAATCCGGACGCGCGCCCGTGGATCCGCTCGGCCACCTGGCACGTGCCGGTGCGCTGGTTCACGCTCGTCGGCGACGACGAGCGGGAGTACGAGCCGGCGGGCGCGGGGGAGTCCAAGGAGCCCCTGCTGCGCTACCGCACGCCGATGGTCCAGGCGCGCCGGCGCGTGGCGCGGGCGCTGCGAGTGCTGAAGGACACACTCCAGGAGGGCCCGCTGATCGACGGGCTGATCGACGTGGGGCGGTGGCTGGAGGAGTTCCACCCGCGCTCGCTGGTCGAGTTGGACTACGGCGGCCTGGTGCACGCGATGGGTCCCGACCGGCTGGCGGCCGACCGCTCGGCCGCCGACGTCGCCGAGGGGCTGGCGGCGCTGCGCAGGGGTGACTCGGGCGCCGCGGGGGAGGCGTACGAACGCCTGACCGAGCGGTGGCGGGCGATCCGCGAGCTCCAGTTCTCCAGCTGAGGTGCGCGTGGGACTGCCGAGCCGCTAGGGTCTCAAATTCGGCCATTGGCCCAAGGGTGACGGAGAGCACGTAACTGATCCCTTGCCTGCATCCCCATCTGTCATGCCAAAATGGGACATCGGGTCCGCCTCGGACTCAATTCGACGGTGGGGATGGGACGGATGATCACGCTGTGACTGATCGTCACACTGGTGTGACTGTCCGTTATGGCATGGTCCATCGGGTTCCGCCGAGCTTGAACACCTGAGAGGGCAATTCCATCGGTTTGGCCGAAGCGGCTGGACGGATGGTGTAGTTGTAGTGCCGAGGACAAGCCGTTCGTCCTATTACCGACTCGGCCCGCGTCCGCCATTTCGGGCAACGTGGGTCAAGGTGCAGAATTTAGAGGAAAGAACCGCGTTGGTTCGGTTCTCTCGAGGAGGCCGCTCATGACCGCTCGCACCCCTGATGCCGAGCCGTTGCTTACCCCTGCTGAGGTCGCCACCATGTTCCGCGTCGACCCGAAGACGGTCACGCGCTGGGCCAAGGCCGGCAAGCTCACGTCCATCCGCACGCTGGGCGGGCACCGCCGTTACCGCGAGGCGGAGGTCCGCGCACTGCTGGCGGGCATTCCGCAGCAGCGCAGCGAGGCCTGACAGCCCTTTTGGGCGCCTTGTGGGGCCCCCACCCCATACGTCGCCCGCCCGACGGCCCACCTGCCCCCATCAGGGACGCCCGACGGAGCGCACTTCAGCTCAACGCTCCACCAGTTACACCGGCTTCATCTGCTCCACAGAGATCGCATCGGACTCCGCCGGGTCCGGTGCGATCTCTTTTTTTGTGTGCTTCTTGTGCGGGCGGTGTGGCCGAGATGTGCGCCTGACGTGTCGTTGGTGTGTACCTTTCGGGGTCCCCCGGGGGTGTGCGGGGCGTCCGTTGCGTGGTGTTGCGCGGTGATGTGGGGCCGGTAGCGGCGGGGTCTGTGGGGTCTTGGGGGCTCCTGCGCGCTGGTGCCGGAGTCGTCCCAGGGGAGGTGCAATTGCACATATTAAATCGACACCCTTCCGGAGGGCGTCAGGTTCCGCGCTTCCGAAACGAGTTCGCGTGACTCCCGTCACACGCACGGGTCTTGTGGATCTTTCGCCCGATGCGATAGTGAACTGGCGCCGCCCGCTGGGGAGTCGACGTGCGCCGGAGCGCGGACCGGCGCACGGTGTGGGTGAGGCTCTCGGTGAGGCTGCCAGAGGCGCTGTCGGAAGAGCGTCAGCGTACGCGTGGGGTGAGCAACACAGAAGACCGTCAGCGGCCCCTCAGGGGCGACGGGAACAACGAGAAGGCCCGCTCCCCCTGAGGGGTGCGGGCCTTCGTTTCGTGCGGTCCTGACGGGATTTGAACCCGCGGCCTCCACCTTGACAGGGTGGCGAGCACTCCAAACTGCTCCACAGGACCAGGTTTCGCAGCCCCATGTGCTCGGCTGCGAGACAGACTGTACAGCAGGTCAGGGGGTGCGGTCGAACCCGATACGGAGGCTCAGCCCCACGCCTCGTCCAGGGCCTTGAACACCCGTTTGTCGGACACCGGGAAGGCCGTGCCCAGGGCGTGGGCGAAGTAGCTGACCCGCAGCTCCTCGATCATCCAGCGGATGTCGCGGACCGCCGCGGGAACGGGCCGTCCGGGCGGCTGGGCGGCCAGCAGCTCGGCGTACTCCGCCTGGATCTCCCGGACCTTCTCCATGCGCGTGGTGTCCCGCTGGGCGCCCGTGGGCATCTGCTGCAGCCGCCGGTCCACGCCCACGAGATACCGCATCAGGTCGGGCAGCCGCTTGAGCCCCGTGTCGGTCACGAAACCGGCGTGCACCAGGCCCGCGAGCTGCTCCCGTACGTCCTGGAGGTTCGCCACCAGCGCCAGGCTCGTGGTGTCCTTCAGCCGCCGCTCGCAGGACTGCCAGGCGGCCAGCACCTGCTGCACCCGCTGCACGCTGCGCCCGGTCAGCTCCACCAGGTCGGCCCGCACCGCGTCGTGCAGCTTGCGGAAGGACTCCTCGTCCCACGCCGGGCCGCCGTGGTCGGCGATCAGCCGGTCCGCGGCGGCGGTGGCGCAGTCCTCGAAGAGCGCCTGCACACTGCCGTGCGGATTACGGGACAGCGCGAGCTTCTGCTGGTTGGAGAGCTGGTCGGCGGCGAACTTCGCGGGGTTCACCGGCACGTTGAGCAGGATCAGCCGCCGGGTGCCGCGCCACATCGCCTCGGCCTGCTCCGGCTCGGTGTCGAAGAGCCGTACGGCGACGGTGGCGCCCTCGTCGACCAGCGCCGGATACGCCTTGACCGGCTGGCCGGCGCGCCGGGTCTCGAAGGTGCGCGGCAGAGTGCCCACCGTCCAGTCGGTGAGCCCGGTGCGCTGGTCCAGCGAGGACAGCGCGGGGTCGGCCGACGACTCGAACGCCTTGGTGATCGCCTCACGCGTCTTCGGCTTGAGCCGCAGCCGCAGCGCGTCCAGGTCCTTGTCCTCGGCGAGCTTGCGGCGCCGCTCGTCGGTCACCCGGAAGGTGATCTTGAGATGGTCGGGCACCCGCGCCAGGTCGAAGTCCTCGGCCGTGACCGGCACCCCGACCATCCGCTGCAGCTCGCGCGCCAGCACGAACGGCAGCGGGTCGGGCCCGGCCACCGCACGCTCCAGGAACTTCTTCGCGTAGTTCGGCGCGGGCACGTAGTGCCGCCGGATCGCCTTCGGCAGCGACCGGATCAGCTCCACGACCACGTCCTCGCGCAAGCCCGGGATCTGCCAGTCGAAGCCGTCCGCGGTGACCTGGTTGAGCACCTGGAGCGGGATGTGGACGGTCACGCCGTCCGCGTCGGCGCCCGGCTCGAACTGGTACGTCACCTTGAACTTGAGCGCCCCCTGCCGCCACGAGTCCGGGTAGTCGGCCTTGGTGACCGCCTCCGCGTTCTCGTTGATCAGCATGGAGTGCTCGAAGTTGAGCAGCTCCGGCTCCTCGCGGCGCCTGCGCTTCCACCAGGAGTCGAAGTGCGCGCCGGAGACCACGTCCTGCGGCAGCCGCGCGTCGTAGAAGTCGAAGAGCGTCTCGTCGTCCACCAGGATGTCGCGGCGCCGCGCCCGGTGCTCCAGCTCCTCGACCTCGCCGAGCAGCTTGCGGTTATCGTGGAAGAACTGGTGGTGGGTGCGCCAGTCGCCCTCGACCAGCGCGTTGCGGATGAACAGGTCGCGGGAGACCTCGGGGTCGATCCGCCCGTAGTTCACCTTGCGCTGGGCGACCAGCGGCACACCGTAGAGCGTCACCCGCTCGTACGCCATCACCGCCGCCTGGTCCTTCTCCCAGTGCGGCTCGCTGTACGTGCGCTTCACCAGGTGCTGGGCGAGCGGCTCGACCCACTCCGGCTCGATCCGCGCGTTGACCCGCGCCCACAGCCGGGAGGTCTCCACCAGCTCCGCCGACATGATCCAGCGCGGCGGCTTCTTGAACAGCGCCGAGCCGGGGAAGACCGCGAACTTCGCGCTGCGGGCGCCCAGGTACTCGTTCTTGTCGGTGTCCTTCAGGCCCAGATGGCTGAGCAGCCCCGCCAGCAGCGACAGATGGACGTGCTGCGGGTCGGCGTCCGCCGTCTCCTCGGCCATGCTGATGCCGAGCTGCTTGGCGACCGTACGCAGCTGGCTGTAGATGTCCTGCCACTCGCGGATCCGCAGGTAGTTCAGATACTCCGACCTGCACATCCGGCGGAACGCCGACGACGACAGCTCCTTCTGCCGCTCGCGCACGTACCGCCACAGATTGAGGAAGGCCAGGAAGTCGCTGGTCTCGTCGCGGAAGCGGGCGTGCTGCTGGTCGGCCTGCTGCTGCTTGTCGGCAGGGCGCTCGCGCGGGTCCTGGATGGACAGCGCGGCGGCGATCACCATGACCTCGCGTACGCAGCCGTTGCGGTCGGCCTCCAGCACCATCCTCGCCAGCCGCGGGTCCACCGGGAGCTGGGCGAGCTTGCGGCCGGTCTGCGTCAGCCGCTTCCTCGGGTCCTTCTCCTGCGGGTCCAGCGCGCCCAGCTCCTCCAGGAGCTGCACGCCGTCCTTGATGTTGCGGCTGTCCGGCGGGTCGATGAAGGGGAACCTGGCGATGTCGCCCAGACCGGCCGCCGTCATCTGCAGGATGACCGACGCCAGGTTGGTCCGCAGGATCTCCGCGTCCGTGAACTCCGGCCGCGCCAGGAAGTCGTCCTCGTCGTACAGCCGGACGCAGATGCCGTCCGAGGTACGGCCGCAGCGGCCCTTGCGCTGGTTGGCGCTGGCCTGCGAGATCCGCTCGATCGGCAGCCGCTGGACCTTGGTGCGGTGGCTGTAGCGGGAGATCCGGGCCGTGCCCGGGTCGATCACGTACCGGATGCCGGGGACGGTCAGCGAGGTCTCCGCCACATTGGTGGCCAGCACGATCCGGCGCCCGGCGTGCTGCTGGAAGACGCGGTGCTGCTCTGCGGAGGACAGCCGGGCGTAGAGCGGCAGGACCTCGGTGGAGCGGAGGTTCTGCTTGTTCAGCGCGTCCGCGGTGTCGCGGATCTCGCGCTCCCCGGAGAGGAAGACCAGGATGTCGCCGGGCCCCTCGGCCTGGAGCTCGTCGACCGCGTCGCAGATCGCCGTGATCTGGTCGCGGTCGCTGTCCTCGGAACCCTCCTCCAGCAGCGGGCGGTACCGCACCTCCACCGGATACGTACGGCCGCTGACCTCGACGATCGGCGCGTCGCCGAAGTGCCGGGAGAAGCGCGCCGGGTCGATGGTCGCCGAGGTGATGATCACCTTGAGGTCGGGGCGGCGGGGCAGCAGCTGGGCCAGATAGCCGAGGATGAAGTCGATGTTGAGGCTGCGTTCGTGCGCCTCGTCGATGATGATCGTGTCGTACGCGCGCAGCTCGCGGTCCGTCTGGATCTCCGCGAGCATGATGCCGTCGGTCATCAGCTTCACCAGGGTGGAGTCGCCCACCTGGTCGGTGAAGCGGACCTTCCAGCCGACCGCCTCGCCCAGCGGGGTGCGCAGCTCCTCCGCGACCCGCTCGGCGACGGTACGGGCCGCGATCCGCCGCGGCTGGGTGTGCCCGATCAGCCCGCGCACCCCGCGGCCCAGCTCCAGGCAGATCTTCGGGATCTGGGTGGTCTTGCCCGAGCCCGTCTCCCCGGCCACGATCACCACCTGGTGGTCGCGGATCGCCGCCAGGATGTCGTCCTTCTTCTGGCTGACCGGCAGCGACGCGGGATACGTGATCTCCGGGACGGCCGCCCGCCGGGCCTCGACCCGCAGCGCGCCCTTCTCGATCTCCCGGCCGATCTCCTCCAGCACCGCCGCCCGCGCCTCGGGTTTGCGGATCCTGCGTGCGCCGTCGAGTCGGCGGCCGAGGCGCTGCTCATCGCGCAAGGTCAGCGACGGCAGGCGTTCGGCGAGATCAGAGGTGGTGGCTTGGCTGGACATACGCGGTCCAGGATCGCATCCGCGGAGGAGTGAGGGCGAACGCATTTCGCGGGGTGGTCGGGTGGGTGGTCGGTGCGGGGTCCTCGCGCGGTGGGGTGCGGGGCTCCCGGCGGTTGGCCGCGCCCTTGTGGCGGGGGTGCGGCGGCCGACCTAGCGTGAGGCCATGGGCGACGGCGGCGGCACGGAGGCGGGCCCGGCGCCGGGCGGATCCGGAGCCGGGCCCGGGTCCAGGGCCGGGTCCGGGGAAAGCGCCTGGACCGCCTTTCGGGGGTCGCCGTACTTCGCCGCCTGCGTGCTCGTCCTGCTGATCGCCGCGGCGGCGGGCCTCTTCGCGGGCTCGTACACCTACGCCATGGCCAACCCCACCCCGCGGCACATCCCGACCGCCGTCACCGGGGTGCCGACCTCGCAGGTCAAGCGGGCGCGGTTCGTGGCCGGAATGCAGGAGGCACTCGGCGCGTCGCTGGAGTTGCACCACTACGACACCTTCGACCAGGCCCGGGACGCGGTCGAGGAGCAGCGGGTGTTCGCGATCCTGCGCGAGCCCGGCCCCGGGCAGCCCTTCCCCCGCCTCTACGTCTCCTCCGCGTCGGGCGCCAGCGTCGCCCAACTGCTGACCGAGTCCGCGCCCCGGGTCGGCGCCGCCAACGGCGTACCGATCACCGTGACCGACATCAACCCGCTGCAGCACGGCGACCCCCGCGGCCTGGCGATCTTCTACGTGTCCCTGGCCGCCGTCATCCTCGGCTTCGTCGGCGCGATCCAGCTCATGGTGAACGCGGGCACCCTCACCCCGATCGCCCGGGTCGCGTTCACCGCCGGCTACGCCATGCTCGGCGCCTTCGCCATCGCCTCGATCGTCGACTGGGGCCTGGGCGCCCTGCGGCTGCCCTTCGCCGAGTCCTGGGCGATCCTCGCCGCCACCCTCTTCACCACCGGCATGGTCTTCACGATGTTCAACACCCTCATCGGCCGCTGGGCGCTGCTGCCGACCTGGGGCCTGATGGTGCTGCTCGGCAACCCGTCCTCGGGCGGCGCCGTCTCCTGGCCGCTGCTGCCGTCGCTGCTCGGCCGCATCGGCCGCTGGCTTCCCCCGGGTGCCTCGGTGAACGCCCAGCACACCGCCGTCTACTTCGGCGGCCACCAACACGCCTTCCCGTTCCTCGTCCTGGCCGCCTGGGCCCTGACGGCGACGGCCGTCTTCCTGCTGCGCACCCGCCCGCACACGAAAACGACGTAGGGCCCGCCTTTCGGCGGGCCCTACGTCGTGCGGTGGCTGGGGCCGGGGTCGAACCGGCGACCTACCGCTTTTCAGGCGGTCGCTCGTACCAACTGAGCTACCCAGCCGCAGCGGTCCTGACGGGATTTGAACCCGCGGCCTCCACCTTGACAGGGTGGCGAGCACTCCAAACTGCTCCACAGGACCAAGCTAGCGCGGGACAAGTCTTGCACAACTTGAACACTGGTCTCGCACCGTTTTTCGCGACCCCAGTCACCGGATCCACCGCTTCCAGCCCCGTGACTCCCGGTGACCGGCCGCGTACTCCGGCAGGCCGTTGTCGCTGGATCAGCGTATCAGAATCCCCACCCCCTCCCGCACGCGTGACCTGCGCCCCAGGCGGCGGCTCACGCGGCGGCTCAGGAACTCCCGTTCGTTGGTATCGGGGACGACACGACTGAGGGGGATGGTGTGGGGGAGCGCGCGGTCGGGACGGATGGGGTGGCGCCGGTGGGCGAGGCGGCGGCGGAAGGCACGGAGGCGGGCGGGGGTGAGGGGCGGCGGCGGGGGCGGTCCATGTGGCGGGAGCTGCCGGTGCTCGTCGGGATTGCGCTGGTGCTCGCGCTGGTGGTGAAGACGTTTCTGGTGCAGGCGTTCTCGATTCCCTCGGGGTCGATGGAGAACACGCTGCGGGTGGGCGACCGGGTGCTGGTCGACAAGCTGACGCCGTGGTTCGGGTCGAAGCCGACGCGCGGGGAGGTGGTCGTCTTCCACGACCCGGACAACTGGCTGCTGGACGAGGCGGGGGCGTCGCACGCGAACCCCGTGCAGAAGGCGCTGAGCTTTGTGGGCGTCATGCCGTCGGTGACCGAGCACGACCTGATCAAGCGGGTCATCGGGGTCGCCGGTGACACCGTGGAGTGCGAGGGGACGGGGCCGGTCAAGGTCAACGGCAAGCCGCTGGCGGAGTCGTACGTCGCCGCCGGGAACACACCGTGCACCGCGGACCGCGGCGGCGGGCAGTTCAAGGTCACCGTGCCGAAGGGCATGCTCTGGGTCATGGGCGACCACCGCCAGTTCTCGGCGGACTCGCGGTACCACCAGAACGACAAGGACCGCGGCTTCGTGCCGGTCGGCAACGTCGTGGGCCGCGCGATCGTCGTCGCCTGGCCCGTCACCCACTGGTCCACGCTGCCGATCCCCGGCACCTCCTCCCAGCCGGGAGCGCGGGCGGCCGCCGACGTGGCCCCCGGCGCGCTGGGCCTGGCGGGCGCGGCGCCGTTCGTGCTGTGGCGCCGGCGGAGGCGGTCGTAGGCCGGGGTACGGGCCGGGCCCTCAACCGCGGTGGAGCGCCGCGAACTCCGCGACCGTCGTGGCGACCACCGCCGGGTCCTCCAGCGGCAGCGCGTGGCTGAGGCCCGGCAGCAGCCGTAGCTCGGAGTCCGGGAGCCAGGAGGCGAGTTGGGCGCCGCGCGCCCGGTAGGCCGTACCGAGTCGCTCGGACTCACCGCCCACGGCCAGCAGTACGGGGGCGGTGACGGCCGCCGCCTCCTCGGGCCCGAAGGACCACGCCCGCAGCGCGGGCCCCTCGACGGTGAAGAAGTACCGGCTCCCCGCCACCGCCTCCCGCAGCCCGTCCTCCCCGAGTTCGCGGACGAACACCTCCCGGAAGCCGGGGCCGCTCACGCCGCCGAGGAAGAGGTCGAAGCCCGCCTGGTAGTCGCCCTGCTCCGCCGCGTCGAGGGCCCGCGGCATCGCCGGATGGGCGGGCTCGTCCGGCGTGTACGGGAAGGCGGCGTCCAGCAGGACGAGCGAGGCGGCCAAGTCCGGCCGGGTGGCGGCCAGTTGCAGCGCCACCGCGGCACCGGACGAGTGCCCCACCAGATGCGCCCGCCCCACCCCGGCCGCCTCCAGCACCCGCACCGCGTGCCCGGCATGCGCCGCCACCGACGCCCCGCCGCCCAGATCCAAGCTCCCCCCGTACCCCGCCCGCCGCACATTCAGCACCCGGTGCCCACCGGCAACCAACCGCCGCCCCGCGGGCGTGAACCAGTCCGCGCTGAAGGACCCGTGCAGCATCAGCACGACCTCCCCCTCGCCGTCGTCCGCGTACCCGATCCGCGCGTCCCCGACATCCAGCGTCTTCCTCACGGCTCTCCCTCACCCGACCGCCGCCCGCAAGCGGCTCTCCGTGCATCAACGAGGGGGAGGGCGAGCCGGTGTGGGCGGCGAGGCGGTGGCGCTTGCCTTCTTCAGGCCTTCTTCAGGCTCATGCGGCGAAGGCGTCGATCGCGGTGCCGAGGTCGTCGCCGGTCAGCGGTTGCTGCAGGTCGCTGAGGGCGCGGGAGGCCGCGGGGAGTGCCTGCTGGTGGTTGGTGAGGACCACGCTGACGTGGGCCTTGTCGGGGAGCAGCAGCATCGCGGCGCGGTAGCCCGGCAGGCGGCCGTTGAGGTACATCTGGCCGGAGGGGCCGAGCGCCCAGCCCAGGCCGTACGGGTGGGGGTCGTCGGGGCGGGTGCGGGGGGTGCGGACTTCCGTGAGGAGGGCGCGGTCGGCGAGCAGGCGTTCGCCGACGGTCAGCAGGTCGGAGACGGACGACCACAGGCCGCCGCTGGGGCGGCGGGTGCGGGGGTACGCGAGGGGCGGCAGTGCGTCCCGGCCGTCCCAGCCGGTGACGGCGTCGTGCGGCGGAGTGGCGAAGCCGGTACGGGACAGCGCCCACGGTTCGAGCAGCGAGTGCGTCAGCGCGTCCTCGTACGAGGTGCCGCTGAGGGTGGCGAGGACGGCGCCGGCCAGGAAGTAGTTGCCGTTGTAGTACGACCAACGGGCGCCGGGCTCACGGTCGTTGCCCGCCGCCACGACGAGCCGGGCGGCTTCGTGCAGCGCGGCGGGGCCCGCGCCGAGGGCCCGCGCCGTGTCCGCGTCCACGGACTCGCGCAGACCCGAGACCTGCCCGAGGATCTGCTCGACGGTCAGGCCCGGGTCGGCGCGCCAGTCGCCCGCCAGGCCCGGCAGCAGATCGATCACGGGCGTGCTCAGCGGTACGTCCTTCTCCCGCAGTGTCCGCAGCAGCGCGAGGCAGGTGAAGACCTTCGTCAGGGAGGCGATGCGGAAGCACGAGTCG
This sequence comes from Streptomyces sp. NPDC051976, assembly GCF_040680795.1. NCBI lineage: Bacteria > Bacillati > Actinomycetota > Actinomycetes > Kitasatosporales > Streptomycetaceae > Streptomyces > Streptomyces sp. NPDC051976. The sequence goes on from NZ_JBFAXL010000059.1 coordinate 22,005, forward strand.
GCGGTCACCTCGACCGTCCCGCGTGTCGCCACGCTTCGGGTTCCCGCGACCGAGAGCCCCGCCGCCACGGCCGGGACCTCCCGCAGGCCCGCCTGTCCGTCGAGGAAATTCTGGAGAGTCACGGTGATCAAACTACTAGCGTGACGGTCGGGGCGGCGGGGGCGACGGAAGGGGAGTGCGGTGGGAGTTGTGCGGTACCGGGCGGCGGAGGCGGCCGACGCCGAGGGGGTGGCGCTGCTGCACGCGGACAGCTGGCGGCGGCACTACCGCGGCGCGTACGCCGACGCGTATCTCGACGGGGACGTGGTCGCCGACCGGCTGGCCGTGTGGGGTGACGGCCGCCTGGAAGCGGCGGAGGAGCGGGTGACGGTGGTCGCCGAGTCGCCGGACGGCGAGGGCGGTGGGCTGGTCGGATTCGTCCATGTCGTCTTCGACGAGGACCCGCGGTGGGGCAGCCTCATCGACAACCTGCACGTGAGCAACGCCAGTCGGCGTACGGGAGTGGGGGGCGAGCTGATGTTCCGTGCCGCGCGTGCCGTTGACGAACGGGCGGCGGGCCGCGCGGTCTATCTGTGGGTGCTGGAGCAGAACACCGCCGCACAGGGCTTCTATCGCGCGCTCGGCGCCAAGCATGTGGAGACGGTGCTGGTGGGTCCGCCCGGCGGCGTCCCGGAGCGGTTGTGCGGCGCGCCCCGGAAGTTCCGGATGGCGTGGGAGGACGTCGGGGACGTGCGCAAGGGGTGAGCGGGGGCGGGGGGCCGGTCAACGTCTATCGCGCCGCCAGGGCCTCCACCGCCGCGGCCACCGCCGTGGGGGCGGAGAGGAGGGCGAGGTGGTGGGCGGCCGGGATGAGGGTGGGGGGTGGGGCGCCGATGCGGGCGGCGGTCTCCTGGGGGGTGGTGCGGGAGAAGACGTCGTCCTGGGCGCCGAAGACCACGGACTTGGGGATGTCGACCCCGCGCAGCCGGGCGACCTGGCCGGCGGACAGTCCGGGCACGCCCTCGGAGAGCATGCTCCACAACGCGCCCTCGGCGCCCGCCACTTGGAGCGGCCGGCGCCACTCGTCGACTCCGGCGGCGTCCAGCTTCGGGCAGCTCGGGCCGCACTGGGAGCCGTAGACGCGGCGGATGATCCAGTCGGTGCTCAGCCCCAGGCGCAGGATGCTGGTGCGGAAGGGGTCGATCAGCACGTAGTGCAGCCCGGGCGGCGGGCCCGCGCCCGTGTTGAGGGCGTCGCCGTCCAGCAGCATGAGGCCGCCGACGCGCCCCGGGGCGCGCAGCGCGGCCTCGGTGATCATCGCGGCGCCGCTGGAGTGGCCGACGAGGATCGGCTTGTCGCCGGGGCCGCCGAGGTGCATGGCGTCGAGGAAGCCGAGGAGCTGGCGGGTGAGGTGGTCGACGGTGTACGGGCCGCGCCGCTGGCTGTAGCCGGCGCCGGTCAGGTCCAGCGCGTACACCCGGTGGTCGCGGGCGAGCAGCGGCGCGACCTTGGACCAGGTGTCGACCTGCTCGAATGCGCCGTGCACGAGGACGACGGGCGAACCCTTGGCGCCCCAGGTCTGGTAGCGGGTACGGACATCGGCCGCCTGTACGTACCTCAGTCCCTTGGGCGGCGCCGCGCGCCCGTCGGTGAAGGCGTTGTACGTGTACGACGCGATGGTCACCACGACGAGCGTGACGGCCATGGCGAAGGCGGTCCTGCGCACCCAGCGCCGCAGCCGCGCGGGCCACAGCGACCCGGCCGCGGACTCGGGACCGGACTCCGCAGTGGCTTCCACCGCGGGGTCCGCAGCTTCCTCGGTGCTCGTAGCGTCCATCGCTCGTCACCCCCTCCCCGGTCGTCCCACCACTCTCGCAGGCCGCCCCCGCGCACCGCGTCAGACCACAGGAGCGCGCCCGGATACTCCTCGCGGAGTACGGACGCGCTCCCGATCGACGGCCTCCCGGCCGGGTAGGCCCTAGCTGCCAGGCTTCGTCAGCAGCAGCTCGGTGTTGTGGTCGCCCGTGCCGCCCAGCTTCGCCGACGGCGTCGCGAAGGGGTCGTTGAAGGACAGCTCGCGGTAGAGGGCGCCCAGGCCCGCGTCCGAGGTGTCGCCGAAGTCCGTGGCGTAGGGGGCGGAGGACTCGACGAGGGTGGTGAAGAGCGACAGCGTCCCGTCGGCGTTGTCGGCGATCTCGATGATCCGCGCGTGCTGCGGGAAGTCGACGTGGGAGGCGGTGTTGATCTCCCAGAAGGCGCGCTCGGGGACGGCGTGGCCGTGCGGGGTGATCTGGTTGGCGTGGGTGTGGCCGTTCACCCAGGCGGCGACGTTGGGGTAGCGCTGGAGCAGCGCGACCAGCTCGTCGCCGGAGTGGCGGCCCTCGAAGAGGTTGTACGGGTCGGGCAGCAGGTTGCCCATGGTGGTGCTGGTGTGGTGGCTGAAGATCACGATGGTCTGGTCCTGCGAACCGCGCCTGACCACGTTGCCGTTGGTGTCGTACCAGCGGCTGCTGTACGTCTGGAGGACCGACTCCAGCCAGTGGAGCTGGGCGGTGCCCAGTGAACCGTCGGCCCAGCCCGCCCGGTTGGTGGTGTCCAGGCTGATGCCGAGCACGCCCTCGGAGACGGGGAAGGTGTAGTACAGCTTGCCGCTGGAGGCCGCGGCGGCGGTGAAGCCGTGGCCGACCGGGCCGGGGCCGGTGACGGCCGGGTTGAGGTGTGCCTGCGCGAACTGCTTGGGCGTGAAGGTCGCCCGCCGCGCGTCCGGCGTGACGTGCCGGACCGGGCCGCCGCCCTCCAGGAGCTGCAGCAGGATCATCACCGCGCTTGCCGGGTCGTGCTGGATGGCGTCGGCCAGCTTGGCGGCGGTGGCGTCGTCGACGCCCTCGATCTTGCTGTCGCCGGTGTAGAGCGAGCCGAGCAGCCCGAGGTCGGGCAGGGTGCCCTCGATGCTGTCGTCGTGGTTGCCGACGGTGGTGTACCAGGGGGTGCGCAGACCGGGTGCGGTGAACGTCCGCTGCGCGGCCGCCAGGAACCCGGGCACCTGCGGGAACCCGGCCTTCTTGTAGTCGTCCTGGAACGACGACTCGGGGTTCCAGTAGCCCGTGGCGCCGGAGTTCTGGACGCCTTCGTAGCGTGTGAGATCGCCGCTGCCGGGGGTGATCCGGCCGCCGCTCATCACCGACAGGTACCAGTCGAGCTCGATCAGCTCGTGGTTGTCGGTGTTGTCGCCGGTCGCCATCACCATCGAGAACGGCATGCCCGTGTACGGGCCGCCGGGCAGCGAGTTGACCCGCTCCACCAGCGCCGAGGCGCCGCGTACGGTCAGCGCCTCCTGCGGGCGGTGGGCGGAGTCGATGTAGCGGGCGAGGTACTCGAAGCGGACCGGCGACTCGGTGTCCGCCAGGTGCAGGTCGGTGAACTGGACGAAGGAGGCGAGTCCGGTGCGGCGCGCGTCGCGCCCGGCGGACGCGGCGGCCAGCTCGGTGCGGACCACGACCGGCCAGCCGGGTCCGGCCGCCAGCCGCCGGTAGCTGCCGGTGCTGGCGCCGGCCGGGGTGGCGACCTGCTCCAGCGTCGTACCGCCGATCCGTACCGCGCGGGCGGCGGTGGTGGCCAGCGCGCGGTCGCGCTCGGCCGCGGAGGCGTACCCGCTGTCCATCAGCGTCAGCGCCGCCGCGGCGGCCACGGCTGAGGAACCGGTGACGAACTGACGTCTGCTGTAGGGGCGCATGCCGAAGTCTCCTGGGTGGTGAGGCGAGCGTGCATGGTCGGTGCACGCCGACGGCTTCGTGACCGGGGCGCACGGGGGAGGTGCGTGGCGTACACAGGGTGTATTACCAGCCGGTAACGACCGTCCGCCAGAGTCTCGACCCAGATTGACCAAGGCATGAACATGTCGTGTCCAGACCCGTAACGCCGGTGCACGTCGCGGATCTTGACGGCCGCGACACTGTCCAGGACGGTGTCTGGATCGAGGAAGTGGTCATGCACACGCGAAGGAGACAACGGTGTCGACATCGCAGCAACCGCGGGTCACGGGTCTGGAGACCCGGTCGATCGACTATGTCCCGCTGGCCGAACGGCACGGCAAGCTCTGGCACCTCGGCCCCCTGTGGTTCATGTCCAATGCCCAGATCGCGACCCTGGCCGTCGGACTGACCAGCATCACCGCGGGCGGCAACCTGATCTGGTCGCTGATCGCGATCGTGACGGGCACCCTGCTCGGCACGTTCTTCATGGCCTTCCACTCCGCGCAGGGCCCGCAGCTCGGCCTGCCGCAGATGATCCAGTCCCGCCCGCAGTTCGGCTACGTCGGCGCGCTGCTGGTCTGGCTCTTCGCGTACGTGCAGTACGCGGGCTTCAACGTCTTCAACTCGATCCTGGCCGGGCAGGCCATGCACTCCACCGCGCACGGCGGCGTCAAGTGGTGGGTGGCGGCGATCACCGTACTGGCCTTTGTGATCGCCCTGGTCGGCTACGACGTCATCCACCGCGCCGAGCAGTTCCTGACGTACACCTTCCTGGCCGTCTTCGGTGTCTTCACCGTCGGCGTGCTGTGCACCCTGCACTACCCGGCGGGCTCGTTCAACCTCGGCGGCTTCAAGTGGACGCCGTTCCTTGCCCAGTTCGGGGTCGTGGCGGGCTACCAGATCAGCTGGGCGATCTACGTCTCCGACTACTCCCGCTACCTGCCGCCGGACGTCACGGTCCGCAAGACCTTCTACTGGACCTACTTCGGCTCCGCGCTCGGCGGCGCCTGGCTGATGGTCCTCGGCGCGCTGCTCGCCGCCTGGGCCGGGCCGAAGGACTTCGACACCATCTCCGCGATCAACGCGGCGGGCGACAAGGTCTTCTCCGGCTTCGGCGCGATCGTGCTGATCTTCGCCGCCCTGGGCCTCGTCTCGGTGACCGCCCTGAACATGTACGGCGGCTCGCTCACCCTGATCAGCGCGGCCGACTCCTTCCGCAAGATCCGCCCGACGCTCTCGGTCCGCGTGGTCACCATCGGCCTCACCGCCGCGCTCTCCTTGGTCGGCGCGCTCGCCGCGACCTCCCACTTCCTGGAGAACTTCAACAACTTCCTGCTGCTGGTCCTCTACCTGTTCATCCCCTGGACCGCGGTGAACCTGATGGACTACTACGTGGTCAGGCGCGGCCACTACGCCATCGCCGAGATCTTCAACCCGCACGGTCTGTACGGCCGTTGGGGCTGGCGCGGGATCATCTCCTACCTCGTCGGCTTCGCCGCGATGATCCCCTTCTTCGCCGTCGGCACCCTCTACACCGGCCCCGCCGCCCACGCCCTCGACGGCGCCGACATCTCCCTCTTCATCGGCCTCCCCATCTCCGGCCTCCTCTACTGGTGGCTGGCCCGCACGATCGACCTCGACGCCGAGATCGCCCTGGCGGCGGCCGAGGCGAAGGAGGTGGAACCGTCGCTCTAGGCAGGCCCTAGGGTGGCTGTCCGGTTGACCGAGCGGGGGGATGCCATGTCCGGGAGCAAGAAGAAGCGGCAGAAGAGACCGTACAAGGACGGGAGCTTCGGCACGCCCAAGCCGGACGTCCGCAAGAAGCGGCCACCGTGGCTGACCCGGCGCCGGCTGTTGTGGTTCGCCGTGCCGCTCGCCGTCGCCGTCCCCCCGGCCCTGATCGGTCTGGCGATCCTGGCCACCAACCCCGACTACGGGCCGCTGGGCATCATCCTCGCCGTCCTGATCCTGATCGTCGCCCTGGGCGGCCTCATGCTCGTCCGCACCAGCGGATGGATGCTGTGGCCCGGGGTGGCGCTCGGCATCGTCCTGATCGCGCTCCCCGGCGAGGTCTTCAAGTTCGAGGTGATGAAGCACCGCGGGGTGTCCACCGAGGTGGCGATCACCTCGAAGCGCAGCTACAAGAAGAAGGGCGGCGGCCTCAGTTGGACGTGCCACATCCGCCGCACCGACGGACAGCCGCTGCCGCACGCCAAGTTCTCCGGCGACGGCTGCGACGCGTTCTCCGACATCGGCAGCACCCGTACCGTCGTCGTCGACCCGGCCGGCTGGGTGCCCCCGATCAGTGACGACTTCGACTACTCCGACCTCGCCGTCGGCGTCTACGGCGTCGGGGGCGTCTGGCTCCTGTGGGCCCTGCTCGTCGCGGACGGCACCCGCCGCAGGCTGCGGCAGGGCATCGGCTGAGCACCGTACGACGCCCTTGGCGTCGCGGCTGCCCAGGTTGGTGACGCGCAGCGGCAGCGCGGTGGTGCCGCCGGGGGTCACCTTCATGGAGCGGCCGAAGTCGTTGATCGCCAGGACACCGGGCCGTGGCGGGGTGCCCGCACGCAAAACGCAGGTCAGACGTGTGTCTGACCTGCGGATTCGTAGAAAACTTTGTGGTGCCCCCAACGGGATTCGAACCCGTGCTACCGCCTTGAAAGGGCGGCGTCCTGGGCCACTAGACGATGAGGGCTCTTTGGCCTGCCGTGAGCGCCAGGTGGCGCACGTCGGGGACGCGAGAAGCATATGGGATCGGTCGGGGTATCGCCAAAACGGTTTGGCAGCGCGAGCGGACGGGTGCGGCGGGGCTCCGGCGCGGCCGGTGTGCCTGGTCCGGCGGGGTTCTGACGTGGGGGTCCCGGGTACGGCCGGGTGCTCGCCGGGGAGCGGTCCTTGGCCGACAATGAACGCGTGCTGGAGATGACGCGCGAGGAGTTCGAGGAACTGGTCGGCGAGGCGCTCGACCGGATTCCCGCCGAGCTGACCCGTCTGATGGACAACGTGGCCGTCTTCGTCGAGGACGAGCCCGCACCCGGCGACCCCGACCTGCTGGGCCTGTACGAGGGCACGCCGCTCACCGAGCGCGGCGAGTGGTACGCCGGGGTGCTGCCCGACCGCATCACCATCTACCGCGGGCCGACGCTGCGGATCTGCGACACCCGCGAGGACGTCGTGGCCGAGACCGAGGTGACCGTCGTCCACGAGATCGCCCACCACTTCGGTATCGACGACGAGAGGCTGCACGCGCTCGGTTACGGGTGAGCCCCCGGCGCCGGTGGGGCGGGGGGCGGCGGGCCGGTGCGGCGGCCGGGCGCTCGGCCGGTGGGGCGGCCGGGCGTGTCCTGGCGGGGCGAGGGGCGTTGGACACGGGGATCAGCCGTCCGCGCGCACGGCCGTACGACCGTACGCACCCCCCCCGTAGCGAGCCCGAGGTGCATGCACGTGCTCCCAGTCCCCAGCCGCGGCACCCGTACGGTGCTGCGCTCCGCCGTCCTCGTCACGCTGGTGGCCGCGAGCGCCGCGGCGTGCGTCAGCGCCGGGAGCGAGTCCGACCAGAAGGCGCCCCACCGGGCCCCGGCCAGTGCCGGGAGCGTCGCGGAGGGGTCCAGAAACGACGGCGGGCAGGGCCTGCCCCGGCGGTGGACGGGCGCGATGTCGCCCTCGGCGACCGTCTCGGGCACGGCCTCGCCCGGCGCCTCGCCGTCCGGCACGGTCAAGCCGGGCGGCGGGAAGACGGCCGGACCCGGCGGCTCACCCGCCGCCCCTCATTCCTCCGCGCCGCAGCCCTCCGCCCAGCAGTCGCCGACCGGCGCCCCGCCCGCCACGACCCCGCCGCCCCCGACCACCCCCGCCGGGCCGACCGACCCGCCGAGCCAGTCCGCGACGGCCGACCCCAGCGGAAGCTCCGACTCCGGCGGATGACAGTGACGGCGGTCACGCCGGTCGCCGGTCTGCCCGGCCGTCTGGCACCATGGAGTGGTACCCGGCAGTGAGCACCCCGGCGCTCATCCGTGTTCGGCCAGCATCGCCGCTGGTCAGAGCACCGGTAACAGCAGGCCCTGGAAGCGATTAGGAAAAGGGCCGCCGGATGCGTATGCTGGTAGATCGTTTGATCCCCTTGCCTGGCGCCTGAACCGATGCGCGCCGCGTGGCGCGTTCCTTTTCTCCTGTGGCTGACCGCATCGAGGCGGTTGTAAGCAACCTACGGAGCTGGCGCGTGCCGTAAGTCTCCGAGAGGTTTTGCTTCAGCATGTCCATTGACAGTGCCGACCGTTCCGTCATGCCCGAGAACGACGAGATCATCGCCGTGAACGAGGCGGCGGACATCACCGACGCCGACACCGCCACCCCCCTGCCCCTGCAGGACACCGACACCACCACCGACGCCGCCGACACCATCGACGACGCCACCGACGACGACGCCACCGAAGAGCCCGGCGTGACCTTCGGCGACCTCGGCCTGGCCGACGCCATCGTGCGCAAGCTCGCGCAGAACGGCGTCACCACCCCCTTCCCGATCCAGGCCGCGACCATCCCGGACGCGCTGGCGGGCAAGGACATCCTGGGCCGCGGCCGTACCGGCTCCGGAAAGACGCTCTCCTTCGGCCTGCCGCTGCTCACGCAGCTCGCCGGCGGCCGCACCGACCGCAAGCGCCCCCGCGGTGTCATCCTCACCCCGACCCGCGAGCTGGCCATGCAGGTCGCCGACGCGCTGCAGCCGTACGGCGACGTCCTCGGCCTGAAGATGAAGGTCGTCTGCGGCGGCACGTCCATGCAGAACCAGATCTACGCGCTGGAGCGCGGTGTCGACATCCTCGTCGCCACCCCCGGCCGGCTGCGTGACCTGATCAACCGCGGCGCCGCCCAGCTCGACGCGGTGGAGATCGCCGTACTCGACGAGGCCGACCAGATGGCCGACATGGGCTTCCTGCCCGAGGTCACCGAGATCCTCGACCTCATCCCGGCCGGCGGCCAGCGCCTGCTGTTCTCCGCCACGCTGGAGAACGAGATCGACAGCCTCGTCAAGCGCTACCTGGTCAAGCCGGTCACGCACGAGGTCGACGCCGCCCAGGGCGCCGTCACCACCATGTCCCACCACGTGCTGGTCGTGAAGCCGAAGGACAAGGCGCCGGTCACCGCCGCCATCGCCGCCCGCAAGGGCCGCACGATCATCTTCGTCCGCACCCAGATGGGCGCCGACCGCGTCGCCGAGCAGCTCATCGAGTCCGGCGTCCGCGCCGACGCGCTGCACGGCGGCATGACCCAGGGCGCCCGTACCCGCACCCTGGAGGACTTCAAGGCCGGGCACGTCAACGTGCTGGTCGCCACCGACGTCGCCGCCCGCGGCATCCACGTCGACGGCATCGGCCTGGTCCTGAACGTCGACCCGGCCGCCGACCACAAGGACTACCTGCACCGCTCCGGCCGCACCGCGCGCGCCGGTGAGTCGGGCACCGTGGTCTCCCTGGCCCTGCCGCACCAGCGCAAGCAGATCTTCCGGCTGATGGAGGACGCGGGCGTCGACGCCTCGCGCCACATCATCGGCGGCGCGGGCGTCTTCGACGAGGACGTCGCCCGGATCACCGGCGCCCGTTCCCTCACCGACGTCCAGGCCGACGCCGTCCAGAACGCCGCCACCCAGGCCGAGCGCGAGGTCGCCGAGGCCACCCGCCAGCTGGAGCGCCTGCAGCGCCGCGCGACCGAACTGCGCGAGGAGGCCGACCGCCTCACCGCCCGCTCGGCCCGCGAGCGCGGCGAGGACCCGGAGGAGGCCGTGGCCGCCAAGGCCGCGGAGGCCGCCGCCGCCATCGAGGCCGCGCCGGTCGTCCCCGAGCAGCGCGAGGACCGCTACCAGGACCGCTCCTCCGAGCGCCCCTTCCAGCGGCGCGACGACCGCGGCAACTTCGACCGCCGCGACAGCCGCCCCTCCTACGGCAACCGTGACGACCGCCGCGACAGCCGTCCCTCGTACAACCGCGACAGCCGTCCGTCGTACAACCGTGACGACCGCCGCGACTCCCGCCCGTCCTACGGCAACCGTGACGACCGCCGCCCCGCGTACGGCAACCGTGACGACCGCCGCGACAGCCGTCCGTCGTACAGCAACCGCGACGAGCGCCCCTCGTACGGCAACCGTGACGACCGCCCGTCGTACGGCGACCGCGACTCGCGTCCGTCCTACGGCAACCGTGACGACCGCCGTGACAGCCGCCCGTCCTACGGCAACCGCGACTCCCGTCCGTCGTACGGCACCCGCGACTCCCGCCCGGCCTACAACCGCGACGACCGCCCGGTCAACCGCGACCGCCGCGACAGCAGCCGCCCCTCCTACGGCGACCGCGACTCCCGCCCGGCCTACAACCGCGACGACCGCCGCCCCAGCACCGGCTCCGCCGGCTCCGTCGACCGCAAGCCGCGCTGGAAGCGCAACGGCTGACGCCGCCTGACCCCTTGAAAGGGCCCGCCCGGAACGTGAGTTCCGGGCGGGCCCTTTCGCGTGCGGTGAGGCGGGTGTTGCTAGAGTCGGCGGACTCTGCCGGGGGGCGGAGGATTCCTGGGGGGAACCGAATGATCCACCACCGCTTCACGCGGGCTGCCTTCACTTCGCTGGTGACGCTTGCCCTGACCGCCGGTCTCGGCCCGCTGAGCGCGGTCGCCCAGGCCGCTCCGGCCACCCCCGCCGAACTGGTGCTGCCGACCGACGTGGGTGTGGCACCCCGAGACGAAGCCGCCTGGGCTGCTTCGGCGGACGGGTTCCTGCACACGTATGACGGGTCCACCCTGCTGTGGACGTCCTACGCGACGGGCGAGACGGTCGTCGCGCATCCCGGTCAAGTGGGGGAGTCTCAGGGAATCGTTCGTCGGAGGCACCTCGCTCTTCTTCCACTCGGCCGAGGACAGAAGCGACTTGGCCACTCTCAGCGACACGGTCACCGGCGTTGCCCGTTCGACCGTGACGCTGCCCGCACGGCAGTACTGGACGGGTGCTTTCAACGACCAGTACGTGGTGACGTTCGCAGGCATGGCGCCGGGTGAGAGCAGCCCGCTTCATCTGCTGAGCGAAGTCGACGGAGCCACGGTGGACCGACCCGTCACCGGTGACGGCTCGATCTCCGGCAATCCCGAGACCATCGGCCAACAGGGGCAGGACGCCAACGGCGCATTGCTGTGCGCCGGGCCGGGTACGGGGAGGACCGCTTATCTGGACTACGCCACGGCGACGGTGAAGGCCATCCCCGGCTCGGACTGTTCCACGGATGTCCTCAGCGCCGACTACATCGCCATCCGGAAGACGGCGACGACAGTACAACTGGTGCCGCGGCACGACCTCGGCGCGGCACCGATCACGGTGACCATCCCCCTCCTCACCACCAGGGGATCCGTCGCAGTGGCGGGCGACTGGATCATCTACACCGGCTCCGGAACCACGGACACGGACCCTGCGAGTGAGGGTGCGGCGGTCGCCGTCCCGATCCATGGCGGTTCGCCGAGCCGCAACCTGCTCGCTCACGCCTATGGGCTGTTCACCGCGCCTGACGGAACCGCCCTTGTCTCCGGTGGAACCGACGCGACCCACTGGGGCATCTGGCGGGTGGGCGTCGGGGCCGACGGTGTGCCGACCGCGACCGAGAGCTACAAGATCCCCCCAACGCCGGGCCACGTCACGGCACTCACCCTCAGCGGCGGTCGCCTGACCTACGTCCAGAACAAGCAGGCGTATCAGCAGGATGTGTCTTTCCGGGGCACGCCCAAGGCGACCGATCCCTCCAAGCTCGCCGAGTACTACAGCGACTGCGACAGCTACATGACCAGCGGGTGCGGGGCCCTCCAGGGGATGGGCAACGACAAGCCCGCCTATACCCACGACGGCACAGGCGGGGACGGCGCACCGTACACCCGCATCTACGTGCCGAGTTCTGGTGCTCAGCGCGACCTGCAGTCCGGCGCCTCGATCAGGGACGCCTCCGACCGCTACGTCGTGGCCGACGACCCCGGTGGCCATCAGCAGTTGGTCCTCTCCGCCGATTCCGGCCTGCCCCAGTTGCTGAAGCGGTCGATCACGGCGGCCGCGGTCTGGGGCAGTACGTTCTGGGCGCTCGGCGCGGCCCCGGGCACCCTCACCGCCACCGATCTCACCACGCTCAAGACCACAGAATCCGTCACGACCGGCACATCCTGCACGCCGGACGACCTGCAGGCGGCGGGTCGTTGGGTCTACTGGTCGTGCGGGACCACGGCAGGCGTCTACGACCGCAATGCGCGCCGGAGCATCGCCGTCCCCACCGGCGACGCACTCCCCGGAGACGGTTATCTCGTACGCCAGGACACGGCAGCCGGGAAGCTGCTCCTCACCGACTTCCACTCCGGAACGGCCGCCACGAGCGATTTCGCGGATGTGCCCACGGGCGCGTCGGCTCCCCAACGCGGTATCACCTGGTCCGTCGACAAGTACGGCGGTGACGTCGCCTACCTGGACGCGGATCAGCGTATTCATGTGAAGCAGGTAGCCGTACCGCGCAGCCCCATGACGTTGCTGTCGAGGGGAGGGGAGAACGGGTGGCTCGACCTTTCGCCGTGGCTCTCGCCCGAACACCGCACATGGCAGGGGCGGTGGCAACTCTCGCGCCCGTCCCGCACATGGTCGGTGACCATCACGAACGGAACCGGCGCCGTCGTGGCGAGCCTGCGCGGAACCGCGCACGGCGGCGCGAGGGCGGAGGCGACATGGGATGGGTCGACGTCGGGCGGCAAACAGGCACCCAACGGCGTCTCGTACCGTGTCTCATTCACGGCCCAGCCGGGAGACGGGCAGGGCGCGGCCGTCGTGACGTCGGAGCACCTGAGCGTCTCCGGGTACGCGTGGGCGCGGGACTACAACGGCGAGTGGTTCGGCGACCTGCTGGCGGTCACGCCCAGCGGCCGACTCGACATGCGTACGGGCAGCTCCAGCAACGGCGGCACTCTGGGTTCCGGCCCGACCGGTTCCGGGTGGCCGACGTCCTCCACGATCGTTCCCTTCGGCGATCTCGACGAGGACCGGTACAACGACATCCTGGTCAGGGACTCCGGGGGCAAGCTGTGGCGGTACAGCGGACAGCCCGGCAAGCCGTTCACCCCGTCCTCGCCCCACATGCTGATCGGCGGCGGCTGGAACATCTACAACACCCTGATATCCGCAGGGGACTTCAACGGCGACTTCCATCCTGACCTGGTGGCCCGTGACACCGCGGGCAACCTGTACCTCTACGAGAGCAGTGGGGCCGGAGCCTTCGCGCCGCGTGTGAAGATCGGCTACGGCTACGGGATCTACACCCTGATGACCGGAATCAACACACCCAACGGAGTCGGGCGGTTGCTTGCCCGAGACGCGTCCGGCGTGCTGTGGCGCTACGACGGCGTCGGCAACGGCACCGGTGCCCTTCGGCCGCGGGTCCGGATCGGCGGCGGCTGGAATGTGTACAACTCCGTCGTCGGAGTGGGCGACCTCAACGGCGACGGTCGGCCGGAACTGCTGGCGCGCGACGCAGCGGGCGGGCTGTGGCGCTACGACGGCACACGGGACTACCTGTTCGCGCCGCGCGTGTCGCTCGGCGGAGGCTGGCAGACGTACAAGGCGCTCCTCTGAACCTCTGCATCCCTGAATCCCCGAACCCCCCTACCCCTGCCGTGACCTGGGTGGCTGCTGTTACAGTGCGGACGTTCGCATGGGGGTCGATCAAGGTCGACCGGGGGGCGACGGGGGTCGGGGCCGGGGGGCCGGGGGCTTCTCGTATCAGCAGTCCAGCGTGTCGCGCGGCAGTCGCTGCCGCGCCGCCGGAATGCCGCCTCCTCTGAAGCAGTAGCACTGGAGGCAGTAGTGGCGGCACGCGCCGTTGTCCGCGGCGGGCTCGCCGCGGCGGTTTCGCTCGCGCTGGCGGCGCCCCTGTTCGGGGTGGTGGGCGGGGAGGCGTCGGCGGAGACACCGGCCGCTCCCGGGGCGTACGACGTGGCGATCCCGCCGGTGAACAAGGCGCGTCCGAGCCCCGCCGACCGGGTGTGGCTGGCGGGGGCCACGGGCTACGTGCGCGACACGGCGAACACTTACACGTGGGTGCCGTACGGCGGTGGGGCGACGCGGGCGCTGAGCGTGTCCTACAGCGGCTTCTATCCGGTGCGCCTGCCCGACGGTACCGAGCGCGTCGCCTACCAGCCGTCGCCCAGGACCGAGCGTCTGCTCGACCCCGCGACGGGCACGGCCACCGATCTCACGCTGCCCACCGGCTTCGCCGTGATGAACGCGACAGGCACGCCCGACGGCTGGGCCGTGACCGCCGCCACCACGAACGTGGACGCGGCGGGCCATCTCACCGGCTACGACTACCATCTCCTGGCCGCGGAAGGGGACGCCTTCAGGGAGGTCCCGCTATCCGGCGTGACGCACAACGTGCCCGCTGCCAGGGTGGCGCCCACCGGAGAGGCGGCCAAGCGGCTGGTCCTGGTGAACACCGTCGACGGGAAAGCCAGGCTCAGCCTCGTGGACCCGACCACCGGCGCCGTCACGTACACCGCGAACGAGTCCGTGGGCACCGGCGCCAGCCCCGTGATCCGCTACACCGGCGACGCGTTCGCCACGTACGCGAACGGCACGGCGCAGGTCTACTCGATGGAGGACCCGCAGGCCGCGCCGCGTACCGTCACACTCCCGCCCGAGGCGCACGCCGACACCACCGCCTACGACGTGGTGCTGACCGACAGCGCGCTGCTCGCCGTCCGGCACGAGGCGGGCTACGAGGACGGGCAGCAGGATCCGCTCTACGCCGTGCCCCTGGACGGCGGCCCGGCCACCGTGATGCTGGCGGATGCCGCGGGGCCGCAGGCCACGTCCGACGGCGGCGCCTTCGTGTACGCCGCTTCGGGTGCGGACGGCTGGGACACCTACCGGATCGCACCGTCCGGCGGCGCCCCGACGGACTTCCACCCCAACAAGGTCCTCAAGCCGGTGCGCTACGGGCTCGCGTTCGCACGCGGCAGGCTCACGTACATGGAGGGCATCCCGGACGACAACGGCTCCTTCGCCGGTCAACTCCAGGGCCTGGACGTCGGCGTGGGTCCCGTCCCGCAGCCCGGCGCACCGTTCACCTACCGCTACCTCGCCGGGCAGCCCACCGACACCTGTGACGCGGAGTACCACTGCTCGGTGGCACTCGCCGCGGGCAGCTGGACGTACGGCACGGCGTACGTCCAGCGGACCGCGGACGGCAAGGACACCGTCCGCACGACGTACGGCTATGGGCAAGAAGGCGTCCCCCTCGACTCCACGGGCGGCCGGATCGTCGACGAGAGCGAGTACACCGACCTCTACAACAGCGGTTCGAACGGCAAGCAGTACGTGATCTCTCCCGGATACCGGAAGGTGCTGCTCACCCGGCCGATCGCCCCGGCGGCGCTGTGGGGTGACACGCTGTGGACCGCGACCGGCACGAAGGGGCAGGTCGCCCAGACCGACCTGCGCAGCGACGACACGAGAGGGCCGATCGCCCTGTCGCCGGTCACCACACTCGCGCCCTGCGCGATCAAGGACGTCCAGGCGCTGGGGCGTTGGCTGTACTGGTCCTGCGGGGCGAACGGCCCGGCGGGCGTGTACGACCGCACGGCGAAGAAGTCGGTCGCCGTACCCGCGGGTCCCGCCCTGCTCGGGGACGGCTTCGTGCTGCGCCACCCCGGTGGCGCGCTCCAGGCCACCGACGTGCGCACCGGTACGACCCGTACGGTGGCCGCGCTGCCCGCCTCGACGCTGCCCGGCGGCGACCGCGGGGTTACCTGGACCGTCGACAAGTTCCGCGGCCAGATCGCGTACATCGCCCCGGACGCGATCATCCACCTGATCCCGTCGGGCACCGCGTCCTCCCCGCTCGACACGCTGATGAGCGGCATGTTCGACGCGCCGTTGTGGGTGCTCTCGGGCCCGGCGGCCTCCTGGAAGTACGAGGTGCGCAAGGCGGGGAGCGGGGCACTCGTCCGCACGATCAGCGGTGGCGCCGAACGCTCCCAGATCACCGCCGAGTGGGACGGCAAGGACGACGCCGGGCACATCGTGTACGACGGCCCGTACGTCGTGACGCTGACCGTCGCCCCTGCCGACGGCGTGGGCCCGGCGATGCGCCGTACGAGCGCCTTCGCCCGACGGCGGTCCGCCCAGGCCCCGCGCGACTACAGCGACGAGGGCATCGGCGACCTGCTCGCCCTCACTCCGTCCGGCCGCCTCGACCTCCGCACGGGCACGGGAAGCGGCGGCGTCGCGGGCGTCTCCTACTGGCGCAGTTCCGGCTGGGCCACCGGTTCCACGTACATCCCGATCGGAGACCAGAAGGGCACCAGCACCAACGACCTGCTCGTCCGCGACTCCGCGGGCAGGCTCACCCGCTATGACGGCGGCTACAGCGCCTTCCTCGACCCCACCTCCCGCCACACGCTCATCGGGGGCGGCTGGAACATCTACACCGCCCTCACCTCCCCCGGCGACCTGACCGGCGACGGACGCCCGGACCTCCTCGCCCGTGACGCCTCCGGCGTCCTGTGGCGCTACGACGGGCAGACCACCGGCCTCTTCGCCCCCCGGGTGCGGATCGGCGGCGGCTGGAACACCTACAACTCCCTCATCGGCGCCCAGGACCTGACCGGCGACGGCATCCCCGACCTCCTGGCCCGTGACACGTCCGGGGTGCTGTGGCGCTACGACGGCAAGGGCAACGGCCTCCTCGCCCCGCGGGTGCGCATCGGCTCCGGCTGGAACACCTACAACGCGATCGTCGGCGTCGGCGACATCACCGGCGACGGCCGCAACGACCTCCTCGCCCGCGACAGCGCGGGCGTTCTGTGGCGCTACGACGGCCGCGGCAACGGACTCCTCGCGCCCCGCGTGAAGATCGGCTGGGGCTGGCAGACGTACAAGGCGCTCGTGTGAGCGCCTTGCGGAAGAAGGACTTCGAGATGCGTACGACCATGGGCCGGACCTCGCCTTCGGCCGCGCTCCGGCGGGGGCTGGTGGCCGCGTTCGCGGCCGTCGTGGCCGCCACCGGCCCGCTGCCCCAGCTCGCGCACGCGGACACCGCGCCGTCGGGGGAGGTGACGATTCCGTCGACCTTCGTGACGGCGCCGGTCGGGCCGACGGTGGCGGGTGCGGGGGCGGACGGGTATCTGCTGGAGGACGAGCAGGACTTCTCCGGCGTGCACAAGCGGCACGATGTGTGGCACCCGGCGGACGGCGGCGCCGTCCACGACTTCGGCGCCGAGGCCGTGCGGATGTCTGCGGATGGGCGCGGGACGAGCGTGATGTGGATTCTCGCCGACCCCGGCCAACTGCGCGTGTACGACGCCGCAGCGGCCAGCTGGACCACCTACGCGCTTCCGGCCTCGGCGACCGGCGCGCAGTTCCTCGACATCGTCCCGACGTCCAAGGGCTGGTCGCTGGCGGTTCTTGTCCCTGTCAAGGGCGCAACCGACGGGGCCTCGGGCGCGGCTCTGCATCTGTACGCGCCGGATCCTGACGGTGGCCTGTCCGACCAGCCCGTGCAGGGTTGGCAGTCGGCCGGGGTGTCGAACTCCTTCGTAGCGACCGCCGCCGTACCGGGCAGGCTGTTCCTGCAGACCGCAGGCAGTTCCCCGGAGTCGGTGCTCATCGACACCGACAAGGCCACCGTCACGTACACAGGCCCCACGGGCGGCAGCCTGCTGCTCAGCCACCGGGACTTCGGCTGGGGCCACCGGGACGGGACGGCCGTCCTGCGGAGCGTCGACGATCCACAGGCGGCGCCGCGCAACCTGAGCGTGCCTGCTGGCGCCCTCGGCAACTTCTCGATGGCGCTCACCGACTCCGCACTGATCGTGGCGGGGATCAACTCCCCGCTGAACACCGCATCCGGCCGCCCGCTCTACTCGGTGCCGCTCGACGGCACAACGCCGAGCGTCCTGCTGACGGCCGCCGGCGCAGTGCGCACGGCGACCGACGGTGGCGGGCTTGTCGATGCCCAGCCCGCGCCCGAGACATGGGCTACCTACAAGATTCCGGCGGATGGCGGACCGCCGGTGGTGCTGGAGCCGTTCACCACGGCCCATCCGCAGAACGTCGGCCTGTCCCTCGCACGGGGCGAACTCCGTCGTGTCCAGGTCCACGCCTCCGACGAGGAGACGGGGGCCGACGGCACACAGGCCGATGTGGGGGTCGCCGAGACCCCCGAACCACCGGCCACCACTGACCGAATGAGCCGCCCTTCCTTGTGGGACGACGAGATTCCCCGGTGCGGCCAGGACCGCTGCGTCGAACTGGTCGACGGGGGCGGCGCCACGGGGGCCGCGTACACGTGGATCGACCCCATCGGGCACGCGTACATGAACACGTCCGGTCCCAGCTGGAACACCCCCATCGGGCCGCCTGGCGGCCGCATCGTCTCGGCCAGTGGCGACCTCGTGCTCTATGACAACAGCTCCGATGGCAAGCAGTACCTCCTGAGCCCCAATACCGAGGCCACGCACCGAGTGCGGCCTATCGTGGCGGCCGCACTGTGGGGCGACACCCTTTGGACGGCGACAACCACAGCGGGTCGCTTCACGTCTGAGAACACTGTGTACGGCACTGGCGCCAGGACGGTCACCACCGACGCGCCCTGCGTGCCGCAGGAGTTGCAGGTGCTGGGCCGCTGGTTGTACTGGTCGTGCAGCGCGGACGGTCCGGCCGGAGTGTGGGACAGCACGTCGGGCAAGTCGGTGCGTGTGCCGTCCGGTCACGCCCTGCTGGGCGACGGGTTCGTACTGCGGCACGCGGACGGGCAGTTGCTGCTGACCGACGTACACGCCGGTACGGCTGCCGCCGACCGCAAGGTGGCCGATCTGCCCGCCGGACCGTACGACGACGACCGCAACATCACCTGGACCGTGGACAAGTACCGCGGCTTCCTGGCGTACTCGGACGCGGAGGCCGCCACGCATGTGGTGCCGTCCGGCGTGCCGCAGTCGCCGATCGCGGTGCTGTCGAGCACGGGTACGACGACCACCGCCAACGTCTTCACGAGCGGCTGGAGTCCACAGTGGACGACGAGCGGCCCGGTCGCCTCGTGGCGCGTCGACCTGCGGCGCAAGGGCACGTCGACGATCGTGCGGACGCTGACCGGCGGTGCCGCACGGGGTGTCGTGGCCGCGGTCTGGGACGGCAGAGACCCGGCCGGGCGACTTGTCGCCAACGGCGACTACACCTGGACGTTGACCCTCACGCCCGCGAACGGGCAGGGATCCCCAGCGGCCACCACCGGCACGGTCCCCGTCATCGGCCACGCCGGGCCCGCCCACGACTACACCGGTGACGGTGCCGGAGACGTGCTGGCGCTCACTTCCACCGGGCGCCTCGACGTCCGGCCCGGCACCGGGACCGCCCCCGGTGGGGTGCGGGCGACCAGCGCGTCCGGCTCGGGCTGGCCCTCCACGTCCCTGCTCATCCCGACCGGCGACCTCACCGGCGACGGCCCCAGCGACCTGCTGGTGCGCGATGCCTCCGGCCACCTCACGCGTTACGACGGCACGCCCGGGCACGCGTTCACCCCGAGCAGCCCCCACCACGTGATTGGCGGCGGCTGGAACATCTATAACTCCCTCGTCTCACCGGGCGACATGAACAACGACGGCTGGCCCGACCTCATCGCCCGCGACACGAAGGGCGATCTCTTCTCCTACGCGAGCACGGGCGCCGGGACGTTCGCTCCCCCCAGGAACATCGGTTACGGCTACCAGGTCTACGACACCCTCGTCGGAGCGCAGAACCCCAACGCCCAAAACGGCTATGGCTATGGCAGCGAAGTGCTCGCCAGGGACAAGGCAGGCGTTCTCTGGCGGTACTTCAGCGACGGCAACATGGACATCGTCGGCCCCGGCCAGCGGGTGGGCGGGGGCTGGAACGTCTACAACGCCATCGTCGGCGCCGGCGACCTCAACGGTGACGGTCGCAACGACCTCGTGGCCCGCGACGGCGACGGCAATCTGTGGCGCTATGACGGCAAGGGCGACGGGACCTTCACGCCCCGCGTGAAGATCGGCTGGGGCTGGCAGGCGTACAAGGCGCTGCTGTGAGCTGAGAGGCCGGGAGGTGGGGCACCGTCGGAGGGGTCGGCGGGCCCACCCCTCCGACGGTCCCCCACCCCCCTGACCCCATATGACTCGGAGCCTGCCCCAGGTCCCAGCTATGCTTCGGCGTGCGGGCCGTTAGCTCAATTGGCAGAGCAGTGGACTTTTAATCCATTGGTTGTGGGTTCGAGTCCCACACGGCCTACCGGGTCGGGCCTCCTTGGAGGCCGCTGACCTGCGGGTATGGTGTCCCGGTCGTCGGAAGATGGCCGGGACACCGGCAAGCCGGGGGCCGTGCGTGAGCGATGCGTGAGCGGCTGTACGGTCGGCGGGTCGGCACGGTGATCGGCAGACCTGGCCGACCAGGCTGGGGGCGGTCGGCCGGTATCGGCTGCGGCGCGGACTCACGACCGGCTCATCAAGTTTTCCCAGTGTTGGTCCCTGGCGTGCGTGCGTGGAGCGTCCCGGTTACGAGGCGGCGTCGGCGCCTGGTGCCTCGACCGAGTCGCCATAGGTGGCAGTCACCAAACGCTCCCTTGCTTCCTCCAGCCGGAGGCAGTAGTCCGGCATGAACATTTCCGCCAGGGTTGTTTCGAGCGCGCCTGAGATGGCATGCAGTGGGGACCAGACCGCCCTGTCCCTAACGATGGCGTCGAGTTCACCAGAGTTCTCCACCTCATAGAACCAGTGAGACAGTACGAACGCCTGGTCATGCGACAGCTTGATGATCGCTTCGTCGTCCACCCGGGCACCGTAGCGTGCAAGGTCGATGGGGCTGCTTGGGGTTAGCGCACGAGTTGCCTCCCGCCCTCCATCCCGAACTTGTCGACTAGCAGAAACGCCCTGCCCAGCTCGTTCAGCCTCAGCTCAAGCCGCCAGAAATCCACCTCGCCGGCGCCATTTGCGTATGGGCGTAACTTCTCTGCCACCTGAAACCTCTGCCAGTCGCTCTCGCGTTCAATGTCGAAGTTGTCGAAATTTTCTCCCTCGCTGTCGAAGATCACGTACTCGGCTTCGTACTCGTCGTGCTCAGCGTCGCCGTACGTCTCCTCGTGCATGCTGACATCTGCCCAGGCGAATAGCCTCGGCACTACTTCGGCGTAGCTGGCGAGACCGAGCATGATGTGCCAGCGCACGAGTTCCTCGGGATCATTGCCATCCTCGTTGTCCACTCCGAGCGAGATCATCCCGCGTCCTGAGGTCTTGTTGACCCACTCCTCGATGTGGATGACCAGCCGTTCGCCTTGGGCCAGCCTTTCCATCCATGGGCGCGCCAGTTGCAGCTCCCGAATACGCAGGACGTACGGATCGCCTTCGGCTGCGGCGTGGAGGGGGATAGCCGCTCCTTCGTCAAGCACTTGGGCTTCCGGTACCAGCAGCTTCCAGCTGCCGGCGGTCGTTTCCTGCAGCGTCGTTCGGTCCACCAACTGCCAGTGGCACCGCTGCGTCGCCGGGTGGAAGAGCACCACTACGACCGGCAGGGAGTGATTGAGCCAGTACTGCACATGCTCCGTGTCGGGCCGAAACCACCAGCCGCCCGGGCCTGACTGCTTGAACCAGCTTTCGCCGCTCTTGATCTGGAGCGCTAGGAGTCGGCCGCGTACATCCTCTCCGTCGACAATCTCGGCATGGGCGTCGATGCCGTAGTCCTCGGTGGGCTGGTTACGAAACAGCCAGCCCAGTTTGGTCTCGATGGCCTGCTGGACGCGGGTTACTCCCTCGCTGGCGACTTTGGCGGAAGGCGTACGACGCATCATGAGGGCCTCTTCTCCTCAAACAGTTCAGAGGTTGTCAATCGCTTACAGAGAAACCAGCCATGCTGATCACGGATCATGATCTCCTCGCCCGCTAGGTTCTCGTACAAGTTGCTGATGCCTTCGGCCGTGCCTATGGCCTTGCAATGGGCACCGTCAGGCTCGGTGTGGATCATGTAGGCCGTGGAGCATTCACACGCTGTCCCGAACGCATAGAACCTGCCGTGCACGGCCTCGTCCGCCAGCCTGGCGGGGTAGTAGACCATGTGTTGGCCACAGGCGACGGGCAGCTCCACCATGCCGTCGACGGCTCTGCTCTGGGGTAGGTCGGTTGCGGGTTTCCACGGCAGCACCTGGATCTGATGCTCGGTGGACTGCAGGTCCTTGCCCCCTGCGAAGCCCAGAAAGCCCGCATCAACCACAGGCGCTCCGCGAGGCCATGTGACTGGCCCCGTTGTTGGCCATAGCTGTGGCAAATGATGCCGCGTGGTCAATTCGACCTGCAGGCTCGGCGTCGTAAACCGCACTCCGTGCAGTATCACCTGTCCGAGCACGACGGTCATGGCGTAGCCCTGAGGCTGCTGCGGCTCTGGTAGCCCCTGCGCAGTTACGATCAGCGGCGTCACCCGAACCGACCAGCCACGAACCCCTTCGTGCCGTCCTATCCAGAATTGGCTGGCTGGGAGGGGCTGCACCTCGTCCCGTAGTAGTCCTCGCAGCTCCCGATACTCGGACGAAGGGAGTCCGTAGCCAGCGTTCCGTTGGTCTTCGGACGAGACGAGCATGGCCGTTAGCGCTGTCTTCTGGATCCACGCTGCGATTGCTCCCATGTCTTGGGCCTCAATCTGCCCGGGCTCGCCGATGATGAAGGGCCGCAGGATCCGCCCGGCCACTTCTTCAAGGCGGCTCATCCATCCGTTGTTGCAGTCGGCGCAGACGCGCACTGTTTGACGGAAGGGCGGACGTACGCCGAGTTCCTGTCCGACCCGATTCAGTGGACCGGCTCCATGAGGCACGGGCTTCAAGTCCAGGCCAGTCCGTGACAGCCAGTCCCCGAGGACATGCTCGGCGGTCAGCTTGCCGGTGGATCCGCAGAAGGGACAAGTAGGCATGAAGGCGCTTCCCTCAGCGGTTGCTAGAAGTCGTTCGGGCTGATGAACGTCGAGATCTCCGAGCTTGGCGTGCACGGTTCCGCCAGTCGCCGAGCTTGTTCCTCCTCGGACCACTCATGCAGCCCAGGCGGGACGTAGGAGGGATCACCCCACTGGCAGTGTCGGCAGGTACCGGCTACAACCTTGTACGAACCGCACGCCCCACACCGCATCGGAGTCGTCCCAAACCGGATTCGCGCTGCCGTGAACATGCCGAGCAGGTGCTCGACCGATTTCAGCCCAATCTCGGCGTCCATCCGTACCGCGTTCTTAGCGTGTGTCAGCCAGTTGACGTACTCCCACGTCTCTACCGCTAGCTTCTTCAGATACGAGCGAAGTCGAGCCGATGAGTCGCCTGGCGCCATGCTGTTAGCCAGCAGATCGGTCCAGCCCTTGAAGTCGGCTGCTTTCGGCGGCGTCTGCCCGGCGGGCACCAGCGCATCGTCGTGAGTCTCGCCGACGAAGGAGACAAGACACTCCCGGAGTCGAACGCCCACCGACTGGAAGGTCTCCGCCTCGTCGCCACTGTCGTATGCGTCGAAGGCCTGCTGCCAGCGCCGCCAAGAACCAGGCAGTAGCTCGGCAGAGCCGGGCGCGACCGGTACGTCGCGCTCCTGCGCGTACTCCACGCGAAGCATCAGCCCGATGTGGAAGGTCAGCACCACGTCACGGCTCTTGAAGTCCGTCTGGTCGTAGAGGTTGGTGGGGTTGGTGACCACCCACCACCGGCTGTCCGGACAGTGCACGTCCCAGATGTCGTGACGTACTGGTCCCACCAACTCGGATGCCACCTTCTCGAGGTGGACGACTTCCTCGTCGGCCTGGCCCACGACGTACTCACGGACTTCGTCCACCTCACGCTTGGTTGCGCGCACCTTGGCAGCCTCACTTCGTTCGGGCGGCGCAGTGTGGTTCGATGTTCAGGCGCGCCGATACGGTTGAGTCTGGCACATGAATTACTGGTTATGGTGTAGCTTTCTCACCGTGAGCGAACAAGAGGATGTTATCGCGGAGCTCGGCGGCGCCGGGGTCCTGGCTGCCTTGCGCTGGGCGCATGTGTCAGCCACCGCTCGGTCGCTGGAGACGTACTCCGAGGGCGACGGGCATGACGCCGCCTGGCTCGGGAACACCAGGTTCACTCTGTACCGGGACCGGTTGGACCGTGTCTTCGCCTGTGAGCGCTATGCCGTGCACTCCGGCAACGCCGACGCTGATCTGGACGTGTTGTACGACCAGTTGTCCGAAGTGGACATCGAGACTATGCCTCGGCTGGACGCCGTTCAGGTTTGCCGCTCCAACCTGAACGGTAGTCCTGGTTGGGCTTGTGGACGGACCCGCATCCTGCTTGCATCGGGCCCCTACGGCAAGCTCGGCCAGATTCCTTGGCCGCAGAAGAGCCCGACGAAGCAGCGGGTAGCTCGCCAGCGCAATCCTGAGCCGCCGCAACCTTCGCTGTTCGAGGACTTCGCGCCGGAGGAAATCGGCGGGCTCATCGCGGCCCTGGCGGCAGTAGAGGAACTTGACCTCACGACCTACGTCGTAGCCCACAGCCTTGATCCGCTCAGCCGACTGTCCGAGCTGCTCTTGGGACGCCCCCGTCTGAACCCTGGCGGTGGTCAGGCCTGGCATTGGCGCCACGACCTCATGGGGACCCCGCCCGCCGACGGCGGACGTCGTATCGACGATGCGCCTATGCCCACTGGCCCGAACACGGTGCCGGACGCCCCAGTTCGCCTGCGTCGTCCGGCAGAAGAAGTGCGTGATGACCGCGCAAGTGATGGGCAGTGAGCCCTCGTACGTCCAGCTCTGACCGCGCGGCGGAGGTATCTCCATTCTTCGACGGGGCTCGGCTGACATTGGCCCGGCATCTGGCCGGGCTGCGCAAGAGTGATCTTGCGGGCCTCGTCGACAAGAGTGCGACTGCCGTGGCGGCGTGGGAGTCAGGGGCCAAACGGCCCACTGCTCCCACGGTGGCGCAGCTGGCATTGAGCCTGTCTGTTGATCCGGGCTTCTTCGCGGTCCGTCCGGAGGATGTTGCGGCGCTGAGTACCACGCCGCACTTTCGCTCGCTGCGCTCGACCAGCCAGCTGGCACGGGACCAGGCGTTCGCCTACGGCCAGCTCGCCGTGGACATCGCAGCGAGCCTCGAGCGACACGTCGAGTTCCCTCATCCCGACGTGCCGAGCTTTCCGGTGTCCGTGGATGACCAGAACGGCGACGGCCCAGAGCGGGCCGCGCGGTTTGTCCGGGAGCAATGGGGAATTGAGTCCGGCCCTGCCGGCCACCTTGTGCGGCTGCTGGAGAATCACGGGGTCCTTGTGGTCTTCAGTCCGCCACAGGCAGCCTCGGTCGACGCCTACTCGTTCGACAGCCGACTGCGGCCGGTCGTGGTCCTTAATCCGATCAAGCGGGACTACTACCGTCAACGCTTCGACGTTGCGCACGAACTGGGCCACCTCGTCATGCACAGTGACGCCGAGCCGGGAGGCCGGATCGTTGAAGACCAGGCCCACCGCTTTGCCGCCGAGTTGCTCATGCCTGCCGATCAGATCCGTGACCTACTGCCAGCCGCGATGGGAGGCACTGCTTGGCGGGTCTTGGCCCGCCTGAAAGAGCAGTGGGGCGTCAGCATCCAGGCTCTGCTGTATCGGGCCCGCTGGCTTGGCCGGCTCAGCGACGTGTCCTACCGCAATGCGATGACGACAATTTCGACCCGCGGCTGGCGCCGGAACGAACCAGGTTTGGTTAGCGCGATCGAGCAGCCGTCGCTTCTCCCCAGGGCCGTAGAACTGCTGACACAGGAAGGCATCGCCGAGGCCAGACTGGTTGAGCAGTGCCGCGTACCGCCGTATCTATTCGGCACCGTGGCGGCTCGCACGCCTGACAACGATTTCCCTGTACCAACCACCTCCACAGCCAACGCTCAACAGGTGAGCAGCCGGGTGGTTTCGCTGCTGGAACGCAGGCAACAGGCCGAGACTGGCGGAAGCGCCATCAAGTGAATGCCCGTGCGCCCTGACCGCCTCCGAGGTCGGGGCGCACGTGTGCGAGAAGTTCCTACCTGCGCGGGGAGCGGCCGATCGCGGGAGGAACAGCGGTTGCCTTGACGCTCATAGGCTGTGCACGGGGAACAAGTGCAGCGGCCTTTTCCGCTACCTCGCGGTCGAGTTCTGGCAGGAGGCTGGTGTACGTGTCCGACGTCAGGGCGATCGTGGAGTGGCGCAGGACCTCCTTCACCGTGTGGATGTCGCCACCACCCGCGTGGGTGAGAGTGGCCGCGACGTGGCGGAGGTCGCGGAAGGTGATCGGCGGGAGGTCGGTCGTCGCGAGGATGCGGCGGAAGGTCTCGGAGACCGTCTCGGGGTGGAGCCAGGAGCCGTCTTCACGGGTGAAGACCTTGCCCGTGTCGTTCCAGGCCGGACCCCACTTCTTGCGGTCCTTCTTCCGACGCTTCTTGTGGGCGCGGAGGGCCGCAACGGTGAGGCTGTCGAGGGCGATGGTGTTGGCGCTACCGTCTGTCTTGGGGTCGGCTTCGTATGGATCCCAGCCGTCGACCACGATCTCCTTGGCCGGGGTAATGAGACCGGCCTTGAGGTCGACGTTGCTCCAGTCCTGACCGACGGCCTCGCCGCGGCGCAGGCCTCGGAACCCGACGAGATGGAATAGCGCGTACAGGCGGTCGTCCTGGGCGGCGTCGAGGAAGATGCCGAACTGCTGCGGCGTCCAGACCATGACTGGGCCGGGGAGTTCGCCTGTCTGCCGCCACCGCCTTAGGCGTTCGTCCGTCCACAGCAGTGGCTTCGGCCGTCGTCCGGAGGCGAGTTCGACGTGGGACGCCGGGTTGAAGGTGATGAGCTGCTGGGCGATGGCGGAGTTGAGCGCGGCGCGCAGAGTGCGACGTATCGCCTGCTGCGTGGCGGGGCCGGTTACCTTACGGAAGGGCGGCATCCCGGCCAGCTTGGCTCGCTCTGGCGCCAGCCGCGCCCGTTCGGTGGCTACCGGCCTTCCGGACGTACGCGGCCTGCAGCAGGCGATCTGGTCCCGGCGGGCTTCGTTCTCGGCCGCGATGATCTCGTTGGCGTCGGCGATCCCGTCGAACATCTCCACGAGATGGCCGACGTTCAGCCGGTCGAGTCGTATGTGGCCGATCCGGGGCTTGAGGTGGACGTTGATGTGCGAGGCGTAGCCGTTGAGGGTCGTCCTCCTGCGCTTCTTGGAGGCGAACCAGAGGTCGAGCCATTCGCCGACGGTTGTGCCGCCACGTAGGTCGAGCCCGGAACGGAGGCGTCGGCGAATCTCCTCGACGTTGGGCAGCGGCGCCCTTTCCTTGACCAGTCGCTCCAGAAGGGCCGCGACGCGTTCGACGCTGTCCAGGTCGTCGGTGTCGGCGAGGCTGAGGAGGGCACGGACGTGGTCGAGGTCCGTCTGAGCGGCTTTGAGCGTTTCGTAGCCGGCGCGGCTGAAGGAGCGGCGGGTGCCGTCTTCGCGGGGCGGGAGCTCCTGGCGTATCGAGTAGGAGCCGTGCTTTCGCGTGGCGAGCTGCGGACAGTTCTTGCCGAGCGGTCGACCGGTCTCGGGGTCGCGGCAGTAGCAGCGACGGTGGGTGGAGCCCTTCAAATGGAGTCCTTTCCGTCGGGGATATCGGCGGTGAGCATTTCGAGTCCGGGGGGCAAGTTCCTCGATGGACCGAGGATGCGTTGAAGGCGCGAGCGCGTGGTCTGCAGGCGGGCGACTGCTGTTTCGAGGCGCCTGATGGCTTGCTCCTCGCCGCGCTGGGCTTGTGCGCGCGTCTTCGGGTCGGTGGCGATTCGCGCTTCGTGACGGTGGTTGCCCATGGCATTCCACGCGTTGAAGGCAACGGCTTCATGTCGTCGGTACTCGTGGAAAGCGTTAACGAGAGCTGAGTCCTGGCCCTCGCCAGATTCTCCGACGAACCAACTCATCGCGTCCCAGGGGGAGATGGGGTGCTGGAGGGGAAGGCGTTGCAGTTCGCGGACGTGTCCCAACGGGTAGATCAGCAACGCGGGGTGGGTATCGAGTGCCTCCGCGAGCACGATGACGTCAACGAGGGGGAGTACGGAGCGACGCCCGGACTCCATGTTGGCGATCACGTTGCGGGGGATCGGGTGGCCGATCGCCGCGCAGGCGTCCGCCAGTTCCTGTGCGCTCAGGCTTTGCTCCTTCCTGCGGCGTCGGACTTCGGCTGCGACGGTCGCCATGACTTGATCGGTCCACTCTGGGACATCGTCGTTCTCCTCCTCGCCCTCGTAGTAGTCGGCCTCTTCATCTTCGGAATCGATCTGTGTCACAGAGACACAATACCTTCACCATGATTGTTTCTGGAGCCGGGAGAACGAGCACCAGACGGTGTTCGCCGAGAGCTCCACGAAACGAGCGGAGTTATGCATGGGTGTGGCCGATACGGCCCGTCCGATAACCAGGGGAATGAGCCGGGACGAGTTGCTGGCACTGCCTGCAGCGGTCGACCTGGAGACAGCGAACCGGGCACTGGGCCTGGGCCGCAGCAAGGGCTACGAGCTGGCGAAGAGGGGCGAGTACCCGTGCCGGGTGCTGCGGCTGGGCAACGCCTATCGAGTCGTGACTGCCGAGTTGCAGACCCTGCTCGGCTTGGCGGCCTGAGGCCCGTTCCTTCAGCCCGCACGACGTCCTGGACAACCAATACCGGTGGGACGGGCGTTCCTGCCTGCACCCCACCTTCCGAGGAGTGATGCATGCCCCGTATGACCCCAGGCGCCGACGGCGCACCCCCGACACCCGCGTGGCCACCAGCCGCGATACCCGGCGGATCAGGCAGAGTGACGAGCGGACCACTGGCTGAAGCGGACGGACCGGACCGCGAGCGGTCGGCGGACCAGCGGACCACAAGGAGGCTGGTCCGGCGGACCGGCGGTGACTGGTCCGACAAGATCCACGCCGGTGCGGCTGGGGACCGGACTGGCGGTCCGCAGGCTGCGGACCGGACCCGCAACGAGAGGCTGGTGTCCGGACCAGCGACCGGCTCGGACCAGGGCGCGAACCGGCCGTGGTCCCCGCAGGTCACAACGCTGGACACCGCGGACCACGGCGCTCCGGCACTTGAAGCGCTGACCGGAAGTTCCGGTCAGCGGACCGGCGGTGATGACGTGGGCGGACCGACCGGTCCGGGCCAAGCGGCTGTGGACCAGTCCAGCGGAGCCGGGGGACCGGACCGCGGACCAGCGGAGGGGAACAGCGGACCAGGCGCGGGGACCGGACCGGCGGACCAGAAGCCGTCTGGTCCGCGCGGACCAGACCAGCCGACGCCGGACCGTTCGTCGGGTGACGGGGCAAGACCGCTGGACGAACTGCGGTCCGCCGTGGCCCGATACGTGGTTCCGCCGAGCCCCGAGGCTCTGGATGCGATCACTTTGTGGATCGCGGCGTCACATCTGCAGCCGGCGTGGCAGCACGCACCGCGGCTTGCGATCGTGGCGCCGACGAAGGCGTGCGGGAAGTCGCGGCTGCTGGACGTGCTGCACGAGACGGTCCACGCTCCGTTCATCACTGTGAACTCGACTCCGGCGGCGATCTTCCGGTCGATCACAGAGGAGCCGCCGACGCTGCTGGTGGACGAAGCCGACACCATCTTTGGCAGCGCCAAGGTCGCGGAGAAGAACGAGGAGATGCGAGGGCTGCTCAACGCCGGCCACCAGCGCAACCGCCCCACCACCCGTGTGATGGGGGCGGAGCACAAGCCGGTGAGGTTCCCGACCTTCGCGATGGCGGCGATCGCCGGGATCGGTGACCTGCCCGACACGATCATGGACCGGGCCGTCATCATCCGGATGCGAAAGCGCCTGGAGACCGAGCACGTGGACGACTTCCGCACCCGCACCGACGTGCCGTTCCTGCAGACCGTGCGGGACCGGCTCGCTGACTGGCTGGTCCCCCTGCTGGAGGAGGCATCCGACTTGGTCCCTGCGATGCCGGTGCGGGACCGGGCAGCGGACACGTGGGAGCCGCTGGTCGCGGTAGCCGACTTGGCCGGCGGTGCGTGGCCGCAGCGGGCGCGCACGGCGTGCCGGGTGATGACGGAGCGGGAGAAGGGCAACGAGCAGGACAGGGGTGCCAAGGTCCGGATCCTGGCCGACCTGCGGGCCGCGTTCGCCCGGCACGGCGACCCACCCCTGCTGGCCACGGAGACGCTTTTGCACACCCTGAACGCCGACCCCGAAGCGCCCTGGCACGAACAAGGCCCGGCCGGACTGACCGCCCGCAAACTCCAGATCCTGCTGGCGGACTACGAGATCCACTCCGCCAACCGCCGCTTCCCCGACGGCACCCAGCGCCGCGGCTACGCCAAGGCCGATTTCATCGACCCCTGGAACCGCTACTGCCCCCTGCCCGAACACACCGCCCCTACCGTCCCCGAACCCCAGCCGACCCTACCCCTCGCCCTCGCCGAGACAGCCGGGAGTGACGTTCAGGCCCGGCTGACGTCACTCCCGGAGGCCAGGTCCAAATTGCCGGGTTCGGGCAGGCCGCCACCGCCACCACCCTCGCCTGGTACGGGTCCGCGCCGCTGACCGGCAGCCGACCCTCCCCGACCCGCATCACCCGTCCCGCCGCAGGTCAGCGTGGGACGGGTGGCACGGGTGTGACGGGTCAACCCGTACCAGGACGGTGACCCGTAGCTGCCCTGACCAGCCCCGCAACGGGTGGGACACGTCGCTGACGGTCGACCCACCGCCCGAATCGAGAGGAGCAAGATATAGCGAGAGCATTGCTCTCGCAGGCCCCCGCGAGCGGGAGCAAGATATCTGCGAAGACACTCTTCGCCGCCCGGCGAAGGCGCCTTCGCCGACTCCCGCCCCGGGGGTGGCGGGACCGGACCTCTCGGAGGTCCCTGGGCCAAGCAGTGCCCGACCACCGCCCGCCTGACAGCGCGCGAAGCGATCTCTCCGTCGTCCGACCGACGCGATGCGTCAGCCACGCCACCCACCCAGTACGCCGCAAGAACACACCCTTCCCGAATTACCTCACAAGGAGTTCCTTGACCCACCGCAACATCCGCCTCGACGTCGTCACTCTGCTGTGCGACGCGGACTTCCGCCGCCGCCCCGACACCAACAGGTGGTCACACCGCGACGGCCGGCCCTTCAGCAAGGCTGAGCAGGCCCTCGCCTTCAGCGCCACCCGGGAGGAGTTCATGATCGCCGCTGACCAGATCAACCGCGAAGTCGACTACCACCGCGAGTACGAGGAAGCCGTCGAGGCACTGCCCAAGCTGCTGCTTCCCTACCTCGCCCAGGTCCCCGACGGCTCCACCGTCAGCGACGTCCTCCCCCAGATGAGCGATGAGGACCGCGCCGCATACGACCGGCTCCGCGACATCCTCGCCCCCGACGGCTACCTCTTCGCCCCCACGGACGAGTAGCACCCCTGTTGGCTGCCGGGCACCCTCTGCGTGTCCGGCAGCTCGCCAGCGCCAATCGCGTCCTCCACCTCAAGCGGGCAGAGACCAGCGGCTGGTTGGAGGACTGCGCTCGCAGTTTCTACGCCGTCTGGGTCGGCCACACCCGTGGACGTCTGAGGCTGGAGGAGACGCATGGGCAGGACTGAGTATTACAGTGCGCCATCCGCGAATGCCCTGAAGAGACCGGCATCAGCGCTGAGATCACCGGCTTCCTCGGCGTCTACACCAACCCTAAACACATCGTCGCCTACACCGACGGCGAGATCCGTGAGCAGTGCGAGAACACCTACATCGGCCGCCCCACCGGCGGCGAACCCACCAGCAACGACGAAGCTGACGATGTTCGTTGTATCCATCCCTCCGACCTCAACGCGTACGACATCCACGCAAGCATGCGCCAGCAAGTCGGCGACTACCTCGCCGGCACCTACTCCTGCCTCGACTGAGCCGCCGCTGGGATGCCTTCGCCAGATCTACATGGGTGCGGATCTGCTGCAAGCGGAGGCCCGGCTACGACACCGCTCGCCGGACGACTGCCGCGACGGCAGGATCGCCCGCCTCGCAAGACTGACGACTTTCGGCCGTTTCTCCTTCTCGGGACCCCTATGTCGGACTCGTTTCTTTTGCCATGTGGCGCAAAGGTTGCCGCCTCGGCACTATCGACACTTCCGCCGGGATTGGCGGAGTGAGCACCCGGGGGGGGTGGCCGTGCTGTCCGAGACCGACAACGCTTCGATCTTCTCAGTGCCCGCCGTGCCTGTCGGCCCGAAGATCGAGGGGCAGCCCGACGAGTACACCGGGCGCATCGCCAGACAACT